>CAYGVS010000048.1:0-2500 GCA_964353635.1 uncultured archaeon | reverse complement strand
CAGACCCTCATGGTGGCTGCCGAATGCAAGAAGATAATAGACCAGGGTGTCACGATATCAATCAGAGACCTCTATTACGCTCTCAAGCGCACCATCCCCGAGACCAAGGAGAACACTTTTGAAGAGCAGGAGGAGTCTGACCCAATACTCGAGGACATAGAGGCCGCGCTCAACACGCTGAGGGAGAGGCTGCACCTGAAAGCCGACAGGAAGGGCTATCTGGCAGGTCCTCTCATGATAAATGACTCAGGCGACGAGATTGACGGTAGCAGGATGGGAAGTTCGGGATGGGCCATACCCTCCAACGTGGAGCCTGAGATAATCAAGCTGGACAACCGCGCGGATTTCGTTCTGGTGATAGAGAAGGACGCTGTCTGGCAGAGGCTCAATGAGGACAAGTTCTGGAAGAAGCACAACTGCATAATCATCACTGGGAAGGGGCAGCCTGACCGCGGGACTAGGAGGATAGTGAACAGGCTTCATTCGGAGTTCAAGCTTCCCATATATGTTCTTACGGACGCTGATCCGTGGGGATACTACATATACTCTGTGATAAAACAGGGCTCCATAAACCTCTCCTTCCTGTCTGACAGGCTTGGGACGCCTGAGGCCAAGTTCATAGGCCTCACCACAGCCGATGTCAAGAAGTACAAGATAGCCAGCAATGTGACCATCAAGCTCAATCAGGGAGATATAAAGCGCACCAATGAAATGATGAACTATGTCTGGTTCAAGCCAAAGGAATGGCAGGCTGAGCTGAAGAGCATGCTTGAGCTGGGCATAAAGCTGGAGCTGGAGGCCCTCTCATCCAAGGGCATAAAGTTCATCTCAGAGACCTACCTGCCAGATAAGATATCCAAGAAAGACTTCCTGCCATAGCTTTCTCAGATGTTCTTCGTAAGCTTGGAGAAAAACCTTATCACAAGCCACATGGCAGAAGCCATTGGTATGGCGTAAAGCAAAAGGCTTGCGTTCATGCATTCGCTTGTCTGGTCAAGCATGCAGAAATAACCAAGAAACATAATTTTCAGGGGCGCATAGAAATAAATCGCAAAAAGAAAAACAGCTATCAAAGCAAATGCAAGCACATCGATTATCTTCTTCTTTGACACAGTCTCTCCTGAGTATTCGTGACGCAGGCCAGCGCTACGCCTTCTACGCCAAATATATAATAATTCACTTTCCAGCTTAAAAGCGCCTAAAGTCTTATCTTTTGCTGTTCATCAGATCCTGCATCATGTCCCCATACTTCCTGTGCTCCACCTCTGCCTCAGGAACTATCTCCTTCAGGACATCAAAACACTGCTTCCAGGCATCCCCGGCCTCGCTTTCTGAGCCGGCGAACTTCTCCACCTCTATGAACTGCCCCAGGCTCTCCACGGTGTCCAGGCACACCAGGAAGTCCCTGTAAAGGTAGGTCTCCCTCACCTTGTTTATGGTGAAGGCCTCCCTGAAACCGAGCTTCCCCAGGAACTCTTTTATTTTCACAGGGTCTGTAACCTCGTGCTTGAGCTCCAGCGCCCCGCCTTCCCTCTTTATCTCCTTGAACTCCAGGACCTTGCTATCTCCTGATTCCCTTATCCTGGAGACAAGTCCTCCCTCAATCACCTTGTTCTCCGAGTCCAGGAAATTAGGATGGCCGAAAATCGTGTCGCTCTGGTGTGTGGAGCCCATGAACCTCGCCTTCTCGCCCAGGCTCTGCCTTATCTCCCTGAAGGTTTCCACCCTGGCGCGGACTTCCACTTCTATCATGATTATATTATCGCAGAATGGGATTTAAGCGCAAGCTTTTTTATTTTCCGGATAAGATAGTCTCATGGCAATTCTTCAGCACCCGAGATATCATAATTTTTGCGGCGAAAGGCTCGGAAAAAGGAATATACATATTTCCACAGCCGATTATGAAAATCCGGAATATCCCGTTGATTTTTGCCCCAAATGCAAAGCATACATGTATTATCATGGCAAGGATGGCAGAGAAGGGATAGAGTCTGTGAACCTGCATGACGTGGAATGCTATATAAGCAACCTCTTTATGGAAGAAAAAAGGATTTGATTTCTGCCGCTCTATGAATCTTTTAAATCCGGTTTCTGCAATAGATTCGTTAGTATGACCATAGAAGACCAGATAAAGGCCATAGAAGATGAGCTGGCCAGGACCCAGTACAACAAGCATACGCAGTTCCACATAGGCCAGCTGAAGGCCAAGCTCGCCAAGCTGAAGGCAGAGCATGAGGAAAGGTCGAAGAAGAAGGCCGGGGCAGGCTATTTTATAAAGAAGACAGGGGACGCCACAGTCCTTCTTGTGGGCTTTCCCTCTGTGGGGAAATCCACCCTGATCAACAAGATAACCAAAGTGGATTCCAAAGTGGGGGCTTATGATTTCACCACGCTGGATGTCATTCCAGGCATAATGGAATACAATTCCGCCAGGATACAGGTCCTGGACATGCCAGGGATAATAGAGGGCGCCAGCGCTGGGAAAGGCCTGGGAAAGCAG
>CAYGVS010000047.1:0-2798 GCA_964353635.1 uncultured archaeon | reverse complement strand
CGGGTCGCAATTCATCTGATGGCTGAAGCCGCCAGAATTCTTGCTCCAAACGTTTGAAAATTTGGCAAAAAAATATGCAGATGCACAAACACCCATGCAAATTTACAATCATGTAGTTGATTGCATAACCATTTTTGGGCTCAACGATAATCCAACACTAGAAAATATCCGTAAACTCCCAAAGTAGGAATGTGGGGGAGAGTTATTATATCTTCCCTAGCCTAAGCGCCCTGACCCTTCCCTTATAGAAATCGATTGCTTCCTTCAGGGCCTTCCTGCCTGCAGGGGTGAGCGCATACACCTTCTGGCGGCCTGAGACTGTTTTCTTGACATAACCAGATTTGGAGAGAAGGTAGAGGACCTTGTATGCTGTGACCGTACCTGGTTTGAAATCAAACCTCTGCTCTATCTCCTTCCTTATAGCGTAGCCGTGCACAGGACCGTCCTTGAGAATCCTCAGAATGTATACCCAGAGGCAGTCCTTGGTATTTAGCTCCTTGAGACGCTGGAGTGGCATGATAATGTATTCTCAGCATGCTATAATAAGTTTTGGCTTATAGCATGTAAGCAGCCAATGATTTTAGGAGAAGCTCGCTGTCTGGAAGGCGCGGTACCAATGAGAGGGCTTTCTGGTATTTCTTCATGTGATTGCTCTTCATTTCATCCAGGAGAATGCCCCTGGATTTTGTAGTCTTTATTTTATCATAAGGTATGCAGAGCTCATTAATCAGTGTGTGAAACTTCTCACTGATTTCATTCTTAGTTCCAGCCATAAGAATGAATGTATGCCAAGGCTTTTATCCTTTACTGGGGATTTTAATCCTTGCCCCCAAATTAATCCGTATGAGAATAGACCTTCACGTCCACACGAAGTATTCGGAAGACTCCATGAACCCTCCCTGGCTCATAATGAAAGTGGCTAGGAAGAGGGGGCTGGACGGGGTGGCTGTCACAGATCATAACAAAACAAGAGCATGGCCTTCCATGAGAGAAGCTGCTAGAAAGCGCAGCCTGCATCTTATCCTGGGAGAGGAGATAAAGGTCACGCTGGAAGGAATGAAATGTGGGGAGATACTGGGGCTATTCCTGAACCAGGCCATAAAGCCCGGAGATGCACTGGAAGTCCTGGATGCCATCAGGCAGCAGGATGGGGTTGCAGCGGCTTCGCACCCATTCGATTCCACCAAAGGCTTCAAAGGGCTTGAGGATGTCCTGCCTTGGCTGGATGCTGTGGAGGGCTTCAACTCGCGGTTGCTTTCAAGATTGGCTAACGAGAGGGCATATTTCTTTGCCAGGGAGAACGAGCTGGGTGTGACCGGAGGCAGCGATGCCCATATACCTGTGGAAGTGGGGATGGGCTACACAGAAGCTGAATGCTCTGATATAGAGGAATTCAGGAAAATCCTCAAGAAAGGCGAGGCATCCTGCGGGGGGAGTATGGTTCCCTTTATACTAAACCTATCAGGAAAGGGGCTCATGAGCATCAAGAAAGCGTGCTGCATTCTCTAATGTTTTACACCCGTAAAATATATAAGCCTGCTGGACCAACTATTTTACAGCTGTATAATACTAACAGCTAAAAATCAGTGCGGAGGCGAAATATAATCATTTGTGCAAATTTCGACTTCCTTAGCATGTTCGGAGGTGTAATCATGGCAGAAATCAGGCTAGCTATTGCGGGGGTGGGGAACTGCGCTTCCTCGCTTGTCCAGGGATTGTTCTATTACAAGGATATTGATACCAACAACGAGCTTGTGCCTGGCCTCATGCACAACGTCCTTGGAGGCCACAAGATATCGGACGTTAAGCCCGTTGCTGCCTTTGACGTGGATGCCAGGAAGGTGGGAAAGGACCTTTCCGAGGCCATATTCAGCCTTCCGAACTGCACCAAGGTCTTCCAGAAAGACGTGCCTGATATGGGAGTGATTGTACAGAAGGCCCCCGTGCTGGATGGGGTTGCCGAGCACATGAAGGACTATCCTGAGGATAAGGCATTTGTCGTCTCCAAGGATAAGCCGATTGATGTGACAAAGGTCCTGAAGGAGACAGGTGCCGAGGTCCTTGTTAATTACATGCCGGTGGGCTCTGATCAGGCAGTCCATTATTATGCTCAGGCCGCCCTTGATACGGGATGCGCCTTCGTGAACTGCATGCCAGTTTTCATAGCATCCGACCCTAAGTGGGCTGAGAGGTTCAAGGTATCAGGAATCCCCATAGTGGGGGATGACATAAAAAGCCAGGTGGGAGCCACCATAGTGCACAGAACCCTCACAAAGCTCTTCTCTGACAGGGGAGTGAAGATAGACAGGACATACCAGCTGAACACTGGGGGTAACACGGACTTCCTTAACATGCTTGAGAGGTCCAGGCTAAAGAGCAAGAAGATAAGCAAGACCGAATCCGTGCAGTCCCAGCTTCCGGTTCCCCTGCACCCTGACAACATACATATAGGCCCATCTGACTACGTTCCGTGGCAGAAAGACAATAAGGTATGCTTCATCCGCATGGAGGGCCGCAAGTTCGGGAACGTGCCCGTAGAGCTTGAGCTTAGACTTTCCATAGAGGATTCTCCAAACAGCGCCGGTGTGGTCATTGATGCCATAAGGTGCGCCAAACTGGGGCTTGAAAGGAACATAGCAGGCCCCCTCACAAGCATATCCTCTTACACCATGAAGCACCCGCCACAGCAGTATCCTGACCCTGTTGCAAGGCAGATGGTTGAAGAATTTATCAAAGGGGAGAGGGAGAGGTAATGCTAAAACTTAACAGCCTTGTGGACAAGAATTAAGCATGCCTTT
>CAYGVS010000046.1:0-2948 GCA_964353635.1 uncultured archaeon | reverse complement strand
CGCAATTCATCTGATGGCTGAAGCCGCCAGAATTCTTGCTCCAAACGTTTAAATATGGAACAGATGGCTTGCTCCTCTCCCAGTTTCATTTGCTCAGTATGTCCTGCTTCTTCCTTAAGGCGGCCTCCATGCTGTCTATCTCCTTCTCATAATAATCTGCCAGGCCTATATTGCCTGATTCCTGTGCGGCCTTTAGCTTCTGCTTATGGAGCTCAATCTGCTCCTTTATGGACTCTACTCCTTTCTTTAGCCTTTTCCTTCTTTTCGGCATCAGCTATCATCTCCTCAAGCAGTTCAAGAACCAGCATGAAAGTGCGGTCACCTATATTGAGTTTTCCCGGCTTCTTGCCATCCCTTGCGCCCCTGTAAATGCTCATGAGCTTCCTGTAGTCTGCCTTTGAAATTCCCTTTTCCAGAAGCTTGCCCTCCAGGAGGCCGAGCGTGTATCTCTTGCCTTCGCGGGCGCATTTCATGAGAAGCATCTCCTTTATGCGCATAACAAGCGGGTAGACCAGGCTTGCGCTGCCACCGCCTTCATCATGCAGGCTTTTGATTATCTCAATGGAGGACCTGGCAAGGCTTATCCTCTCCGCGAGGCTTCCCTTCGGCTTTATGGACCTCAGCTCATCTAGGAAGCTGTCGTTCAGGATCGCTTTCGCATCTTCAAGGGACTTGCTGAGCAGGATGTCCCGGCTAGCCAGCCTCTTGATGTCATCCGCCCTCATCACCCTTATGTCATAGTTCATGCCCCCGAGGCCACCGGGCGCTTTCATGGCTTTTGTGTGATTGTCCGTGACGACTATCACATCTATGTCAGATCCCTCGGTGTGCTCACCTCTTGCGTATGAGCCGTACAAAAGTATGCTCACTATATGCTCCATGCTGCCCGCAAGAGCAAGCGGCAGGTCCTTTTCAGGCCTTGGCGGACTGCTTGCGAGGGCTATCTCCACTGTTCCGCCTATCCAGGAGGAAGGCAGGTACACGCCCCCTGAATTCCCATATCTCTTCACGACCTTTGTCACGGTCCTTTGAATCATGTATATACATAGTATATACATATTTATAAGGTCATCCATCCTGAAGCCTGCTTGGCGCTGGAGCCCTTACCCATATAAACCCTCAATCCAATTGGTTGCTATGGATGAGAAGCATAGGCATACTGACATGAAAGGCTTTGGATGGAGGGTCTCCCTTTCCATAATCGTGGGCATAGGTTGGCTTGTCTTCCTGATAATATGGCTTTTCTTCTACGCGGGGGACTTCAACCCATACCAGAACATCGCGGTGTTCGTCGCTTCTATACTGGTCATGGCCGCCATAATGGGTGCCTCATGGGCGCCCTGGGGCATCCGACAGGGCCGCGGCTGGGAGAAGTACTGCGATGAATGCCCTGAGAAGAAGCCTGCCAGGAAGAAAAAGTAAGGCGGCCATCCCCTTCAAAAAGCCTTCTGGCCATCACATATTATGCCAGCCATATCTCTCTGCATGATAGCGAAGGACGAGGAAGCATGGATCGCGAAAGCGATCAGGAGCGTGAAGCCTGCTGCGGATGAGATTATAATTGTGGACACTGGTTCTAAGGACAGGACAGCTGAGATGGCCAGGGAGCTCGGGGCAAAGGTCTTCTTCTACGGATGGGACGGGAGCTTCAGCAATGCCAGGAATTTTGCCATATCCATGGCAAAAGGCTACTGGATACTGTCTCTTGATGCGGATGAGACCATAGCGGAAAGGGATCTGGAGAGCCTGAGGCTGCTTGCGAAGAACAGGCACTTTGACGGCTTCTCCTTTGTGATAAGGAATTACACTAATGATGAGTTCGTGCCCAATTTCTTCCAGAGGGGCCAGGACTTATACAAGGAGGGGGAGAGCTTCAGGGGATACCAGAGGACCAGGGTTGTAAGGATGTTCAGGAGGGATCCCAAAATCCTTTTCGAAAGGGAAGTGCATGAGGTTGTGGAGCACTCCATACTCAGGCATGGCGGGAAGATAATGGATGTGGACATCCCGGTACACCACTTCGGTTCGCTCAAGCCCAGGACAGGGAAGGCGGAAAAATATGAGGAGCTCAGCGAGGCCAGGCTCAGGGAGGATCCAAAGGATCCCAAGAGCTGCTTTGATCTTGGGTATTTCTATTCAAGGAAAGGGGATCTGGAAAAGGCGGAAACTTTCTACAGGAAAGCCATTGAGCTGAAAAAGGATTACCTGGACGCGCATTTCGGGCTGCAGGAGGCCTATGCCACTCAGGGTAGGTATCAGGAGGCCATGGAAGTGAACAGGAGGATACTGGCCCTGGATCCTAAGAACGCTGACGCTTATTATAACCTTGGGGAGCTGTGTATGGGGCTGGGGAGTGCAGATGAGGCCAGGGAGTTTTACGGAAAGGCATTGGAGCTGGGAAGCCAGCACAGGGAAAGGATAATGCAGATAATGGAAAAGATAAAGAACAGATAATCTGCCTCTTTAGCATCCACGGACATGGGATATAAATCTAGCTGAAGAGAAATAAATCTGGATGAGAACGCTTATACTTTCCCCAGGCCGGCCGGATGCTGAAGGCATACCCGAGAGGTTCCCGTTCCCAGGCATCAGGCCCCTGCAGAGGGCTGCCCTTGAAGAGGTTTCCAGGTCCTGGGAGAGCGGGGTGAAATACGTCTTCCTCGAGGCTCCCACAGGGTTCGGGAAGAGCGCAATAGCAATAACGCTGGCGAGGCAGAAGCCCAGCGCCTTCATACTTGTCTCCACGAAAAGCCTCCAGGACCAGTACTCAAGGGAGGAGGCTTTCCAGACGCTCGATGTGAGGGGAAGGGGGAACTTCCAGTGCCTCATGTCCAGAGGCAAGACCTGCGACCAGGGCCCGTGCAGGATGGGCATGGGCGAGTGCAGGCACAAGCCCATCCGGAGCCTGCCTGAGAACATGCGCCTTGAGGCCGCGGCCAGGCTGGTTC
>CAYGVS010000045.1:0-3064 GCA_964353635.1 uncultured archaeon | reverse complement strand
CTTTCTGCCGCCCCTTTCAGGTCATCCGATGTATCTAGTCTGCTCCCTTGTCTTCTGCTGCTGCGCCTGGGGCTCGCTCTTGGCTATTTCCGTGAGAGCCCTCTTCTGGAGGTCCTCGACCTTCTTTATGAACTCCTCCATTTCCTTGACCTTATGGTCCAGCTTGCTCATGTCTATCTTGAGGCCGAGCATCTTTGTGAGGCTGTGCAGAACTAACTCCGCGCCTTTGGGGTCTGTGACTATCGGGAAGCCTGATGTCTCCCCTAGCAGACACACCCCCTTCATGCCCCTTTCCTTGCCGATTCCCAGCAGAAGCCCTGCTGCGCCCACAATATAGCCTATCTTCTCACCTGCAGAGAACTCCACGCCGAATTTCTGGTATTTTGTCACAAGCTCCTTGTCAGTTGCAGCCCCGAGCACCTTGTTGCTTCTTTGGGCTTCCCCAGTGGCTATCCCTCCGATAGTGAATATCTCCTTGACGCCTAACTTCTCAGCGAAATCCAGGACCCTCTCCATCACCTCATAGTGGCCCGTGGGATCCAGGGACTGGCAGTCGCCAACAAGGAATATTATGTCCCTCTGCCCCTTCTTCTTGGCCTTGTAGTAATGGAACTCGTTCTTGAGGAGGTGTATCTGGTTCTTGTCATGCAGGACAACGAAAGGGAAGAAATGCCGCGAATAGAGCTGGGCGAACTTCTTGGCCCCAAGCTGCTCCACGAGGTAGCCCACGGCCACCCTTCCAATGTTTCCAACTCCAGGAAGCCCCTCAATAAGGACAGGGTTCCTGAGCTTCGGCTTCTCTGAAGCCTTTATCACAGTCATCAGAACGCACCCCACAAGTTTTACTGATAATTATTGGTTTCAGCTGTTAAATATGAATATGAAATACCCCCGGCGGGATTTCCATACAGCCTTTTGAGGCTTCCGCCTTCATCCAAAGGCTGTAGAGCGAAACCCTTTGCAGCTACTCCACATGCCTTTTAGACGGCTGAGTTTGAACCCGCGTCACAGGCTCGAGAAGCCCGTATGCTTGACCGGGCTACACCACGGGGGCCGACACCGGACAGACGACTTTGTTTTATGGGTTCAAGTCGTCAATCTGACATTATTCGTGGGTGTCTGTGACATTTATCTGTTATTCTATTTAAATATTATTTGACTGATAAACCTATATCGACGTGGTTTGAAGGCGATAATTGCTGGAAGGCGTCAAGAGACGCCTTCGGTCTTTGGCAGCCTTCTATCCATAGTCGGGCCCGTGGCTCAGTGGTAGAGCACTCGACTGATAATCGAGGGGTCGTGAGTTCGATACCGCAAGAGGCAAAGGAGTCTGCCGACTTCCATGCCCCTTACCGGCCTATTCCCATGAAAGACCGAAGCGGCTAACATCTCACCGGGCCCATGTCAATTTTATTAGACCCTGTTCTTTTTACCAAGCTTTGCAAATCCAGGCTCCAGCCCGACAGGTCCCCTGTAGCCGCATTTCCCGCAGAAATAAATCTGGGGCGCTCCTCCACCAGCTAGTAACTTAAGCTTTGACCCGCACTTCGGACATTCAAGTTGCGTAGGTATTGTTCCTAATGGTTCGAGCTTGACATTTTTCTTGGCCATATGGACTGACCGGGATTTGAACCCGGAGCCTCCTGCAGTTTCGTTTCCCGGCAAGCAAGCCCGCCAGGCATTGCGAAACAGGCGATCTTCCCTGGAGAAACGTCAGCTTCGCTGCCGTCAATCTACCAGTTGATCTATCAGCCCGATTCTGGACAGAAGTCGGCAAAGCCGACTTCAATCGAACAACATCATTATGCGCTGTTCGCATATTAATTCGCAGCACAACATATTAATATGGTTTTTGACATCTACACGCTTGTGGAAGCCATATGGCTCATTCTGCCTGCCTATGCGGCCAACGGCCTCACTCCAATCCTCGGCCTCAGGAAAGGCCTCCACACCATAGATGGCGGAAGGAAGTTCCGCAGCCAGCCCCTTTTTGGCGAAGGGAAGACCTGGGAGGGCTTGCTTTTTGGGGCAATCATGGGAGGCTTCATAGGGCTTGTGGAGATGCTTGCATACCCTTCCCTACCGTTTTCCACTTCTCCCGTTCCCCTGAACATTGTTACCATGACGCCTCTCTTGGGTTTTCTGCTGGGCCTGGGTGCCATGCTGGGAGACCTTGGAGGAAGCTTCATAAAGAGGAGGCTCAGGATAGCAAGGAGCAGGCCTGCGCCTGTCCTTGACCAGCTGGATTTCCTCGCAGGAGCCCTGTTGTTCTCTCTCATACTGGTGCGGCTTGAAGAAGGCTGGATTGTCCTCTTGGCATTTATAACGTTTTTGGTGCATATTGTTGCAAACATGATGGCATACCTACTTAAAATAAAGAAGCATCCTTGGTGAAAAAATGACAAAAGGGAAAACAAAGGCAGTCGTATTCGACCTTTGGAACACTCTGGCTTACAATGATACCTCTCAAAACCCGATCATGCTGCTGGAGAGAAGGTTCGGATTGAAGATTGACCAGTACAAGAAGATAGAGAGGGCCTTCATGCTGCAGAAGTTCCCGAGCATTCTTGAGGCAGCAAAGCACATATGCGAATGCATGGGCAGGGAGCCTGACCCTGCGCTCATAAACGACCTCCTTGACATATATGACAAATCCAAGATACATTTCGAATTCTTCCCTGACGTCATGCCTGAGCTTGAGAGGCTCAGGCAGAAATTCAAAATAGGTTTGGTGTCCAATACAGACTGCTTCACCATGAAGCCTTTCTTCGAGGCCGGCCACAAGAAGCACTTTGACTATATCGCCTTTTCCTATGAAACAGGGATGCTCAAGCCAAATCCTGACCTCTTCCTTCTGGTGCTGGAAAAGCTTGGAGTCAATCCTGAGGAAGCTGTGATGGTCGGAGATTGGTATGAGAGAGATATTGAGGGTGCTAAGAAGCTTGGGATGAAGACAGTTTTGGTAGGGAAAGCTAGGTGCGATGAGGATTATTGTGTTAGGACGTTTAAGGAATTACAAAGGATAACCCTCTAACTCCCAGTTACACTACAAAAAACCAGTTAC
>CAYGVS010000044.1:0-3570 GCA_964353635.1 uncultured archaeon | reverse complement strand
GCTATGCTGCTCATTATCTGGGGCATGTTCCCCGGCTCGAAAAGCTCCTGGGGATATGCGATCTTTACCTGATTCCCTTTTATGGAGAAGACCTTAGCAGCCATCTTCCGGATCCTCGGGGTGGAAGTCTGGACTTCTGTCCATGTTCCCACAGAGGATTCACCTGCCAAATGTTCAGCCGCCTCCTTTACGGAAAGCCCCTTGGCTGGCTCTACATAAAATTCGCAAACCAGGTCTTTATCAGGACGGTAGTATAAATCGATGTAGGACATAATATTATATTGCGTCTGTATTTATTACAAGGCTTTTACATGTCAGAGCTTACGATTCTTGGCGGAGGAAGAGAGGTCGGAAGGCTTTCTGTCCTGCTGGACACAGGTTCTGAGAGGCTTGTGCTTGACCATGGAATTGAGGTGCAGAACTTCAGCCTTCCCATGCATCCGCCTGCCCCTATTGATGCAGTGCTGCTCAGCCATGCGCATCTTGACCATTCCGGCTTTGTCCCTGCCCTCTATAAGGCCGGATACGGAAAAAGCGTCTTTGCAAGCGATGCGACCTTTGACCTGTGCTCGCTCCTTCTCAGGGATTCCTTAAAGGTCCAGGACAGGAAGGATATGGATCCTGCTTACATGGCACATGACATTAAGGAGATGGAGAAAAGGAAGAGGAGTGTCCAATTTGGCCAAAAGGAAAAGATTGGCTCCTCGACGGTGGAGTTTCTTGAAGCAGGCCATGTGCCGGGAAGCCAGTGCTTCATAGTGGATTACCGCAAAAGGGTGATGTTCACCGGTGACATAAACTTCTCGGACACCCAGCTAATGAAAGGCGCTTCAAAGGCTTACAAAGACATAGATGTTCTGATAACAGAATCGACATACTCCTACAAGAACCATCCTGACAGGAAAGTAGTTGAAGATAGCCTAAGGGAGATGGCGCAAAACACCTTGTACAACAACGGCATCCTGCTCCTTCCGAGCTTCGCTGTCGGAAGAGCCCAGGAGCTTCTTTTGATACTTCACGACCTGGGATTCCCTATCTATCTGGACGGGATGGGAATCCAGGCATCGAATATCATAATGTCCTATCCGGAATCAGTTAAAAGCCCTGAGAGGCTGAAAAAGGCCTTTGGCAAAGCGCATAAGATAACCAAATCATCGCAAAGGGAAGCCTTGCTGAGCAAGCCTTGTATAATAATCACGACGGCAGGGATGCTCAACGGAGGCCCTTCCGGATACTATATAAAGAAGCTCCACAAGAGGGAGAACTGCTCCCTTGTTGCCACAGGCTACATGGTGGAAGGGACAGTAGGCAGGAAGCTTTTTGACACTGGAAGATATGTGAATGAGGGTCTGGATGTGAAGCCTAAAATGAGGATAGAACAGTTGGATTTCTCCGCCCATACTGACCATGATCAATTGATTGAATTTTTCCAGAAGACCAACCCGGGAAAAATAGTCCTGGTTCACGGGGAAAAGACGCCCGAGTTTGCGCAGGAGCTCAAAGGTATGGGATTCGAGGTCCATGCCCCGAAGAATGGGGACAGGATAAAAATATAGGCTGGTTATTAAGAAGGCTTCTCAATTATTAATATGCCGCATATCGTGCAGATTGACGGCTCGCTTGGTGAGGCAGGCGGGCAGATTCTTAGGACTGCAATTGGTCTCTCGTGCAGCACAGGAAAGCCTGTCAGGATTTTCAATATCCGCAAGGGCAGGCCTGTTTCTGGCCTCAAAGCCCAGCATATGAAGGGCATAGAGGCTGCTGCGAAGCTTTGCAACGCAGATGTCAAAGGGCTGAAAATAGGCTCTAAGGAAGTGGAATTCCGTCCAAAGGACATATTAAAAGAGAAAATTGAGATAGACGTGGGGACAGCAGGCTCGGTGACACTTGTACTGCAGACCCTTATGATCCCCGCCTCTGTCGTTGACAGGGATCTTGTTTTTGAGGTGTCAGGAGGCACCCATGTCTCCTGGAGTCCCACAACAGGATACTTCCGGCATGTTTTCTGTGAGTTCATTGGCAAGATGGGTGTCAACGTGGAGTCGGAAACGCTTTCCTATGGATTCTATCCGAAAGGCGGCGGGAAGATAATGGTTTTTGTGAAGCCTACAGGAATGCTAATCCCGCTCAACCTGACTGAGAGAGGGAGGCAAGTGTTTACTGAAGGCTGGAGCTCTGCATCAAAGGATCTTGTAAAAGGCCGGGTTGCAGAGAGGCAGATGGAATCAGCCGAGAAGGTGCTTGGGACAATAAAGAAGTCCATGAAATACGTCCCCACGCTCTCCACAGGCTCCGCAATCACTCTTGCGTCATTCTTCGGAAACTGCTTCCTTGGCGCAAGCTCTGTTGGCGAAAGAGGAAGGTCCGCGGAAAAGGTTGGGCAGGAAGCTGCGTCACTCCTGAGGAAGCAGATAGACTCGGAGGCGTGCCTGGATGAATGGATGGCCGATCAGATACTCCCATATCTGGCTCTGGCCAAGGGGAAGTCAGAGGTCAGCGTTTCCAAAATAACGCAGCACACGAAGACCAATATGTCCGTGATAGGGAAGTTCGTTGATGCGGACTTCAAGGTCAAAGGGAATGTCATTGCGTGCAGCGGCAGAAAAGATTGACAATGCAAAAAAGCAAGCGCTTCTGGGAGATAGATTTCCTCAGGGGAGTGGCTATTGTCTTTATGCTCATTTCGAACCTTGTGACTGATATCTCGTATTTCGGCATTTATGGCATCAACACGTTTTCCGGATTCTGGACGGTTTTGGCGCGTGTGACGGTCTCCATGTTCATACTTCTTTCAGGCATCTCCCTGACGCTTAGCTATTCAAGGGCTAAAAGCATGAAGCGTTGGGAAATTCATAAAAAATACCTTTTCAGAGGAGCCAGGATATTTAGCCTTGGGATGATCATAACTCTCATGACATGGGTTTTCATACCCAGTGATTTCGTGTTTTTTGGCGTGCTTCATCTGATTGGTACTTCCATAATAATCGGGCATTTGTTTGCAAAATACCGAGTCCTGAACCTTCTGCTGGGCATGGTTATAATTGTTGCTGGAGCCTTCCTCCAGACTATCGTATTTGGCTTCTCGTGGCTTGCCTGGATGGGATTTATGCCTCAAGGATTATCCAGCGTTGATTACGTGCCGCTCCTCCCATGGCTCGGTGTCTTCCTTGTAGGGATGTTTATGGGAAGCGCGCTCTATCCGGAAGGCAAAAGGAAGCTTCCTGACCTTTCAGGGAACAGGATGCTCGCTCCCATCCGCTTCCTTGGAAGGAATTCCCTCACAATATACATGGTCCATCAGCCTGTCCTAATCCTGGCCTTGTGGCTTCTCTTTCCTTTCCCATATCAGCTTCCCTTCTAGCCTAATCCTCCTTACCCTGTGAAGGGGTATTGTAATCTCATTTCCGCTTTCCGAATACCAGAAATAGTGCCTGTCCAGGCCAGTAAGCTGCGAACCTTTAATGGCCTTCATGTCTCCGGGAGCTCCCCTGTGAAGTATGATTATGTCCGCCAGCTCAAGTCCGCCCTTCCATTTCAGCCTGTTCAGGACTTCGAATACCATGACCATAA
>CAYGVS010000043.1:0-4374 GCA_964353635.1 uncultured archaeon | reverse complement strand
CAGCTGCGCCTTCTAGGAGCTTCCGTCAGTGGTCACCCAGAAGGCGCAGCTGGTCCCCGCTGCCGCCCAGCTTAAAGAGTTCGTGTCATTCACCCTGACGGATAGAAGGGCAGAAGAGCTCCTGTTGACTTCGCTGTTGTTGCCCTGCACGTGCTCCACCAGGACGGTGTGCTTCTGCACGCTCGGTCCGGAGAACGCAGAAGTGTTCTGGCTTGGGTGCATCGGATAGCCGGATGCATTGAAGTCCTGGTACTGGAACATGTAGCTTGCAAGCCCTGTCCAGGCGCTTGTGGAGGTGGTGTTGAACCAGAGGTTGCTTTCTGATGAGATGTTCTGCTCGCTTATGATCTGCCAGGCACCTGAGAGATTGAGCCTGACCCAAAGCGTCACGTTCACAGAATCGTATTCTGTGTCATTCACATGGACCGAGTAGTTGAACCAGCTCCCCCAAATCGAAGGGGAGACAGAGACGTTCTGGCTTGTGAGGTTTGGAGGAAGATTGGTGGTCCCACCGGCTATGTAGCTGATGGAGGCATTGGCGTAAGGCTGGACCCACCTGAAGAATTCATAAACGCCGTTCGAATTGATGTCCTGCTTGCAGACATAGAACACAGTCCCGGAGCATGTCTTGACTGTGTATACAGGGCTCCCTGTGTTGCAAGTGGCAGCAGCTGTCTCAGGGGTGATATTGCACCAGGAGCCCATCCATGATACGTTGAGGAATTCCTGGCCTTTCACAGCGCTCTCATTAAGCGTCACGTTCCCTGTTACATTGTAGATGACGGTTGATGTGGTGTTGGCTATGGTAAGGTTCTTCCTCCAGAAGAAATTGTCAGTTGCGTATGTGTAGTATTCAGAGGAGTCGCTTATGACAACCGGCATGCCTGACACCATGGTGTTGTCCCATAGCGTGTAAGGCCCTGGAAGCGCTCCCGAGGAGCTGATTGTGAAGTCAGGGACATTGCATGCCACCTGGCCTTCTGCGGTTACGACTGAGTAAGAGCTACCGTTGAAATCGCATGCCCCTGTCGCTGACTGGCTTATCCTTATGTGCTGGACCGAGATGTCATACGTGGGGTTTGAGATGAAAGTGATGTTCCGCACCTGGTAGCCCACTGTCTCGTTCGCGATTATGTTCCTTGTCCTGGACCAGGCAGAGCTAACGGTCTGGACTGAGACCAGGCTGGAGATGTTGTAGGAGTACGTGATGTTCATCGAGGATATGTTCAGCTTCCCAGGCCAGTCGGAATGGAAGATGAGCGGGACATCGCACATTCCTGAGGATGGCGTGCACGAGCTGAGATAGGACTGGATCGAGGATATGACATTGGAGATGCCTCCTGCCGTTATTGACTGCCTGAGCTTGCCTTGATATTGCCAGTCATAGCCTCCTCCCCCGGCATCGATGGATACGTTATCCGGGAAATAATCGAAGTTGAACACATAGAAATACCCGTTCCCGGCTCCTGCCGCGACCTCGCTGCCTGAGTCTGAAGTAAGGTTTCCGATGGCTATCGTGTTGACGAAGCTGTCCGCCTCGAAGCTCCAGATAAGGCTTCCCAGGCTGTCCAAGGTGTAGACCTTCATGTCATCAGAGCCTGCGACTACCTCATTGCCAGGGTACGATGACGTGACATCGCCTATCTTGACGCTGTTGACATATCCGCCTGTGGTGTAATTCCATATAATGCTGCCGCTGGCATTCATGACATAGACCCTGTTGTCCCCTGACCCGCAAACTATCTCGTTGCCTGCATCCGTGGTCACATTGCCTACATCCACGCTGTTTATGCTTGATGAACCCACGGTCATGTTCTGGATGACAGAACCTGTAGCGTTCAGGATGAAAATCTTGCCTGCCCCGCAGCCTGCAATTATCTCGTTCCCTTCGTCTGATGTGAAATTGCCCAGGGCTATGTCATTTATCCCGGTGCATCCTGCTATGGTCGAGCTCCAGTTCTCTGAACCTGTGGAATTTATCACGTAGACCTTGTCAGAAGCCGCTATCACGAAATTAGTCCCGCTCGAGTAGACGTCGCCAATCTTAACGCTACTGACTGCAGCTCCTGTCGACACTTCCCATGCCTTCGTGCCGTTGGAAAAAAGCAGGTAAACCTTGTTGTCCTGGGAGCCAACAGCTATCTCGCTCCCCGCGGCTGCCATCATGTCGCCTATTGATGTGGAATATACGTCCTTGTTGCTGGAGATGGTCACGTTCCATATGTAAGTGCCGTTGTTGCCGAAGAGCAGCTTGGCCTTGCCTATGCTTGACTCCTGGGTGCCCATGGACACCTGGTTCTCCGAGCCTATGGCATTGCCGATGGACAGGCCCTTGATGCCTGCTGCGCTGGCCTGGACCGAATACACATAGATTATCTTCCCTGTCAAAGCCATGGTGGCGTTAGAGATAGTGGAATTCTTTGGCACTCGCACCCAATAGGTGACGTTCCCTGCGGACGGGAAGTTGTATTCCTTTGTGGATGAGCTGTCGTTGAAGCTGCTCTCCTCGAAGGAAAAGGCAGCGGAATCAATATTCAGGACAAAGGTCTTCTGCGTTGCCCCAAGGGCTTCAGGAATCCTCAAGGCTGAGAAGGCTCCCAGAAGCAGAATTAAAGCTGCCAAAACCAAGGCCACATGCCTCTTAGCCACCATATGATAATATTTGTCCGCGCCATATTAAATAGGTTAACAGTTATATGAAAAATGCGGATTATTCATCCCGATATGATTCAGAACGCAGTCGAAATCCGGGCAAAGGTTTTTTTGGGTTCCAAAACCGCTTTTTCGAGCCTGTTCTGGAATGACGGCTCTATGCAATTGACATAAGCCGTCTATCAAAATCGGGCTTCAGCTCCGGAAGGAATGTGTCAGGTGAATCAGAAAGCAAGCGGTTGAGCAAAAAAACCCGCGTCCTTTTTATATGGGCCAGTTTTTTTGGCATCCAAAGGCTTTTAGAATTTTTACATGAACCAATTGTAAGGTTCGGGTAATGGTTTCTGGAGTCCAAGGCCTTTCCTTGACCGAAGGCGACTCTTGTCGCCTTCAAGCCTTTTAACTATTTTATCTTCTTGGTCTCCATGATATCCTTCAGGCTCGCCACTTCCTCCTTCAGCTCCCTCATGGCGCGTCCGAGCTGTATCTCTTCCTCATCGAACTTCCTCGTTATCCCTCTCACATGCCTGAACTCGAACTCAAGGATGACGAGGTATACCACCAGGACTATGGCGAAGACCGAGAACAGTTCAAGAATCCCGACTTCAATACCGAACACGAGCATAGTATGACACCCTCATCTCATCTTCTTGGACGCTATGACATCTTTCAGCCCTGTTATCTCGTCCTTCAGCTCCCTCATGGCATGGCCTAGCTGCACTTCCTCGTCATCGAACTTCCTAGCGATTATCCTCATCTGCCGGAACTCGAACTCCAGTATGATAAGATAGATAACAACAACTATTGAGAAGATGACCATAAGCTCGACGACTGGGAAATCTATCCCGAACAGCGAAATCCACATTGAATACCACCCGACGCTGGAAAGAAGGCGGAATTTCTTTTGAAGTCGGCATTGCCGACTTCGGTCTCACGTTCCGCCTTCAATCTCGATTCTGGAACGAAGTAGGCTCTTGCCTACTTCCAATACTGGCCTTTAGTTCTGCTTGCGCAGCGTGCCTGTGCTATCCAGGAGGGCCTTTGTCCTCCTGACCTCCCTGAGCCTCTTGGCTGAGAAGTACACAAGCACACATGTGACTGAAAGCACAGCCACTATCTGGAGCGCCTCAGAGGCGCTTCCGGACGGCCCTATCACAAGGAAGTTCCCTGTGCCTGACGCGAGCACTTTGTAATCCTCCCTGAACTTCGCGCTGGCCATATACATGCCGCCTGGGGCATCCACAGGCACCACGAACTTCTCGTATATCTGCGTCTTCTCCAGGGGCTCCAATGTATTGAGCCTCTCCATGTTGGTGTATATCACATCCATGCCGGGGGTGTAAATCTCCACTTCCATGTATGGATAATCTACGGTCTCCCCGCCGTTTATGACGAGTATCTCGAGGCTAACCGGTGAGTTCAGGTCGTACCTGTCCCTGTCAGGAGTTATGATTATGGTCGGGTAGCTTGCCTTGTAGACCACGCTCACTGTCTTCATGCCTGCAGGCTCTATCTCGTCAACCACAATACTGCTGGAATCCTTCCCTCCTGTGAACTGCAGCTGCCTTCCGAAGCCGTCCCTCACCTCGATTATGTTCTCATAGCCTATCGGGAGGTTAAGGACAACGTTCTTGTAGGCTTCCTCGCCGAAGCTCTTGAGGAAGATGTCCATCTTGAGCTTGACCATCTTGCCCTCAAGCTTGTCGAGCACCTCGATATCCC
>CAYGVS010000042.1:0-4951 GCA_964353635.1 uncultured archaeon | reverse complement strand
AAGAAAAGGCAGCTCTGGGAGAATCTTCCGAGGAAGATGATGTACCAGACCTTCTGCGTCATATTCGATTACCTTATGGGCTCTGGCAAGATAGTCACGGACAAGGAACGGTATGTCGTCTGGATATGGAACCCGGAGATCGTGAAGAAGTACATGAACAGGCCTGACTTGTGGTTGAAATGACTAAGATAGTCTTCGCTGACGAGAAGGTGAAGAAGGCGTTCGACAGGCTCAAGGACACATCCGCTGAGAAAAGGCTCTACGACACGCTAATGAGGGCGTTCAAGGACATAGAGGAGTCCCCTACGGCATTCATCCACATAAGGCAGAAGCTCATCCCAAAGGAATACGTGAGCAAATACAACATAGACAACCTTTGGAAATACGACCTCCCGAATGGCTGGAGGCTTCTTTACTCCTTAGGTGGGGACGAGATTGAGATCATAGCGATTGTCCTTGAGTGGCTCGACCACAAGAATTATGAGAAAAGGTTTGGGTACAAAAAGCAGTAACGAACATCTGTATTTATTTTTCCAAATGGGTTTCATCAACCCTTGCTATAAATGCGAAAACTAGTGTAATTATTCCGAGCATTGCCAGAGTATAGTTTATAGAGGGCCGCCCGCTCCGGGCTATTTTTTATGTGGGTGGCACATCTGACGAAGGCCAGGTACGGCCTTTTTAAGCCAAAATATAAGTAAATACCATGTCAGAGAGCGAAGAAGATGACCAGGTGGGAGAAGAGGGTCTGGAGTCGCTTAAGACTGTGGACGAGGAAAGCATGCCCCGGAAAGAGGCAAGCGGAGCGGGCGCGATATCATTCCTTTTCGCTCTCATAGTCATCCTGATTTTCGGATACCTCGCTTATTCGGCATTGGTGGCAGGCGCTGCCTTCGTAGCGTTCACTGAGATAGCCGCAGGGCTGATAATAGCATGGATAATAGCATCATCCATCCGGATCAATAACCAGTGGGACAATTCCATCATCCTCAGGCTAGGGAAGTTCAACAGGTTCAAGGGCCCTGGGGTCTTCTTCGTCATCCCGTTCATAGAGGATGTTATAAAGAGGGACATGAGGGTCAGGACCACCACCTTCACGGCTGAGCGCACCCTTACAATGGATAACGTGCCCGTGAACGTGGATGCTGTGCTCTTCTGGCAGATAAAGGATGCCCAGAAATCGCTTACCGTGGTGCAGGACTATTTCGGCAGCATAGTCAAGGCTTCCATGACGACAATGAGGGACATAATCGGCCAGACCAATCTGGCCACCATGCTCTCGGACAGGACTACAATGGATGAGAAGCTTCAGAAGCTGATAGAGGCAAAGGCCTCGAAATGGGGGCTGGAGGTCCAGAGCGTGGAAGTCAGGGACATAAAGATTCCTCCCCAACTGCAGGATGCCATGTCCAGGAAAGCCCAAGCTGAGAAGGAGAAGCTGGCACGGGTAGAGCTCGCAGACAGCGAGGTGCAGATTGCCAAGAAGTTCGAGGATGCGGCAAAGATATATGAGCGAAACCCCGAGGCCATGAAGCTTAGGGCGATGAACATGCTTTACGAATCAGTGAAGGAGAAGGGCACGTTCATTATAGTCCCGAGCGACATTGTGAACACCATGGGATACTCAGGCACGCTTGGGCTGGTGGCCGCCACTGAGAGCGCAAGGAAACTCCAGGATAAAGGCAAGTCCAAGAAGTAAGTTTTATTTTGAAAGTTTTTGTATGTACTAGTGATAGAAGGCAGGAAATTCTGAAGCAAATAGGAATTTTGGCAAAAAAGGCCCCCCGCGTGATTTTAATCAGGAAACGCTTAAATGTTTCACTTAACCCCACTTATGATGCAGTCAAAGTTAAGCATTCATATTCCAAATGATAGGTGGCAAAATATGAAAATTCCAATAGAACAAGCTATGAGGCAGTATCCATTCCTGAGAGATGTAGAAATAGATATGACGCATATCCCATTGGAAATCAACTCATCAGAATATGATTACTTTTTCATGAATGAATCGCTTCTGGAAGATGAGAGCGAAGCTGCAGGACATTTCAATGTTAAGAAGACATTGTATGTTGTTCGGGATGACAGGCTGAATCCTGTCGATGTGAATAGGTGGAGCACTAAGATATATCCTCCAGAATATCTTCATCCTGGCATGGAATTCCCTCCCGATGAGCTTGGATGGAGCGAGACTGTCTTCATGGCCCTCAGCCGTCAGGATTTGGCTAGAGCCCAATATGTCGTGCTATATGAGAGGGGCAGCGATGGCTACACCAGGCAAACCAATAATATCCTCATTGCTCCAATTAATGCGGCGAATCGGGGAAAGGCGGCTTTGCCTTAAAATCCTTTCCTATACACTGCCTTTGATACAGAATCCGGCTAGTGCTTCTTAGCTTTTTCAGCCCTTTCCGCCTCGGCCTTGGTCTTGTGCACTGTGCCGTCAGGGTGGTTCGGGGGCGAGTAGATGGTGTACAGCTTGAGCTGCTTCTTACCCGTGTTTATCACATTATGGAAGGTTCCCGCGGGCACTATTATCGCCTCGCCGTCTCTCATGGCGTGCTCCTCCTTCCCGTTAAAGACGAACTTCGCCTCTCCCTGCTCAATCCTGAAGAACTGGTCTACCTTCGGGTGGACCTCGTTCCCTATCTCCTCTCCCGGCTGAAGGCACATCACGACCAGCTGGGCATACCTGCCGGTGAACAAGACCTGCCTGAAGTAATTGTTGCTCAGGGTCTGCTTCTCGATGTTTCCTGAATATCCTGTCATTTTCACACCTCCTTATCTGATTGGGAGCCTGGAAATAAATGCGCAGGGTGAAAAATCAGGAGAGCTATTTTACCCTCTCTCCTCTAGAAATCTTCAAGTCTAGCTTACAGCTATGACCAATCTTACAATCTATTCCGCGCTTTGCGAGCTTCCTTTGCAAGGCTCCTTTCGGCTTTCGAAGCCACTTTTGCGATGCTCTTTTCTGCTTTGTGTTCTGCAACCTCAATCTTCCTTTCGGCTTTATGAGCTTCTACTCCAAGCTTCTTCTTTTCCTTTTCGACTTTCCTTCTCAAAGACTTTGCCACAAAATCACCTCAATTTTATTATTGCATATAATTAGGTTCCTTGGCTTAAAAATAAATTCAAGAGCATCTTCCATAGAAATAGGCAAGAAAATAAAAATCAGTAGGGCGTCTACTGACACCTTCACTCATTCCCTTTCATGGCCCTTATGCCCTTCTGGGTCACCACGAAGCATGTGCCAAGGGATTCGACCTTGTCGATGTATCCGCTGTCGCGAAGCCTTTGAAGGAGGACATCGGTCCCGTTTACTTTCTCCTTGTTTAGAAAGCTCATTATCTCACCCTTCGTTATGAGAAGTTGTTTGGAAATCACTTCCAATATTCTCTTTTCCTGGTCGCTTAGCATAGTACATTCCTCCCCGGGTAGATTATAAGATGGCGCATGCCATTAATATACTATTTCCTTCTTGACCTTTGCGGCCTTGTCCTTCCCCGCGGCCAGCTCGAGTATCTTGAGGGCGAAGTCCACTGCTGTGCCGGGCCCCTGCGAGGTTATCACGTGACCGTCAACTATCACCTTCTCGCTCCTGGGTCTGGGCAGCTCCCTCTCCATTCCTGGGTAGATAGTGGCGCGCTTCTCGGCAAGCACTCCTGCCTTGGCCAGTATGCAGGGGGCTGCGCATATCGCAGCCAGGGTCTTCTTGCTCCCGTTGTATTTCTGGATAGCATCCATCACCCTTCTTGACATGGACAGGTTCTTCCATCCCGGGTCGCCTCCCACAAGTATCAGGCCGTCAAAGCGGTCAAAGTTCACATCATCCATCTTCATGTCCGCTATGAGCTTCACGCCCCTGGTCCCCCTCACTATGGTGCCCTGGAGGCCCGCGGTTGTGACATTCACTCCTCCTCTCCTGAGGATGTCTATGGTCGTAGTGGCCTCTATCTCCTCAAAGCCGTCCGCAAGCGGCATAAGAAATTCAGTCATGCTCCCCACGCTCCTTTCGTCCAAGCCATTCTGGGCGGCCTTCCCACCAGCAGGCCGCCTGCCTTTCCCTTGTTATATATACTATATAGTATGGCTGCAATCTCATTTAAAGCCTTCCTTTCCACAACGTACTCTGGTATAACTTTAAATATCAGGCTTCCAATATCTCGTAAGATGGGAAAGAAGCCGCTATTCACGTTTTCCTCATCATTGAAAATAGACAGTTTGAAGGCGTCAATGGATTGAAGGCGACCGTTGTCGCCTTCCTTCTTTTGAGACGCCTTCTTTCGTTAATCCGGAGGTGTGTTCGTATGCCGATCATAGGCATGAAGCTTGATTCGATGGAAGGGAAAAGGGGAAAGATACCTGCAAAGGGGGAGATAAAGGTCAATTCCACCCCAAGGATAATTGATGTGAGGCAGATAGATCTTCCTTCGATAAGCAAGAAGGTGCTTGCGCTCAACTTCGAGTTCACGACTACCTACAACCCCGAGGTCGGGGAGATACGGATTAACGGCGAGCTCCTCTACGCATCCGAGAGCAATGCCAAGATACTGAAGCAATGGCAGGCGAAGAAGATGCTTCCGGAGGAAGTCAACATCGATGTGCTGAACCACCTTTTCAGGCAGTGCCTGCTGAAGGTCGCCAACATGGCTGATGACCTGCAGCTGCCCCCACCGCTGGCCCTGCCCAGGGTCGCGCCCAAGCAGAAGAGCGTAGAGGGCGTTGCGTAGATTTATTGGAAGGCGGCTGCGTTCGGACTTTTTTTGCCGCCTTCGCTCCATAATCAGGGGTCGCTTAATCTGTTATATCGAAAGCAGGCGGCCTGAAATATTTGAATACAGGCTCGCCTGTGGATAAGCTATTCAAGTCCTTTTCCACAAGGCTAAAAGCATTTGCTCCCATTAAAATACTATGCGACTGCGGGCTAAAGCCCGCAGAATTTTGGTTATATGAA
>CAYGVS010000041.1:0-7031 GCA_964353635.1 uncultured archaeon | reverse complement strand
CCTGGTATCACGTCGCTGTAATAATAAACGGGGCTTCAAGCGCCCTGTATATTAATGGGCTAGACAACACCCCCGCAAGCCATACTGTTAATGTAGTAGCCTCCAGCCAGCCGCTTAAAATAGGGGCTTCAAGAAACCTTACGGACACAGCAGATGTGAGATTCTTCAATGGAACCATTGACGAACTGGCAATCTGGAACCGCTCCCTCTCAAGCCAGGAGATCCAGAATCTCTACTCAAGCACCTCTCCAATATCCTGCCAGACATGCATCCACAAATCAGATAACAATCCCTGCGACGGCTGCGTAAAGGACACAGAGCTCTCAGCCTTCATAGGCCGCTGGAAAATGAACAACCAGGACGTGACTATAAGGGAGCTGATTGAAGCTATAGGGCTTTACAAAAAGGGATGCTCAGGCTAAAAGCGTGGCTGGCTAACAGTTCAGGTAAACTCATTTTGGGATCTACCTTTTCTCGATTAAGACGATAGAATATTTATGAAAAGGCAGTTAAAATCACTCCAGAATATGGCAGGACGGCTTGACTCAATCTACATAAGCCGTCATTCCGGCGATGGCTGGAAGGCGTCAGCGGACGCCTTCACTCCAGGAGCTCCCTCGCGAACTTCCTGGGCTCGAACATCTCGATGCTGCCGTACTCCTGCCCTGTCCCAAGGAATAGGATGGGCTTCTTTATCGCATAGCACACGGAAAGGATGGCCCCTCCCTTCTTGTTCACATCTATCTTCGTTAGGACAATAGCATCCACTCCTGCTGCCTTCTGGAAGGTCTTTGCCTGCTCCACAGCGTCATTGCCTGTGAGCGAGTCCACCACAAGCACGCGCAGGTCGGGCTTGTTCACCCTTGTGACCTTCGAAAGCTCATCCATCAGGTTCTTGTCTGTGTGGGAGCGGCCCGCAGTGTCCGCAAGCACTATATCGCAGCCCTTTGTCTTCGCGTATTTTATAGCATCGAATATCACTGCTGCCGAGTCAGCCCCATACTGGTGCTTTATCACTTTTATTCCAAGCTTTTCTCCATGAACCTCGAGCTGCTCAATGGAGGCTGCCCGGAAGGTGTCGGCAGCTGCAAGGACCGGCGCATGCCCATTCTCTTTCATGTAATAGGCGAGCTTCGCGATTGAAGTGGTTTTTCCTGACCCGTTAAATCCGAGAAATATCAGGCATGCGGGCCTTCCTTCAGCCTTGGCCCTGCTTATAATCTGCTCAAGATCTATATTGCCCTGGTTAAGCACATCGAAAAGGCTGTCCTCAAAAGCCTCTTTCACAGCGTCCTTGGCTCCGAACCTTTTGGCCTGCTTCTTGGCGAGGTTCTCCTTCAGCCTCTGCTTCAGGAAGTCGACTGCCTCCAGGGCCACATTGGATTCAAGCAGGCCTGTCTCGGTCTCAGCGAAGAACTCGTCTATGTCAGAGCCAGAGATCTCCCTTGTTACAACCTTTTCTTTTATCCTCCCAAACAAGCCTTTTTCTGGGGTTTCGTAGGAAGGCTTTGGGACCTGGATTTCTGCCTTGGCATGCTCCTGGGGCTTCCCTTCCACTACTTTCGCTTTTTCAGCTTTGTGAGGCTTCTCCACAGCTGTCTTTGGGGATTCTAAAGGCTTAGGCACCTCTTTGTGGAAAAGTTCCTCTGGTTTTGTCCCCAAGGGCTCTTCCGCTTTCTTGGTGAGCTTCTCCACAGACTCCTTGAGCTTCTTCTTAAGGGAATCGAACATTAGCATCGTTCTCCAATTCTGCCTTGATATTGTTGGCTTGGGAATTTATATAAGCTTGACCAAATCATATTATGGAGCCGCATGTTCTCGAGCTTCCAAGGAAGATAATCATTGGCAAGGGTGTTTCAGGCCATATCATGGAGCTCTGCAGGGAGCTGAGGATAATGGGAAGGCCTCTTGTCCTGGCAGACCCTGTGACCAGGAAGATTGCTGGACAAAGGATCTTCAACGACCTCGAGTGTCTTGACGCAAGGATGGAGATTGTAAAGGAATCCAGCATAGCCGAGATGGAAAGGATATCTCACGCATCAGGCCCAATAGATGTTGTCATAAGCGTTGGAGGAGGCTCAGTTATAGATTTGGGAAAGGCTGTCGCTGTAAAGAAGAAGGTGGACTTCATCTGCGTCCCTACAGCCCCTTCGCATGACGGGATAGTCTCTGCCACGGCAAGCCTGCGGGACGGAAGGAAAAAATCCTCGATAGAGGGGAGAGTCCCTTTAGCGATCGTCGCTGACATAGCCATCCTAAGGAAATCCCCGGCCAGGATGATTGCATCAGGCTTCTCGGACGTTGTCTCGAACATCACCGCAGTCCATGACTGGAAGCTCGCCAGGAAGACTGGCGAGTATTACTCTGAATATGCGGCTGAGCTGTCCGTCCTCGCAGCAAAGAAGGCCATGCAGTCCTCCAGCCTGATAGGCCGAGGGAGCGAGAGAGGGATAAGGAACCTAATGCAAGCTCTCATAACATCCGGCATGTCAATGGCCCTTGCAGGCTCTTCGAGGCCCGCTTCCGGAGCAGAGCATGCGATCTCTCATGTGCTGGACTCAATGGGCTCTAAGGCCTTGCATGGAGAGCAGTGCGGCGTGGCTTCCATCGTGACTGCGTGCCTGCAGGGGCAGGACTGGTGGAAGCTTCGCGAAAGCATGAAGAAGGCCGGGGCTGCAACCACCGCGAAAGAAATTGGCATCAGCAGGCAGAAGTTCCTGAAAGCGATAGTAAAGGCCAAGTCATACAGGAAGAGGTACACCATCCTGGACGAGATAGGCATAACAGCTGACAAGGCTGCCATGGCATGCAAGGACACAGGGGTATGCTAAACAGGTGTACATAGCCATAGGCTGTTTCCAGCCAAATGCCCTTATTTATACTTTCCTCCCAAATTATTAAGTGTAATTCTAGCAAAGCGTCTAGGTGAAGGTTCAAATGGAGATTCTTAAGTACATAAAAAGGAAGAAGAAGCCCCGGGTTCTCAAATACATCAGGAAGAAGCGAAGGGGACATGCCCTTCATTTCACGCTCATAGACCCTGACAAGCAGATGCCCGGTAAAGCGGCTGACATAGCCAGCAGGGCAAAGAGGCTGGGCTCAGACGCCATCATGGTGGGAGGCTCCCATCCAACGCAGGCCATGTACCTTGACGACTGTGTGAAGGCCATAAAGGAGAGGGTTGACCTTCCTGTGATACTGTTCCCTTCCGCCCATTCAGGGATATCTGCCTATGCGGATGCCGTGTTCTTCATGTCCCTCCTGAATTCGAAATCGCCCCAATACATAGTGGAGGAGCAGGTAAAGGGCTCGGTCCTTGTGAAGAACTACAGGCTGGAACCGCTTTCCATGGCGTACCTGATTGTGGATTCAGGGGAGACCACCAGCGCGGCATGGGTTGGTGATGTGAGGCCAATACCAAGGGATAAGCCGGAATTCGCTGTTGGCTATGCCCTTGCGGCAAAATACTTCGGCATGAGGTTCGTGTACCTGGAGGCAGGCTCGGGCGCGAAATACTCTGTCCCCGAGGAGATGATAAGGATGGTCAAGGAGAGCATAGGCCCGGAGATGTTCCTTATAGTCGGCGGGGGGATAATGGATGAGAAGACTGCAGCGCACAAGGTGAAGGCAGGCGCTGACATAATTGTCACAGGCACCCTGGGGGAGACAGGAGGGGACGAGGCCAAGCTCAGGGAAGTCATAGACGCTGTCAGGGGGAAGAGATAAGGGTTTTATGAAATGGGAAGAAAAGCCCGAACTAAGGGAATTTATTCAGAGAATGAAAAAATACGGGGAAGAGACTGCGCATATTACGCAGCAGGAGAAGGCAGGCCGCTTTTTGAAGGAACATTGCGAAAATGTAAGGATAGCCTTTGAAGAAGAGAAGCTTAGGCGAGCAAAAGCATTTGAAAATTATAAACCATGACTTGCTTGGTTGCAATTTTTTAGGATATGGCGGCTTATCATGGGTCAGATTTCAAAAAATGCCCAGCGGCAAAAAGAGTCAGCATTGCCGCAAGGCCGATGCAGGCAGGAAGCTATATAAACGGGCGAAAGCAATATCTGCATAAGGTGTTCTGTTCGTGTTTTCTGGAAAATGCCCTCATTGCGGGACTGGCGGAAAGGTCTGGAACAAGGAACCCGAGGTCTTCCTTTGCCCAAGCTGCTTCTCAGTCTTCTCCGATTTCGGCCTGGTCTTGCAATCTGACAAGGAGCCCTTCTCGATGTGGAATTGAGACAAAGGCTTTTAAGAAAAGCCTGGATGCCAAAATAAGTCTTGCTGAACAGAGCATTCAACGCATATTATTTTAAAGGCCTTTTTTCAAAATCTTGTGCATCGGCACAAGAGATGCATGCACATCTCTTGCATTGACATGCAAGAAAGGCTTAATCCAAAAAATGTTAGCTGAACTATGCAATTAAGGCATATAAAGAATTCTGAGGCCTTGACACAAAAAACTTTAGCTGAACAATATCATTTCTTAAAGGTTGGTTGCCAAGAATTCCTTATGCCAAGCAGAAGATACTTAGTAAAACACAAATTGAACAGATATCATTTAGCGGATAATATGCCTGAAATTCTAGACTTTTTGAATTTCGGGGAAGTTTCCACGCAGCTTGACAGATGGAAGCTGTTTGACAGAAAGGGACAAACGAACGAGTTTGCCGGTATTTATGTGCCCAATGATAAGAGAGATGGTTTCCTTGTTGAAGGCCCTTATGCCAATCTGGATGTTCCCAGGAAGGATTTGGAAGGTATGGGCAAGGTTTTGAATGAGGGCAAGGTTTCAAAATTTTTCAGGAAGATGGATGGTGCTCAGGTCACAACAGGTATTATACTCGGTCCTGCATCTTGGATGCTTGACAGGCTTTATAATGAAGGCTCAATAGCCAAGGCCATATGCACATATTTTGGAATGGATAGCACGCCGAATTTTGATGGAGAAGCGGCTGTGGCCGTGATGTCGGTTTCTGCAGGCCTGTTCGGTACATGTATTTTAGGCTCAATCGGAGGCGAGATTTTCAATAGGTATTACAGCTTAAAGCTGTCCAAAGACGCAGAGAGCTACTTTTATGGTAAGGATGCAGAGAAGAGGTTGAAAGGTGAATTCGTTTTTGAGAAGGTAAAATCTGGAGCCTTAAAGAAAGAGGATTTCATAAGAAATTGGATGGTCTAATACAGTGTAGAATTAATATGGAGCGGTATCCAATCAATGATAAATCTGTAACCTGTAGTAAAGCCTCTTTATCTTGCCATAGACTTCCTCGGGGCTTGGGCATTCTCCGGAGTCCTTTGACTGTTCGTAAATGGTGAGTATCTGGCTGTAGAGGCTCCTTGCCTGCTCTATATCCCCCTTGTCGATGTGCACATGGCACTGCTCCAACATGGACTCCAGGCTGTCCTCCTTGTAGTTCTGGGGCATAGAGGAGGCTGTCACAGGGGTAATGAGGTCCATGGAAGCCTCTTCATCCTCCTCTGCATCAGGTGCTACAGCAGGGCTCCTGACCTGCGCAGGGGATTGCCTGCCTTTAAGTGCAGGAGCAGGCCCTGCAGCTGGTGTGTAGGAATATGTAGATGCTGGCTGTTTCTTCAGGCTCTCCACCTTTGAGCTCAGGGCTGATATTTCCTTCTCTTTATTGGACTTTACGCTGGCAAGCTCGTCCTGCAGGGACTTCACTGCCTTCTCGAAGCTGTCTATCTGGCCAAGCCTTTTGTTTATCTCATCTATCCTGGTCTTGCCTTCCTTGGCAAGGAGCTCCTTCATCCCTCCCTTCTTGAGCGTGGCGGCCATGTCATCCACAATGTCCTTTATGGCTCCTATCCTGTCGGTCATGTCCCTTTCGAGCTGCTCGAACCTGTCGTCAAGCTTCTTGAAATCATCCTTGCTGACCGCGTTCTCCACCCTGACCTCGAGCATATCCATTGATTTCATGAGGTCGTGCATGGATTCCGAGCTGAAGTCTATCTTGTCCCTGTACTGGTGGAACTCCGCAGTCTTCTCCGTTAGCTCAGAGAACATGCTCTCTATCTTCGCCGCAATCTTCGCGGTCTCCTTCCTCTCCTCCTCCACCTTCGCCACCTTCTTGCTCACGCTGTCAGAGATGGACACCAGGTTCTTCAGGTCCTTTATCTTTTCCATGAAGTCCTTCATGCTCTCCAGGCTCTTCTTGGTCTCTGATATCTTGAACTCCGCTGCCTCCACCTTTGCGTTCACCTTCTCGATGGCATCATCCTTCTTGTCCAAGGAGGCCTTCAGCTTCACAGGCTGCATCTCATCGAATATCTCCTTTATCTTCTCGAAGCCCCCTTCCATCTTGTTGAAGGTCCTGTCCTTCTCCAGAATGGCTGACCTGAGCTCCCCAATCTCCTCCGATATCCTGGAGATCTTGTCCTCAGTGGTCTGCCTGAGCTCCTCTATGGTCTCCAGCTTGGCCTGTATCTTCTCGTTCTCAAGAAAAAGCTTGTCAATATCGCTTGCCTTCTCCTTCCTGGACGGCATAATCTCTGCCGCCTCAGGCCTTGAAGCCTTCTTTTCCTTCTTCTTGGAGAAAAGGCCTTTCTTGGGCTTCTTTTCCTTCTTCTCAAGCTCCTCGAACTCTTGAGGGGTTATTACATTCTCCTCTTCCGGAATGTCCTGAACGGGCCTCTTTTCCTTTGCCGCCATGCGCTTCTCCTATACTTATTTTGTTTAAGAAGTTAATAAATCAGCATCCGCTTTTATTCCACAATCCAATCAACCCTGATTCGAGAAAAAAGGTGCCAGCGGGCACCTCCCAGCCACAATCGGGTTGAAAGCCCAAATAAGTTTACCTGAACTACGCTATAGGTGCATATCAGCACCCTTTATTAATATTATACAACCCAATCGCAACTACCAGTTCCCTGATATTCACGTCCAGGTTGTTATACTTCCAGCGGTCTATGAAGGAGTTGAGCTCTGGCGTTGAGATGCAGCCGTCACAATTGGAATCGGATTTGTGGATGCATGTCTGGCAGGATATTGGGGAACCGCTGGAATAAAGGCTCTGGA
>CAYGVS010000040.1:0-7374 GCA_964353635.1 uncultured archaeon | reverse complement strand
GGCCTCGCTCTTATAGTATACCATGGGGAACATGGTGGCCCCGCCCTCTGCCCCTGCGGCTTGTATTACAGGGGTGTGGACCTCCACAAAGCCGTTGCCTTCGAAATACTCCCTCATCTTTGTGAGGGCTATATCTTTGACCCTGAAAATCGCCCTGACCTTCGGGTTCCTCAGGTCCATGAACCTGAAGTCAAAGCGCTTGTCCAGACCAGTGATTATCTTGTCAGAAGTCTCTATGGGAAGGGGCGTTTTGGCCCTGCTTACCACCTCAATGGAGTCAGGTATGATTTCCTTGCCTCCAGGGGCCTGCCTGGATTCCCTGACCTCTCCTACCACGGAAATACAGTCCTCCCTGACAAGTGAGGAAGCAATCTCCAGGAGCTTCTTCTGCACCTCTGCCTTCTTTATGGTCACCTGGACCATACCTTCCCTATCCCTGAGGATTATGAACTTCAGGCCCCCGAGGTCCCTTAGCTGGGATACCCAGCCCTTCACAACAGCTTTGCTTCCAGGCTTGAGCTCCTTCGAGTAAGTCCTTGGCATGGCATCACTTCAATCCATTACAGTACAAACTTATAAATCATAGCTGTTTATGATATATTAAAGTTGGAGGCTTGGCATGAGCGCTTTGCAGGCATCCGGCTTTCATAAAGATGTGACATTCCATGGCTGAGCTGAAGGATTTCATTGAGCCGCGGGACGGCTTTGTAAAGAGGAGGATTCCTTCAGTCGAAAGGCGCGTTTCAGAGATAATGGCTGAGGACATGAGGGTGAGCCTGATAGGGACTGTGATAGACAAGCAGGATGACAGCATCATGCTTGACGACGGCACAGGGAAGATAAGCATAGGCTTCGAGGGCCCTGTGGACGTGGAGACAGACCAGATTGTCAGGGTCTTCGGAAGGGTCATGCCCATAGAGAGCGGGTTCGAGCTGCAGGGGGAGATTGTCCAGAGCATGTCAGGCCTTGACAGGGAGCTGCTCAAGAAGCTCCGCGAGCTCTCAGGCAGCAGCCTGTGAGATTATGCTAATCCGATTATGGCTTTTTGCTTTAATGTTGTGAAATCCGGGGGTGCAATATGTTTAAGATAGCGTTGACTGATGTGGAGTTGCTGAAGAACACCATTCCTATCATAGCCGAGATAATCGACGAGGCTGTGTTCAAGGTGGACCATAATGGGATAAGCATGCTTGCGCCTGACAGAACCATGGTTTCTGTCGTGGATTTCAGGATACCCTCCACAGCCTTCGAGAAGTTCAAGGTCGAGACACCATCATCCCTCGGGCTGAACCTTGCCAATTTCGTGAACGTGATAAAGAGGATAAAGAGCTCTGACCAGGTGACCATGGAGCTCTCCAAGGATAATACCAAGCTCAAGATCACGGTCGAGGGAAACGGGAAGCGCTCGTTCGAGATCCCGCTCCTTGATATAAAGGACGAGAAGCCGCCTGTTGACCAGCTCAACTTCACAGGAAGGGTGGAACTTGAGTCAAGCATCATGGAAGACGGGATAGCTGATGCCGACATCATCGGGGATTCTGTGATAATCGAGGCCACGCCTGAAACGTTCAGGATATCCGCAAAGGGCGATGTCTCCTCAGCCGAGCTGGAGATGCTCAAGAAGGATTCTGGCATGCTCAAGCTCCATGCGCCGCAGGCCATCAGGTCAAGGTATCCTCTTGAATACCTGAAGAAGATGGTCAAGGCCGCAAAGCTCTCCAAGCACACTGTGCTTGAGTTCGGGAATGATTATCCCATGAGGCTTGAGTTCAGCGCAGTGGACAAGGTCCACATGAGCTTCATACTTGCGCCTCGCGTAGAGGAATAAACCCGAGGGCGCAGGCCTTTTTATTCTGGAAAGCGGATTCTATTAGAGGTGATTTTATGGGAGTCAAGAAAGCAAGGGAGAAGTACCGCTGCAACATATGCGGCAACGAGGTCATAGTCACGAAAGCAGGCGGCGGGGAGCTCGTGTACTGCGGGGAGCCGATGGAGCTAATGAAGAAGTAGCATGAAAACGAAAGAGATTGCCTTCATAACCAGAAGCATAAGGAGGCATCTGGGGATAACCAGAGCCACTGTCTCTAGGGGAAACCCATTCGAAGTCCTTATATCCACTGTCCTCTCCCAGCGCACAAGGGACGAGAGCACGGAACGCGCAAGCGAGCAACTCTTCGCTAAATACAAAACCCCAAAACAGCTTTCCCAGGCCCCGCTCAAGGACATAGAAAAGCTGATAAAACCCAGCGGCTTCTACATAACAAAGGCCAGGCGCATAAAGGAAATAAGCAGGATACTTATTCAAAAATACCAAGGGAAAATCCCTGAAGATTTTGACAAACTTATAAAACTTCCCGGAGTGGGAAGGAAGACAGCCAACTGCGTCCTGGTTTACGCCTACAGGCTTCCTGCCATACCCGTGGACACGCACGTGCACAGGATATCCAACAGGATAGGCTTCGTGAAGACAAAGACCCCAGAGCAGACAGAATCCGAGCTGGTAAAAATAATCCCTAGGGAATACTGGGTGGACTTCAATGAGCTATTCGTGAAGTTCGGCCAGCAGATTTGCCAGCCGATAAAACCCCTATGCTGGAAGTGCCCGATTGTGAGGTATTGCGATTATCCTAATAAGAACCTTAATCCCAAGAAGTGACTTTATGAACCTTCAAAAATCTTACAAATCAAGGAAGAGGCAGATAAAGCAGAGGCTTCTGGACTTTCAGGAAGTCTGGAACCAGCCTGATGAGAGGATTTTCGCCGAACTCGCTTTCTGCTTCTGCACCCCCCAGTCCAAGGCTAAGTCCTGCTGGCAAGCAGTCTCCCATATGCAGAGCACAGGGCTCCTTTATGATGGTTCTCATGATGAGATAAGGAAGACGCTTCACAAGAAGGTGCGCTTCCACAACAACAAGTCAGGCTATATACTCCACGCACGCGCACTCTTCACTGATAAGGGAAGGCTTTCCATAAAGAAAAAGCTCCTTGAAATAGGAAGCCCGTTTGAGATGAGAGAATGGCTTGTCTCCAATCTGAAAGGGATGGGATACAAGGAGGCCTCCCACTTCCTGCGCAACATAGGCATGGGCTCTGACCTGGCCATCCTGGATAGGCACATCCTGAAGAACCTCCAGAGACACGGGGCGATAAATGAGGTTCCAAAAACCCTCACCGCAAAGAAATACAAGGAATTGGAAACCCAGATGCATGCCTTCTCAACAAAAGTCAAAATCCCCATGGACGAGCTTGATCTCTTGTTCTGGTCAGAGGAGACAGGAGAGGTGTTCAAATAGTAAATAATAGCAAGCAACATTCTATGAAAGGTAAATAGCAAGTCCTTTTCTGGATAATTTGCTGAAATCATATCCGGCTTCTTCTTTTTCAACAACTTCCAAAAAGGTTTGTATTTCTATGAGTTTATTCTGCTTGCGCCGGTTTCTGTAAAAATTTACTGTATCGTCCACAAGTTTCCCCGAAAATCCCTCGGACAACATTTTCTTTTGGAACTCCTGGACCTCAGGCTCGATATTTTCATCTATTCGCTTTTCTTGCTTCTGTAGAGCAGCCTTCTTCTCAAGCAGGGCTTTGTATTCTTTAAGCATCTCATCTCCTTTAACTATTGAATTAAACGAATTTAAAACGATGATTATAAGGTCTTCAAATGATTCCTGAAAGCCTCAGAAAAGAGCTCGTGCACCAGCATTACAAAGTTGTGGGAAACCACTCTGCTGTGAAGCTGTGCTTCTGGCTCAGGAAGAGCATGCGCGACGGAGGCGTGTGCTACAAACAGAAGTTCTACGGAATCCAGTCCCACAGATGCCTGCAGATGACTCCCTGGCTGTTCTGTTCTAATTCATGCCGCTACTGCTGGCGCATAGTTGAGAAAACTAAAATAAAGGTCAGCAAAACTGATTCTCCTGAAAAGATAATAGAAGGCTGCATAAAGGGCCAGAGGGAGCTCATATCAGGATTCAAGGGCTTCTCTGGCGTGAACCTGAAGAAATGGAAGGAGGCCCAGGACCCCAATAATGCGGCCATCTCCCTAGTGGGAGAGCCCACACTCTATCCCAAGCTCTCGGGCCTGATAGAGGAATTCCACTCCCGCGGGTTCTCCACATTTCTGGTCACCAACGGCCAATTTCCCAGTGCGCTTGGGAAAATAAGCGAGCCCACCAACCTCTACATCTCCCTGGACGCCCCTGACAAGGCCAGCTATAAGAAGATAGACATGCCATCGAAGAAGGATTTCTGGGAAAGGATCAACAAATCCCTTGAGCTCATGAATTCCTTCTCCTGCAGGAAGGTGCTCAGGCTCACACTCGTGAAGGGCTGGAATATGCACTCCCCAGAGAGATACGCCAAGCTGATAGAAAAGTCCGGGGCTGACTTCGTGGAGGCCAAAGGCTACGTTCATGTAGGGGAGTCGCAGAAGCGGCTAGAAAGGAGCACCATGCCCACCCATGCGGAAGTGAAGGCCTTCTCGGAAAAGCTCTCCAAGGCCTCAGGCTACGGCTTCAAGGATGAGCAAGTGGAGAGCAGAGTTGTGCTATTGTCGAATAAGTAGTTCAGTTGCTTATTACGCATGCACAGCTTTTTATATAGGTTTAATAAAAAGTAATCCCGCAAACCACTGCAGAGTCTATGCACATTTGGATGCATGGAAGAAACAACAAATTTGCTTGCCAATGAAGGCAATATGACCTTTAAAACATCCGGAGTTAGATTATGGGACTTTTAAAGAAAGCATTGGACCCCAGGTACAGAGCTGTTTGTGGAGTTTTGGAGGAAAAGGGATTCGATTTGGAAGACGTCACTCTTGGGAAAAACAATTTTTCTAGAGCTATACTTAACGACAAAGTAATTTTGGAATCTCCCTATAGGATCGAAGAAATGACTTATGAATCGTTTCTTGATGAAGCAAAGAAATACAATGACCTGTGTCATATGTTAAATACCAGAGGATACTTCAAGAAAAGAAGCCTTCTCGGGGTGGATGTTTATCAAAAGGAAAACAAGAAATGGCTGCTTGGAAGAGATGTTTTGTTCATATTTGGGAAAAACAAAGAAAAATTTACATATGACGAGGCCAAGTCTGTTTTAGAATCTTGGTGGTAACCTTCTTCCCCCTTTCCTGCGGAACAACATTTTTCTCAGCCTTTCTGAATTTCTTCTCGAGCTCCTTCCCCTCGAAGTATTCATGCAGGAAGATAGCGAGGGCAGCCACTTCCGAATGGGGCTGGCCTGTGACCTGGATGTTCATGCCGCATTCCTGGTAGACCTCAGGAGGGACCTTCTCCCCTCCCACAATGACAAGGAGATTTTTCATCTTCCTTATTATCCGGATTTTCTTCTGGAGCGGCAACCCATACACAGTGAGATGGACTGATTTCCCCTTCCAGTCCCTTATCACCTTCCTCGCGCTCTCCACGTGCTCTATTGAGAACGGGCCTCCCCAGCCCTTTATGACAGAGTTTATGGATTCCTCCAGCCCTGAATCCTCCTGGCCTGAATAAACCATCTTCTGCGCCCCGAAAGCGCGGGCCACAAGGCCGCAGTGCGTGCTGAGCCTCTTATCCCGCTCAATCCTATGCCCCAGCCTCAGAACAACAATCATATCACCCTCCAGAATCATGACGTGCAGTGAATGTAAGCGACAGCCTTCTTGCCCTCGCTTATCAGTCCGTTGAAGACCTCAAGCGCGTTAGGGGCGCTCTCCACGAAGAAGAGAAGCCCCCTTTCCTCCATCTCCTGGGGGACCTCATCCAAAATCTCGACCGCTCTGTCCACACCTATGCCAACAATGACGGCTTCAGGCTTCTTCCTCAGCATGTTAAGCAGCTCGTTAATCCCGAACTGGTGAGTCTTCCTCACCAGCTCCACCTTGCCGTCCCACCAGACAACAACATCAGAATAATATATCTTCCCGTCCACCTTGACCTCCCCGTAGGAGACGGAGTCAATCAAAACCATATATAGATTATGTCCTGGCTGCTATTTATTGGGAAAACGGCCGCCAATCAAATCAAGCTTTGCACATAAAAGCTTGAATTGAGCCGAGTTTTTGTGCAGTCGGCTCACTTTATGTGCAACCTATCACCTCCTTGTTTTGACAGTTTAAGAAGTTGGGCTGTATGCCCAACTCGTGCATTTCATGGATAAGCACTACTATGTTATGAGCTATCAGCTTGCAAAGAAGCTCATTTATCTGGGCTATCTGCTTCTTTGATTTCAGCCTATCCCCGAACTTCATTTTGACCATGTTAAAGGCACTCTCCACGTTGCTCCTCTTGTGGTAGTGTTGTAGGAACTCCTCACGGTTAAGCTGGAAATAGTGATACATTTTCTTCCATGTCATAGACCCTCTAGCTTTATCCGTAACCCTATCCTTGAAAGGAATGTAAGCAGTCGCCCCTATCCGGGTTGCTGTATTGTAATTGTCCCTGCTCAAGTATCCCATGTCGGCGGGAATCTCCTTTATTTGGAAGCCGTTGCTATGAGCTTCCATTATTAAGGGAGCGAACTGCGGACAGTCGGCACTATATTCTTCACCTATTCTTGCGTTCACAATCACGTTGGTTTTCGCTCCCACAAGGATATGAGCCTTCACCCACTTGTGTTTCTTCATTATGCCGTATTTCTCTATGGCATACTGCCCGAACTGGCTGGTTCGGAATCCTGAGCTATCTGGGATAAAGGTAGTCTCTATGCTTCTCAAGGGCATGGCTGATATTGTGAGAAGCCTGTAAAGGATAGGCGTTATGTCTTCTCTGTTAAGGGTCATACCTATAACGTTGAAATGCGGAGCATGGCTTATCTGGTTGCGCTCTTCTGCGTTTCTGTATAGGGTTGTGGCCCTTCTCTGGGATAGCTGGCTATAAACCTTCTGAATGGAGCAAAAGACGGTCTCCTTGAGTGCCAATCTGGGTCTTCCGAATGTCTGGATAGGCTCTTCTACACAAGCCACAAGGTCTTTCAGCAAAACGTCAAAAAGCCTTATCTCATTGCTCTGGGCCTCATTGTATGCGCTCCAATTCTGGGGATATGTCATTCTGACAGCTTTAGTTACGGTTGTATTACCTTCTGTATCCATGACTTGCTGAATAAAGTATTCTACTGCCCATTGATGTTTGCACTTGATTCCTCTAAGCTCACAATCAGGGCAATCGCACACGGTCTTCATGTTCACGTTGTGAACCAGATATGCGCCGTTCCCTGATTGGCTGGGAACTACAAACCCCTTCGGCGTTTTCAGTATCTTGCCGTTCTTGGCTATCTCCATGCCCTTTACTTGCCTCATATCCATAAACATCACCTATTATGACTTTAGACGTCTAATTTCTTATACTTAATATTAGACGTCTAAGTATATAAAGC
>CAYGVS010000039.1:0-7422 GCA_964353635.1 uncultured archaeon | reverse complement strand
TATTGCTCAAGAAATTGAGCACGCTGGACGATATCCTTGCGGTCGCCATAAGGAACAGCTTTGACAGACGGCTGCAGACCATTGTGCTCAGGAGAGGATTCGCAAAAACACCGATGCAGGCAAGGCAGCTCATTACACACGGCCATATTTCTGTTGATGGAAGGAGGACCAAAATCCCTTCCCATATTATTCCCGTAGACAAGGAAAGGAAGATATCACTATACAGCGCCGGGAAGCAAGCCGGCAAGGAAAAACGTGAGTAAGATGACTGAAGCAGCAAAGGAAAAAGTGCAGGCCATTGAAGAGAGGCCGGATTCAAGAAGGGAGCAGATGACCGAGGCTCCGTCCAGGCAGTTCCAGAAGGCTAAATGGGGCGTGGCCCATGTATATTCCTCAGTCAACAACACCATAATCCACATAACTGACATAACAGGCGCTGAGACAATTGCGCGCTGCTCAGGCGGCATGGTCACTAAAAGGGACAAGGACAAGGGCTCTGCCTTCCCAGCCATGCTGGCCGCAAGGAAGGTTGCTGGTGACGCCATCGCAAAGGGGATAACCGGAGTGCATCTGAAGATTCGCGCGCCCGGCGGGCATAAGAAGAGGATGCCTGGCCAGGGAGCGCAACCTGCCATAAGGGCTCTTGTGAGGGCAGGCCTCAGGATTGGCAAGATAGAAGATGTGACCCCTGTGCCGCATGATTCCACAAGGAAGCCCGGCGGAAAGAGAGGCCGCCGCGTCTAGAATAGCTTGAAAGAAGGTGGCAATGCCACCTTCAATCTCAATTATATGGTGTTTGCGTGATATTATGGCAAAGCATCACAAGCCTGTTGCGGGCTCCAGGGGATTCTGGCCCAAGAAGAGGGCCAAGAGGATATATTCCACTGTGACCTCACATCCTCCTGCAAAGGATGCTGTGCCCCTCGGTTTCGCTGCATACAAATCAGGCATGACAAGGGCTGTGATTTTTGACGGCAGGAAGACATCAGTGACTCATGGCCAGGAGGTTGTCAGGTCTGTGACTGTCCTAGAATGCCCTTCTCTTTCGGTTAACGCGATAAGGGTTTACAAGAAGACTCCATACGGGATAACAGCGGGCACGGACATTTTGGCGGAAAGGCTTTCTAAAGACCTTAAAAGAAAGACCCATCTTCCTGAAAAGCCTGAAACGAAGAAAAGGTTGGAAGAGGTTGAGAAGGATATTGAGAAGGCTGAGGATATCAGGCTTGTTGTTTCAACCAAGCCAAGGGATTCTGCTATTGGAAAGAAGACCCCCGAGGTCTTCGAGGTTTTCATCGGAGGAAGCATCAAAGACAAATGGGGCTATGCCAAGCAGAAGCTTGGCGGGGAGATAAAGGTGGAAGAGGTATTCAAGGAAGGCGACTGGATTGACGTCAAGGCTGTCACAACAGGCAAAGGCTACCAGGGTCCTGTGAAGAGGTTCGGTATCAAGATACGCAGCAGGAAGAACACCTTCAAGAGGAGGCATGTAGGCAGCATCGGTTCTGTGAACGTTGCCAGAGTCCTGCCAGGGAAGATAGCCATGGCGGGCCAGCTGGGCTTCCAGACAAGGACTGAGTACAACAAGCGCATACTCAAGATAGGCACTGATGGTAAGGCAACGCCTGTTGGCGGATGGTTGGGTTACGGCGTTGTCAAGAGCCACTACATCATTCTGGACGGGTCTGTACCTGGCCCAAAGAAAAGGCTTATCATGCTCAGGAGAGGTGTGCGCGCCCCTGATAGGAAGGATCCTGTGGAGATAAGGCAGATAATCTGGGATACCCAGCAGGGTGTTTAGATGGTAACGCTGAAAATTCAGACTGGCTCATTTGTTTGTGACAAAAATGTAATGGAGAAGACGCTTGAAAAACTAGGTATGGAATACCCTGTTTTTGAAGAGAGTGGATATATTCTTCTAAAAGTTAAAAAAGAAGATGCTGAACCAATTAAAAATTATCTCAAGATTAATCACGGAATTGGTGTCTCGCTTGAAGACTAGTAATGTTTATTGATAAACCTCTTAATCTTTTCCTTTTCTTCCGGAAGCAATTCCTGCCCCGGCTCCAGCACAGTTTCCCCGCATATTCCGAGAATGCTGAGCGCATACTTCAAACCGCCGCGAATTTTATTTTTGCCACAGTAGACAATTTCTCCTACCTCATTGATGTAGCTCTGTATTATCGCCTTGTTCTTGCAATCAAAATCAAGTATGTGATTATGGAGGTTCTTGCAGGATGTCGGATCCAGGTTGGCAAAGCTTGGAACCGAATCCGGACAGATTCTCATTTTCGATTCGTCTCCTATGAAGGCTCTTGCGCTTTTCTTATGAATCGAAGCTGCTCGATAATTCTCAAATCTTTCTATCTCCCCTGAACTGTCCTTTATCCCCATAATATTTTCGTTCTCGAGGATTATCCTTTTGTAAATGTCTGTCTTTATATTCCTCTCCTTTTCCCTTGGGCCTAGCAAAGCAAATACGGGATTATTGTAAAGGTAAATAGGTAATTTGATTGTCTTTGTAATTTTCTTCATTTGGCCAGGCATCTCTCTGTTGCTGTCCCAGAAATAGAAAGGGGCTATGACAAGTGCGTCAGCACCGTGTTCGATTCCGTATTCACATAATTCCATAGTTTCATCCAAGGTCTTCGCAGAAGCCCCGAACAGAACTGGTATCCTTTCCCTGCATTCATCAACTGTCACATCAAGCATTTTCTTGCTGACTGATTCGTCAAGATATGGGAACTCTCCTGTCATCCCGTTGACAAAAAGCGCATGCACATAGTAAGGCTCCTTTCCAACAACATGCCTTACAAGATTTTGAGTGCTTTTTTCATCAAACGTCGTGTCTGTGTTCAGAGGTGTCACCAAAGGCACCACTATTCCTCTTATCTGCTCGTGGTTGAATTTGGCCATGTATTTATTGGGGGAAAAGATTTAACCTCTTTGGCATCTCGTTTTAAGCCTTCCAAAACCAATCATAATCATGAAACGCACAGGGATCTCTGACCTTCCGCTCCATCCTGGCAAGGCCCCTCCATGGCTTTTCAAGAGGATGGTCAGGCTGGCGGGAGGAATCACAGAAGCCATAGTTCTTGAGTACGGGCAGGACGAGTTCCTACGCAGGCTTTCCGATCCTTACTGGTTCCAGGCTTTCGGATGCGTGCTAGGATTCGACTGGCATTCATCGGGCCTTTCGACTACGACTACAGGCGCCCTCAAGGAAGGCCTCAAGGAAAATGACTTAGGTCTGGCTTTCGCAGGCGGAAAAGGCGCTGTCTCCAGGAAGACACCTTCCGAAATCCTTTCCCTGGGAGAGAAGTTCTCCCTGAGCACCAAGCAGATAGAGGGCATGCAATATTCAAGCCGCTTATCAGCCAAGGTAGATTCGGCGGGAATCCAAGATGGCTACCAGCTCTACCACCATTTCTTTGTATTCACTGAAAAAGGCAAATGGTCAGTCATCCAGCAGGGAATGAATCCTGAAAATAAATATGCTCGCAGATATCACTGGCTTTCCGAGGGCGTGAGCAGCTTTGTGGAAGAGCCGCATACAGGGATAGTATGCGACAGCAAAGGAAAAGATGTCTTGAACATGGTTTCCAGATTCTCAGAAAAAGCGAGGAAGATTAGCGTTGATGTTGCAAAGGATTTCCCACAACATAAGGCATTGTTTTCTAGACAAAGTCTAATTCAGGACTTCTTAATGGAGAAGCCAAAAATTCTTCATCTCCCAGAACATCACCCAATAATAAATATGGGTAAATGGAATATCGAGACGTTGAGAAGGGCTTACGAAATTCAGCCACAAAACTATGAGGAGCTTATTTCAATAAACGGTATGGGTCCAAAAGCCATTCGGGCTCTCGCATTGATATCTCAGGTTATTTATGGAGAATCTCCGGATTGGGAAGATCCGGCCAAATTCGCCTTTTCCCATGGCGGAAAAGACGGTTATCCTGAACCGGTGGATTTGAATAGATATTCTAATTCAATAGAAATTTTAGATAATGCAATAAACCAATCCAAGTTAGGCGATAAAGAAAAGGTAGATGCACTAAAGCGGCTAGGGAATTTCATAAAGTAAGGTTCTAACATGGAAAATCATAGGTTTAACTTGAAAATAGAGCTGGTGCCATCCACAGTCTGGTATGCCTCTTTTTATCAGTTTTACAAGAAGAATAACCAACTGAATAAGTGGAGAGATATCAAGAATAACTTGTTTGAGAAGGAAGGCCACCAATGTTGGATATGTGGCAAGAAGGGCATTCGGTTAGATGCACATGAATTCTGGGAATACGATGATAAGAACCATATTCAAAGATTGGTGGCAATCCATCATTTATGTGATTTATGCCACAAGATTAAGCACATAGGGCTTTGGTGCCATACCCTAGACGGACAAAGGCAAATGATGGAATTGGGGTTGACAAGAAACGATTTAATCAAGCATTTCTGCAAGGTCAATAATTGCCCTGCAGAAGAGTTTGAACGCCACGAAAAAGAGGCGTTCAGAATCTGGGAAGAGAGAAGCCGGCATAAGTGGAAGCAAGATTTCGGGATAGAGCAGGCCAGGCTCGGGCAGAAGGAAAGGATTGGGGCAATTAAGAGGCTCCAGGGCTTCTTCTGAAAACTCTTACTGACTCTCGTAGAATATGAAATCCACGAAGAACGTTGATAAAATGATGATAACGAAAAGCGCGACAATAAGGATTATCGGTATGGCCGGGTTCAGCCTGTATGCAAGAGAGAAGTAAATGGCTGTGAGGAAAGCCGCCACAATTACCACAAGCACGGCCAGGACGATGGCTTTTTCCCTAGGCTCGTGGGTCCTTTCCCTTATGTGCTTCTTGCGCTCCTCCTTGGTCAAGCTGGCCATGATAATAATTGCATTTGAAAACTAATATGCGTTTATTTGCTGGTGGTTTTCTTGGCTCTTGGCTTCTTTGCCTGGGCAGCCTTAGGGGGCTTCTCGGCAGCAGCCTCATTTGCTTGGAGCGGTTTCTTGGGTATGTAAGGTTTGGGGTTGGCCTTCGCCTCCAGGTATTTCTTCTCAGTCGTGTTGAACCCATGCATGCAACACAGCCTCCACGGCCTTCTTCCTTTGTTCCTCACTTCCACAATCCCCAAGCCGCAGAAGCATTTCTTGTCTATCACGTGGATGAAGCCTCTCTGGGGAATGGGGTAAGCCTTCTTGCATTTTGGGTATCTCGTGCATCCCACGAACCGTTTGCCGGTCTTCTTGGAGTGGATTATATGAAGCTCTCCGCCGCATTCGCATTTGCCCACGGTGTGCTCCTCCTTCTCGAACTCCTTCACCGCGGCAAGTATGTGCTTTCCTATTTCGGTTTCGTGCTTCTTGAAGTCGTTGAGTATGCGCTCTAGCTCCTTTTCGGCCTTGCTTATTATCTCCTCTCGCTTCTTCTTTCCATCCTCTATCTGCTCCATCTCCAGCTCGAACTTCTTTGTAAGGTCAACAGATATTATCTCAGGGCAGTGCTTCTCCAGGGCATCAACCACAGCCTCCCCGAGCTCTGTGACTATTATTGAGGGGTCCTTGATGTAGCTCCTGTCATAGAGCGTCTGTAGTATCTGCGCGCGGGTGGCTTTTGTTCCCAGCCCGAGGGTCTCCATCTCTTTGAGGATGGATGCTTGGGTGAACCTTCCTGGAGGCTCTGTCTGCTTGTCAAGCATCTCGAGCCTCTGCACCGAGACTTTTTCTCCAGCGGTTAGCTCGGGCAGCATCTGCTCCTTGGCGCGCGTATAAGGCTTGAAAAGCTCCATCCATCCGGGCTTAACGGTTGTTATCCCATGGGATACGAATTGCTCTTTGTTCACGTTTATAATGACCCTAACCTGCTCCCTTATCGCAGGGTCGCCGAAAACCGCAAGAAACCTCTTGACAATCAGGTCATAGACCCTCTTCTGGTACTGGCTCAGCTTGAAAGGCTTGTGGCCTGTCGGGTATATTGATGGGTGGGCCGAATCCTCCTTCGGACCCTCGTTAGGCTTCAGGTTTGGCTTGGAGAGGACTTTCTTAGAAAGTTCAGAGTACTCAGGATTGCCAGAAAGCTTGGCAAGGATGGACTTCCATCCAATTTTCTCAGGAAGCTTCTGGCTGGATGTCCTCGGATAGCTTATCAGTGCATGCTCATAAAGCGCCTGGGCAATGTCCAGCGTATGCTTTGGAGAATATCCGAAAAGGTTGTAGGATTCCCTCTGGAGGGTTGTCAGGTCAAAAGGGAAAGGCGGGTTCTCTTTTCTAATCTTCTTCTCAACATCTTCAATCGTTCCGTCCTTCCCCTTGCATTTGTTAAGGACCGTGTCTGCCTCCTCCTTTTTCCAGAACTTGTCCTTGATATGGGAGGCGGTTAGTTCCTTCCCGTCTATCTTGCCGTCAAGCTCTATCTCCCAATAAGGTGTTGACTTGAAGGCATTTATCTCCTTCTGCTTCTTTTCCAAGATGCTCAGCGTAGGTCCCTGGACCCTTCCTGTTGAAAGCGTCCAATATCCTCCCGAATGCTCCAGAGCCAGAGTTAGCGCCCTTGAAAGGTTAATCCCGAAATACCAATCTAGCTGATGCCTTGCGAGGCCAGCCTCTATCTGGGGGAAATCCAGGTGGGAGGAAGCGTGCTCGTAGGCCTCCACTATATCCGAATCTGTGAGCGTGGAGAATTTCATGCGCTTGCCATCCTTGGCGTTGCATATGAATCTGATTATGTTGTAGGCTATTACGGAGCCTTCTATGTCGAAGTCGCATGCAGAAATGAACTCGCTGGCATGCTTTGCCAGATCCTGGATGTTCTGGAAGTATTTCTTCGACCATGTATTATTCTTCTCAGTGAACGTGGGTTTCCACTCGACTGAAAATATGGGATAGGTCCAGTGCCGGTTGGCACTGATTTCATTCAGAACGAAAAGGTGGCCGACTGCCGGCACAACGACTATGTCCTTTCCTTTCCTTCTGAACTTGTAGTATTCCGAGCCGTGTTTTGAAATCTTCTGCACAGGGCCCTCAGCAAGAGCAGATGCTATGCGGTTTGCAGCGTTCGGTTTCTCGGTAATGATCAAGGTGTAGGTCATAATCATAATGCGGCATGTCTGTTTAAATAAGTTTTCATGATTTTTTGCAATTAGTTATTTAAACCATCACTACATGAAATCAATTAATTGAATAAGGTTGAGATTAATGTCAAAGCAAGAAAAGGTGCAGATGCCGCAGTCCACTGCGGGGCTTGTAAGGTATTTCGAGGAGTCCAAGGAAGCCATAAAGCTCAAGCCTGAACATGTTGTTATAGTCTGCGTTCTCATAATAGCCATGGAAATAGCATTCAAGTTCATGTTCCCCATCTGATTCTGGATAACACGCCCAACCAATAATTCTTTTTAATTGCCGAAACAACCTTTGAATGAGTGGTAAAG
>CAYGVS010000038.1:0-7457 GCA_964353635.1 uncultured archaeon | reverse complement strand
GCTGGTATGATGAACCAGGTCAGGGCAGGAATGCAGCAGCCTTAAATTATATCAACAGTGCTTGTAGGGTCGCAAAGTGGAGGAGAGGTAATGGAAACCCGTCATGCAGATGCGTCCCCACCGAAGGCGCGTCCTACATCTTCTTAATCTTCCCAAAGAACGAGCTCTATTTCCCTGTCCGGATTCTTAAGTGGGCCCTCATATCGAAGAACCCTGTAGACATCCCCGATTGAAATTCTGTATTTCAAAGGGAGCGATTCCTTCGAAAGGAAATCTTTGGATTCCATGTTAGCACAATTTAAATTTAACTCTAAATTATTTAAGATTGCGATTCCGGTGGTTTGTATGATTTCTGCAAAAGGAAAAATCGTGGACGTTGTCTCCGGAAGGATTGCAGACTCTTATCTGCACTTCGAAGGGGACCAAATAGTTTCGGGTAAGGAAAAGCCCGAGAAGGTTTATGATTTCTCCAGCTTTTACATAGTTCCTGGATTCATAGATGCGCATGTGCACATAGAGAGCTCGCTTATGACTCCCTCCTATTTCTCTGAATCTGTCATCCCCCATGGGACTGCAGCTGTTGTCACAGACCCGCATGAAATCGCGAACGTGGCTGGGATGAAAGGCATAGAGTTTATGCTGAAGGATTCCGAGAATCTACCATTAAAAATCTTCTTCACTGCTCCATCATGCGTTCCAGCGACTAATATGGAGACTTCTGGAGCTACTTTGGGAGCAAAAGAAATCCAGGAGCTATTGAAAAACCCCCGCGTTGTAGGTCTGGGAGAGATGATGAATTTCCCGGGAGTCATTCATGAAGACCAGGAAGTTATGGAGAAGATAAAGGCAGCCAAAAAATCAGGAAAGCGCATAGACGGCCATTGCCCTGGGCTTTCAGGAAAGGACCTCAAGAAATACATATCAGCAGGAATCAGCTCGGACCATGAATGCACAAATGCTGCAGAAGCCAATCAGAAGCTGGAAGCTGGCATGCACATAATGATAAGGGAGGGCTCTGCAATGAGGAACCTGGACAGGCTCTGGAGGATCGCGGACGGAAAGACATGGCAGAAGTGCATGCTTGTCTCTGATGACATACATCCTGAGACCATACTGAAAGAGGGGCATATGAACAGGATACTCAGGAAGGCAGTTTCACTTGGCATGGACCCTCTAATGGCCATCAGGCTCGCCACCCTGACTCCGGCCAAATACTTCACCCTCAAGGAATTGGGCTCCCTGGAGCCTGGCAAATCAGCAACATTCGCGGTTTTGAAAGACCTGAAAAGCTTTGAGGTGCTTGCATTTTTCTCCCAAGGGAAGCTGGTCTATGAGAATGGGAAAATTCTTGCTACAATCCAGCATTCAAGACCTTCTGGAGGGAGCTCTGTACACATAAAGCCCTTCTCAGCAAAGGAGCTCATGATCCCGTCGCAGGCGGCAGCAAAGATCCGCGTGATAAAGGCTCCTGATGAGAAGGCTGAAGCTGTCCTGGGATATGAAAACGGCTACTTAAAACCTGATTTGGCAAATGACATCCTACCTCTTGTGGTCATGGAAAGGCATAAAGGGACAGGCAACATAGGAAAGGGCTTTGTGCAGGGCTTCGGCCTGAAGTCAGGCAGCCTGGCCTCCACTGTCGCACATGACTCACACAACATAATCTGCGCAGGCTCGAACTATGATGACATGGTATCAGCAATACATGCCTTGGAGACATCAGGCGGCGGGCTTGTTGCTGTGAAAGACAAAAGAACTCTGGCTATTCTCGAACTGCCGGTAGCAGGTCTCATGGCTGCAGAGCCTGCTGAGAAGATAAGCATGAAACTGGACCTTCTGCACAAGGCTGCAAAACAGCTAGGCTGCGACCTGGATTCACCATACATGATTCTGGCTTTCCTTGCCCTTCCTGTAATACCTAAATTGAAGCTCACAGACAAGGGATTGGTGGATGTGGAGCAGTTTAGGATTGTGGATGTTAAAATCTAGGCCTCCGCTCCCTTTAATGCATCCTTGCAAATACAATTCCTTTGTGATGGGATTTTCGGGATCACAGCCTCCAAGATTTTCTCCGTGTTCTCTATGTTCCTTCTCATGACGCCGCGTATCTCCTCATAGCTCACAGGCTTTTCGGCCCACACATCATAATCCGTGACAGTGGCTATCACGGAGAGACACATCTCCTTTTCCCTTGCAAGGATAGCCTCGGGTATGCATGTCATGCCTATTATATCCCCGAACTGCCTGTACATCCTGGATGCAGAGCGCGTGGAGAACTGAGGACCTTCTATCCTGAGATATGTCCCTTTATCCTTCACTGGAATCTTCAGGGACTTTGCGACTCCTGAAAGAAGCTTGTTGAGCTCAGGGCAGAACGGGTCTGCCATTGAGACATGATAGAACTTCCCCTCGTCAAAAAATGTGTGAACCTGCTTCCCCCAGTCAATGAACTGGTCAGGGATGACTACTTCCCCTGCCTTGAAGTCCTCCTTCAAGGAACCCACGGCAGCCAAGGCCAGTATCCTAGAGACACCGAGTTGTTTGAGGGCATGGATGTTCGCGCGAAAGTTGACCCTGTGTGGAGGGATTGTGTGACCTCTTCCGTGCCTTGGAAGAATGGCTACCCTCCTTCCCTGGAAGGTGCCTATGGTGATGGAATCAGAAGGGTTGCCGTAATGCGTGGAGACCTTGATTTCCCTTTTCCCTTCTAGCAGGCCAGTGTTAAACACTGCTGTCCCGCCTATTATCGCAATCTCTGCGCTTTCCATGGTATCACATTTTGAATCTCAGATATAAATTTATAAGAGTATAAATACTATCAGGTGGTAGCATGAAAATCAGGTTGTTGTTCTTGATTGCGGGCATAGTGCTGGGTGCTTACATGGGTGGTTACCTTACGTCAGAGTCTGTTTCCAGCACATACTCATATTGCACCATGATTGATGCGAAGGCTGAAAATGCCAGCGGCCAGTCTTATTTTGCCACTATCGAGATGCCTGCTGTTGACCAGGAGGGTAAAGGCGTCACCACGAGTCTGGACGTCCAGATGGTTCCAGGGAACGGCAAGACCCTGACCAACGTGGACAAGCTTTTCTTCTGGACAGACACCCAGAACTCCATCCGCACAGCCAAGAGCGTAGCTGAGAGTATAACTCAGAAGAGCCTTAGCAACTATGACCTCGTGTACACCATAAATGCCAACGCCACTGTCATTGAAGGCCCTTCGGCCGGAGCAGCCCTTACAATAGCGACAATTGCTGCGATAGAGAACAAGCCCCTTAACAAGAGCGTCATGATAACAGGGACCATAAATCCTGACGGGACAATCGGCCAGATAGGAGGCGTTGTCGAGAAGGCCACTGCGGCAAGGGAGATTGGAGCGGAGCTTTTCCTTGTCCCCACGGGCCAGTCCTCTGCTAATGTCCTCAGCTCTGAGAGAAACTGCCGAAAGGTTGGCATAAGCCAGATATGCTCCCTACAGCAGGTGTCCCATGCAGTGGATGTTTCACAGGAGTCAGGGATAGAGATCAAGGAAGTGAGCAGTATCGAAGATGCGCTGAAGTATTTCCTTATATAGTTCTTTGATATAGATAATCAGGGGATCTGCATAATTGACATTCATGCTCATCTGTGCTTTCCTGACTTTGACAAGGACAGGGAACAAGTTATAAAAAAAGCCAAGGATGAGATTGACGGTGTCATAGTTGCCTCCGCAACATTTGAGGAGGGCAAAAAAGCCCTTGAGCTTGTTAAAAGGCATCCAGGATTCCTCTTCTTGACTCTCGGCTACCACCCGACAGAGGGAAGCGATTACGAAGGGGTTATCAAGCTCATAGAGCAAAACCACCAAAGGATTGTGGGCATTGGCGAGGCCGGTCTTGACTATCACTGGGAAAGCGACCTGAGAAAAAGGGGTGAGCAAAAGGTTGCATTCAGCAGATTTATAGAATTGGCAGAGCAGTTCGGCCTCCCACTGGTGATCCATTCATGGGATGCGGAGCCTGACTGCTTTACCATGGTGAAGGATAGTGAAGTTATGTGCGTATTCCACTGCTATTCAGGCCCTCTTGAGCTTGCAAAGCAGATTATTGACAGAGGGTTCTACATATCCTTCGCCACCCATATCTGTTTCTCAAAACACCACAGAAAGCTTGCGAAGATAGTTCCTCTCGAAAATCTTCTCCTTGAAACAGATTCCCCGTTCCTGGGGCCGGAGCGCCATAGGAATCTTCCATGGAACATAAAGCTCTCGGCTGAAAGGATTGCCATTGAGAAGGGCGTGCCCAAGGAGAGGGTGCTGCTTGCTGCCAAGGAAAACGCCATAAAGGTCTTCAAGCTGAAACTGAAATGAGCTTTGTATAACTGCAAAGCCAAGCATCCATTTTAATCACTGTTACATATTCTATCCATGGCTGATAGCAAAAGCAGGGAGATATCTGCAATCGATCTCAGGTTTCTCGTGAAGGAGCTGGAAGGCCTCATTGGCGGATTCATAAGGAAAATCTACCATTCGCCGGCATCTGAAAAGCTTGCTTTCGAGGTTTTCGTTCCGCAGAAAGGCGGAATGCATCTTGCTGTTTTTCCATCATGGGTTTCATTGGAGAAGGAGAAGGGCTCTTTCCCTGAAAAGCCCACAGGCTTCTGCATGCTTCTGAGGAAGCATCTCTCTGGAAAAAGGATAGAGGGCATAAGGCAGCATGACTTTGACAGGATTCTGGAGATGGAGGCTGGAGGCCTTAGGATTATCCTGGAGTTCGTGCCTCCGGGCAATGTCATTCTTACGGAAAGGGACGGGATAATCATTGGTGCCCTCAGTACAAGGAAGTGGAGGGACAGGGAGATAAGGGTGCGCTCATCCTATCAATATCCGCCTGCAAGGCCTGACCCCTTCTCAATGGATTTCCAGAGGTTCAGGGAATTCTTTCAGCAAGACAAGAAGGCTGCAGCAGTGCTTGCATCAGACCTTGGGCTGGGACCGGAATATGCGAATAAGCTCTGCTCCTTCGCAGGGATAAGGCCGGACAAGCCAGGAAAAAGCCTTGTTGATAATGAAGTGCGGAGCATTTTTGAAAGGCTTTCCGGGCTTGAGAGAATCCAGGACACACCAATCCAAAAGCAGGAAAGCCCGAATCAGGAGAGGCTGCTGAGGATAGAGGACCAGAGGAAGGAGGCGCTTGAAAAATGGAAATCCGCCGAGAAGCAGTTCAGGGAGAATGCTGATGCTATATACAGGAAATTCGATACAGTGGAATCCCTTCTCCAGAAATTCCGCAGCAAGAAGGATTCAGGCTTCGAGCCAATCCAAAAGCCAGAAGGCCTTCATATTACAGCCAATCTGGACGGAGTGGACGTCAGGCTTGACCTCAAGAAAACCGCCCAGGAAAACGCGGCCTTCTATTACGAACAGGCCAAGAAGGCCAAGAGAAAAATCGCATCCCTGCAGTCGCTGCGAGCGCCTGTCCTGGCTGAACAACAGGAAGAGCCTGAGGAATATCCTGACCAGGAAGCTCACAGGAACTGGTTCGAGAAGTTTAGATGGTTCCATTCCAGCGACGGAACACTGGTCGTGGCAGGCAAGAGCGCAGACCAGAACGAGATTCTCTTGAAGAGCCACGCAGAGCCCGATGAGTGGTGCTTCCACGCTGACGTGAAGGGCGCTGCGTTCACTGTCATCAAATCAGATTCTGGAGGGAAGGCGACTACAACTGGAACCGAGAAGTCGCCTTCAAGTCACAACGAACCTTCGGAGCAGACGAAAAAGGAGGCTGCTGAATTCGCAGCCGCCCAATCCAAAGCATGGCAGAAGGGCTTCGGCTCGGTCCATGTGTTCTCTGTCCAGAGGAAGAGCCTCTCCAAGACCCCGCCTGCCGGCATGTTCCTCCCCAAAGGCTCCTTCATGGTCTCAGGCCAGAGAGTCTGGTACAGGAACCTCCCGCTCAGGCTAGCAATAGGTGTGACAGAAAGGGGCGAGATAATCTCAGGGCCCGAGCAATCGATAAAGAAGAAATGCAGATATGCGGCAATTATCGTGCCAGGAGGCAAGAAGGCCTCAGACCTGGCCAGGGAGATCAAATCAGAGTTCTTGAAGAACGGGAAGCAGGCTGATTTACACATACTCCAGAGGCTCTCGCTGGAGGAGATAGCGAGATTCATTCCATCAGGATTGGGAGAGATAGAGAGGAAATAAAACCATCTCTTTTATTCTCCAAAAGCGAAGGAAGTGAAGCCACATCACCATTAAATATCTGCTTCCCAAATATATCACTATGGACAGGAAGGCCTTCGAAAGGATCGAGCCGGTCAGCTGGTGGGAGAACTTCAGATGGTTCGAGTCCACCGGGACCTTCAAGGTGGCCTGCGCAAAGACTGCAGACCAGAATTCGCTTCTTCTAGACAGGTACGCAGAGCCTAATGACGTGGTATTCTATGCTGACCTGCCGAACTCCAAGTTCGTGCTGGTAAAGCCCTACAGAGGGGAAATAGATGAGGACACCAGGAAACAGGCCGCAGAGTTCGCGGCAGCCAACTCCGATGCATGGATGAAGAACATGACGCACGTGGATGTGTACGCTGTGAAGAGGTCGCAGATAAAGAAGTCATCTGACCCCACTAAGGCTTACGGCTCTGCCTCGTTCATAATATTCGGCGACAGGGCAACCTACAAGAATGTGGATGTAAGGCTTTCCATAGGCGTCAAGTTAATGCAGGGCGAGAAGATACCCCATGTATTGTGCGCGCCGGCATCTGCGATCAAGCACAACGCCCATGTGTATGTAACCCTCAAGCCTGGCATGAGAGGGGTCTCTGAGATAGCCACCACAATCAAGAACAAGATTTTCCTTAAAGCGCCTGACCGCTACAGGGTATACATTGAAAGGGTAAAGGAAGATGAGATAAGGGAATTCGTGCCCAGCACGATTGTGGAGATTTCTTAAATCGTAACGGGTTCGTCCAAGGATTGGTAGAATTTGTTGATTCTCTCATGCTCTTCGGTATTAAGAGGCCTTTCCAAAGGAGCGAGGCAATAATCACAGAACCCTTTTACAATGTTTCCATGCTTGCTACTGTTAGTGACAATATAAGGGAACCACTCTGGTTTCCTGTGGCCGTCTGCTAGGCATTCTTTTTTCCTTGACTCTATACCTGACCAGAATTCCTTGCATCTCTGCACGTAAGACTTCATAGGAAAAGATAGCAGGAGCAGTGATTTAAGCCTTCACCAGCTCGTTAAGCTTCTTTAGGAAGGCATCCAGCGTCCCGAAGGGTATCTTTGCTCCAGCAGCATTCTCATGCCCGCCACCAGAGCCTCCTACAGCCTCGGAGGCTCCCTCAGCGAGCTTGTTGAGCTTAATACCAGGCTCCCTGGAACGCATGGTCACGTCAAGGTACTTGTCCCTCTTGTAGACGCAAAGCCCGACGGGCTTGCCGGTCGCGGTTGCCGCGAACAGCGCCGCTGG
>CAYGVS010000037.1:0-7696 GCA_964353635.1 uncultured archaeon | reverse complement strand
GCCTTCAAAATAATGCTTTATTTGTTACAACCGGCGGCAACGTCGGCATCGGGACGGCGAGTCCAAGCCAAAAACTTGATGTGCAAGGAAACATAGAGGTTAATGGTGTGTGTTTCCGTCCTAGAGTTCTCGTGAGGTGCCTGCTTAATGGATATGAACATTTTACTTGGGTTGACAACTCACCAGAGTGTATTAATGCAGGTGGTGTCGTTGAAAACACGATGTCGATTCTCGCTCAATGCTAATTCGTTCTTAAATTCAGCCACAGCCGGGCGAAATTATGCAAAGAAAAATTGGAACAGAGAAAACCGTAGACTATGCCCACCCATCTGCTCCCTGTTGGCTATAAATTCCTTTATTTGCGCATGAGATACATATATTCATGGACCCTAAAGACATCCTTCTTATAGCGGCCGCAGCCATCATCGCTTCGGTTCTTGCCATATCCATCCTCTACCCGACTGCCTTCAGGCAGGAGATGACAAAGGAGCTCTGTGAGGATTCTGACGGGACCTGGAACGAATGCGGCTCCTATTGCACCGGAGAGCCTTCTGGAGAGCCATGCATCGCGGCAGGCTGCGCCAAGATTTGCGAGTGCTTCTCCGGCTTCCAGTGCCCTACAGGTTATTACTGCAACATTTCGAATGGAACAGGAGCTTGCAGGCCTAGGTGAATAAGTCTTAAGATGACACAGCAGCCTTAAATAATTTATTTATAAATAGTAATTTGTTTGTCATCAATTATAGGTGACGCTTTGTATGAAGGTGAAGCATGAGAGACAGAGATTATTCCACCAATCAGGAAGCGAAGAGACAATACATAGACAGAGTTGTTTCGGCAGAAAAGCCAAAGAAAGACCCCCACAAAGGGGAAAAATCTAAAAGGGGGATTTCCCCTGAGGAAAGAGAAGAGTTTTTTAAAAAGCAAGCTCTGAACGCTAAGAAAGCAGAACATCCGCAAAAAGCCATGGTAGTCCCATTCGGGGGAGCTCATTTTTATTTGCAAGACATTAAAAACAACTGCTTAGATCCAGAGAGCGGCTTTCCCAAGAGAAAAATCATGCCCCAGGAAACGCCTTACAAGCCTTACAAGGAATCAGGCAGCTTATGGAAAAAAGTCGGTTACGCAGGCCTTAGTGCTGCCTTAGCACTTGGTGTTGGCTCTTGGCTTTTGTCAGGCTGCGAAACACCCAACTATACACTGGAAGAATTGAGAGAGAAGGACCGGGAAGAAACAAACAGGCTGGTAGAAGAATCAAAAGAAGATGCCGAGAGAATCAAAAAGGGGCTGGTCAAAGCGGAAGTTTACATAAAAGGGTTCAACCAGAACCCTGCAGAATGGGGGATTCTTCCGATGCCTGAAAATTCTTACAGGGAGGGCGCAGGGAAGAACTACAAACTGGTTGTTGGGATAGATTCATTATATGCCAAGGAAAAGGGCCGAACAGTAGTCACAATGAAGCAGAAAGGCGATTTTGATTTGATAGGCATCAGGACAGGGTCTGGGACTTTCTATGGGGAGCCGGGAAAGGACATTGGTGTGGGGATAACCCCCGATGAGCTTTATAATCTCCTGGACAATAATGAGGTGCCGTTCCAGGCATTCGGGATGAAATACGACAGGGAAAACAACACCCTGATGGAGATATGTGGCTCGTACAGAAACGGATTCTTCAAGACAGGCAAGAATTTCTTGTACATAGACGATAAGCCTTTGCCAAAAAAATAAGCTACCTTTTCCTCCTTCTGGAATATTTGCACGGCCCTGAGAGCGGGCATAGATTGCATAGAGGCGCTTTCCTGCACCTGTCCTTTGCATGCCTTACTATAAGGCCGTGGAACTCCTTGTAAACATCAGCCTCCATTGGAAGGTTCTTCTCGAAGAACAAGCGTATCTTCTCGTATTCCCACTTCTCCTTTATCATCCCGAACCTCGAGAATACCCTCCTTGTGTAGGCGTCCACAACAAAGAACTTCTTCCCTGCTGCGTAGAGAAGTATGGAATCAGCAGTTTCAGGCCCTATCCCCTTTACCAGGAGCAGGTCCTTCCTGTCAATCCCTTTCAGGAAATCCTTCTCCCCCTCGAACTGGGAGACCAGTTCGGCAAGAGCCTTGAGCCTGTGCGACTTCTGGGTATAGTATCCTGAGGAGCGGATGAAGTTCTTCAGAAGATGGTTCTTCACTTTCAGGGTTTTCCCTGGCGTGACAACCCCTGCTTCTCTCAGCTCTTTAAGCGCTTTCTCCACATTCCTCCAGTTCGTGTTCTGGGTGAGGACCGCCCCCACGCAAACCTCCCACTCAGGAGGGTAAAAACCGTTCTGCATGGGCCACCAGCCCTGCGGGCCGTAAGCCTTCAGCAGGCGCCTGTAGACATCAAGAGGCTTCATGCATATCCTATGTGGAGAAGGGTTAAAATTGCTTGGCGGGGGAAGCCTGGCCCGCAAAGGCTTATAAGCCACCCTTTCATATCTTTTCTACCGCCAGATGGAGGATTATGTGATTTCCATGAGCCCCGAAGACAAAAGGCTTGAGTGGCTAAGGAGCATCCTTAGCCAGGAAGAGAAGAGGAAGGAACCTGAAAGGCTCAGGGAGAATAGCTAATTCTGCGGATTTAAGGCTTTTTGCCAATTTAGAAGGCATGGCCAAGCATCTTTTCAGGGTGAACCTTGCCGGGGCATTTGGTCCGAAAGGAAAAATGGTTACGGATAGGTCAGATTCCTTCAGGATTTCAGATGAAGCGATTTCCGAACAAATGAATGTACACGTCCTTGATATGCCGCTGCTTGAGGCGAAAGAAGGGTCCATCAGCATTTATGGAAGGGATAACATAATCGAATGGGGAGACACACTCTATGTGAAACCCGGACTTGCTGGCGGCGATTCCAGCTCTCCATTCGAAAAGATGATGCGGAATCTTGGATACCAAAAACACATTGAGCCTCAGTTCACCCTTTCTGAAGGAGGCCTGTACGTCTTCGGGAAGGAATTCTTCCTCGTATCAGATATCTTCAGGCCTGAACTAAGGAAGAAATTCAAAAAGGTCGCAAAGAATGCCGGGCTGGATGTGACACTCTATTTCCTGCCTAGCCTTACGACACGGGATCCCGGACATATAGATTGCGATTACCAAGTAATCGATTCGTTAAGGTTGATATATGGGAGCAATCGGATCTTCTCTCATGATGAGTATTACAGAGGCGTCAGGAAGAAGCTGGAAGGCATAGCCAGACGACACAACTACGGACTGAGGAGATACGTGAGCTCGGAAGAGGATGAGCCGACCGGAACAATTGATTTCAACTGCGAAAACTACCATGACATAGCAAGGAAATTCAATGGGATAAATTCCATTATCAATAATGGAAAGCTTCTGACAAGTTCCATCCATCCTGATGAGAGAAAGTACCTCAAGGAGAAAGGGATGGAAGTTGGGATAATCCCTCTGGGTAAAGTCGCCCCAGGCGCAGGCCTCCGCTGTGTGTACGGCGAATTCAATATATAGAACAGAAACAACGTGATAGCATGCTCTACCTGATTGGCCTCGGGATTTGGGATGAGAAGGACATATCCCTAAAAGGTGTGGAAGCCTGCAAAAAAGCGAAGGAAACATATGCAGAGCTCTACACAGCCCGCTGGGGAGGCTCGCTAAAGAGCCTGGAGAAGATCATAGGCAGGAAAATCCGGATTCTCCAGAGAAAAGACCTGGAGGAGAAATCCTCCTCCCTGATTGAGAAAGCCAAATCCAATGATATAGCTGTCCTCTTTCCAGGGGATCCTCTCTCAGCAACCACTCACTTGAGCCTGATTTCCGAGGCCAAGGAAGCCAAAATCCCTGTGAAGGTCATCCATTCTTCCTCAATATTCACGGCAGTCGCCGAGTGCGGGCTTTCCCTCTATAACTTCGGGAAGACCGTGAGCATCCCTGCCCCGCAGAAGAATTTCCAGCCCAGCTCCTTTGCGCACCCCATCCTGGAAAACAAAAAAGCAGGCCTTCATACGCTCTGCCTGCTGGACATAGACATGCCCGCAGCCCAAGGGATAGAAATCCTCCTGGGGCTGGAGAAATCCCTCAGGAAGAAGATAATCTCCGGCCAGAAGATCATTGCGGTGTCAGGCCTCGGCTCTGACAGGCAGAAGATCCTATACAGGAGCGCAGGGGAGCTCCTCTCCCCGGGCCTAGGGCCGCCTGCGGCTCTTGTAATCCTTGGCACGCTTCATTTTGCTGAGAAAGAGTTCTTGGATAAGCTCTGATTTCACTACGCCTAATTCAGGCAGTGAAATTGGCTCTGTCGAATGGTTATGGCGCTTTCTGGCCCTAATTGAATATTTTCTGCATTCCTTAAGTCGTTCTTTGTATCCCGGTGTGAAAAAACCATCAGCAGAAAAGTATCTGTTTTTATCCAATTCGCCCATGCTTCTAATAATTTTCTTGAGCCTCCCCGGACCAATATCATAACCCATCCGAGCGAGAAGAGGAAGTGAATTCTCGGGGTCAGTATGATAGAATGACGCGAACTCCCATACCACAAAATCCTCGTCAAACCCATGAAAAACCCTCTTTAATTCTTTTACGGTTTCGTCGTCAACATCATAAGGCGTGCCAACAACTGCAACCGTTTCTCTGCTTTCCTCTAATGTAGGCGGTTTTTTCCTCTTATCATTTTCAGGCGGTTTGCCAGATTCATAAACATCCGTCAGTTCAATGATTTCGTCTTCATGGACCTCCATACCAGGAGTAAGCTGGATAATCCCTTCGGAATCCACCTGATAAGGAATCTTTTTAGGATTCTCGGCCGTGACAAGATACTTGTTTATCCCATCTGAAGCATAGCTCTCTTTATCAACCATGTTTATCACTGCCGCGTTATTTAGAATTAAATTTATAATTAATCATTTAAGCCTTGTTGTTGCATCGACGAAATTCATCAGAAACCTTTAAATAAGATTAGGTGCATTACTTAAACAGGAATTCAGGCTGGATTTTTTTAGCGAGCCGCTCCATATTTGCAAAGCGGCTTATATTAAACATGCCAGAGGTAAGAGTTTATGGATAGAAGGCAGAAGCTGATACAGGAGAGGTATGGGGGAAAGTCAATCCCGGAAATAGAAGCTGAGTTAGAGGATCTTATAGAAGGTGCGGCTAATGCTTATAATGCGTTAATTCCGAGAATGAAATCTATAGAGTCTACATATAAGGAATACATAAAAGATGCAAGGATAATACTTGGCAAAGATTGTTCAACAGCCCTGTTTAAAAAATACACAATAAACCATGGAGCAGGGACAGATTAAGCCTCTTTCTTTTAAGCCTTGGATTCTGGATTCCGGACCGGAGCCTCGCGCTTCGCTTCCTTTGCAACAGGTTTCTTCTCCTTCTGGAACGCCTTGGTCCACTTCACGCTCTTGCCTTCCCTGCCAAGTTTCCAGTTCTTATGGCACTTGGAGTTGCAGAAGTAGAAGATCTTCCCATCGTTCCTGACGAACATCTTCCCCCTTGCCTCGGGCGTCTTCTCGCTGCAAAATGCGCATTTCGGCATGATTATCCACCTTGTGACATGAACCCAATCACCTGATTCTGGAAAGAAGGCGTTTCACATATGAGCATCTAAATCAACGCCTTCCAACTGATTATTAACCATGCGATTGAGCGACTATCTGCCCTGTATGGAAGCCACGCTGTCCATAGCAGTGTCCTTGAGCAGTATGACATCGCCCCTCTTTATCGGGCCCACCACGTTCCTCGTGAGTATCTTCCCCTGGTCCCTTCCGTCAAGGACCTTGACCCTGACCCTGCTCACTCCCTTGACGCCGAGCCTCTCCATCACCTGGATTATCTCAGCGGATGTAGCATCCATAACATACACTCCAACATTTCCTATGGCTCAAGCCAGTTAAATATGCCTGCAGCTCCAAGCCCCTGGTTTTAGGAAGCCATTTATCACTTCTTCAGAGCCCTGAGCTTCTCCGAGATGTCCCCTATGAGCTTCTTGGCATCCCCTTCCTGCGCAATCGCTATCGAGGAGGTCGGGACATCTATGCCGCATGCCTTGCCAAGCTCCACCTTGGAAGGCACATAGACATAAGGTATCTTCTTCTCCTCACACAGAACAGGAAGGTGCATAAGGATCTCCGGCGGCGTGACATCCTCAGCCATCACAACAAGCTTTGCGACGCTCCTGTCGATGGCCTTGGTCGTCTCGTTCACGCCTTTCCTTATCTTTCCGCTTGCCTTGGCTATTGAGACAGCCTCGTACACCTTGTTCACGAGATCCTTCGAGACCTCGAACTTCACGAATCCTTGTGTCATATCATCCCCTCCTAAAAGCGCACGGAGATATCCGCACGCCTTTCAGGTCTAAGTCCCTGCGATTAGCAGCGCAGGTACGCTTATATAATTATATATATATTTAAGCGTTTGCCGCTTTTAACCTTCAATCCAGCCTCACAAGCGCTTCCTTGAACCACTCAGGGAACAGATGCTCACCCCTTTTCGCCAAAGCAGAGAAATTCTCATCCAGTATGTAAGTGTCGCACCAGTCCTCCCTGGAGCGTATGCCCCTCCCGTAAGTCTGGACAAGCCTGAGAACGGTCTTCCACAGGTACCAGCCCCTGTCCAGGCCCATACGCTTCTCCACCTGCTTGTTGGCCAGGCTGGGGTATGGCATCTTGCAAATGACCTGCCACCTGCATATGTCATCCTTGAAGTCCATGCCCTCGTAAGCGCTCGGGGTGACCAGAACCGCGGGCTCATGGCTCTTTATAAAGCCTGCGATTATCCTCCCCTTACCCCTTGAATCCTCCTGGAAGTTCGCCACGAATCTTGGGGACTTCACGCTCTTGAGGATGTAGTCCTGGATGCTGTACGTGTGCGTGTGTATCACTCCCTTCTTGTCGGGATACCTTTCCAGGAGCCTGGATATCTCCTCAGCTAGCTTTGGCAGCGTCTTCCCGATATCCTTGTGCGCCATGCTCCCCACAGGATTGTAATATATGGGCCTCTTCTCAGGAAGAAAATCAGAGCCAGCCCTGAGGAACACGCATTCGCCCTCGTTCAGGCCAAGGCTCTTTGCCATGGTTTCCGCATCTATTATCGTGGCTGACTGAAGGAGGAACTGGTCAGCCATCGTGAAGAACTTCTCTGTCCAGCTGCTTACGAAAATGGGGCGGAAAGTGATGCTGCTCATCAGGCCCTTCTCTCCCCTTTCAACAATCCAGTTGTCCGGGTCTGTGTTCAGCTCACCGGATATGAAAGCGCATTTCTCAATCTTCTCCGCGAGCATGGCCATCTTCTCTATGAGTTCAGGATCCTTGCTTTCCATGGAATCGAACTTCTCCTGGGAGCTCTTCAGCTCCTCTGAGAGGTTCCTCTTCCATTCGTCAAGGTGGCCCACCCATTCCTCTATGTTCCCCACAATCCTGGGAATCCTGCAGTTCACCAGCCTCAGGTCCTTGTCGCTTATCGTGAACTCAATGAACCTCATGAGCTCCTCCTCCATGTTGTGCGCCTCATCGCACACCATGAGCGCCCTCTTCTCGAAGTCCTTGGGGTACGTGGTCTCGTAGAGGAAATAGAAGTAGCTCATGACAGGGTACAGGTGATTGAGGGCCTTGCATTTCTGTTCCCAGTAGCTGCACATCCTGGTTCCAGGATATTTCCAGAAGTCCCCTTTCGGTGTGGCCGCCAGCTTTTACCCGTT
>CAYGVS010000036.1:0-9020 GCA_964353635.1 uncultured archaeon | reverse complement strand
GAGCAACAGGAGCCTCCCTGTTGGGAGCAGGTTTGCAGAGGACCTGATAAAGTCAATGGGTGTGGATAGGTATAGGGAGTGTAGTAAGAAGTCCAAACTCCCGGATTGATCGAAGTCAGTTTATAGAGAGTGCCAGAAATATTCTCTGAATGACTTGCTCCCACCAACGTTGCAAAACTGGTGCAGCTCTGGTTAGTTGCCCAATAAGCTACACCCACAGCACACCCAGTAGTACACGCAGGCCTGTTTGCCAAGGTGCCACATCCTACCCCAGAACTTCCGTCAAAGGATGCTCCCTGTTCATAGTAATCTCTATTGATTTGGATAACACTGCTATGAAGATTTCCCGCAACGACACGAGTAGCATAATTATTCTTCCAGTTAGCCCAAAAGTATGCAGGAATCGACTCCTGATCCGGTCCCTGATTTGTTTCAACGGTCCAGGAGCCTAAATCAGTCGATCTACCAATCTGATCACGACAAGGCCAGCCATAAGCATCCTGACCTACAGTGTCAAAGGTACTATCTCCATCACACGCACCCACATGGGCATTATTGTTGCTTGTTGGATAACTTGGATCACCCTCAGACCGAGGATTGGAAAGAAGTATCTCACCAGCTGCAGGAGGCGCAGAACTGGTGAAGTCATTCATGAAGTGAACTCCGGTCCCGCCATTTATTCGATTCAACGCAGTCCACGCGCTGTTATCCGTTTGATTAAACCGATTGCCATACGTTTCCCATTTTCTCATACCTCGCATGGTCAGGCCCTGACCGCACCCATGCGATTCGTACCACGGCGAAGCCCCACTTATCGTATTGTACCTGAAAACAACCCGATTACCTCTTCCAAGGTCCATTACCTGATTTCGTACGGTCGTCGTAAATGTGTTATCTTCGATGTAAACGGCCGTGTCTCCACCTAAATCAAGGGCATTTTGCCAGGCGGCCGTATTAGCCACCCAATTAGTATGGTCAGCACCACCAGCAAAGGGGTGGGTATTGGAAAACGTATTATGGTCAATCAATCCTTTTAATATAATACCATATCCAGCCCAAATGGCAAGACTGGACGATATATCTCCGGTAGCACTATTAGAGAAAACATTGTTATGGATTCTCCAGTTATTACCGGAGTAAATGTAGATACAGCCCTGCGAAGTGGCCGTACTGAACGTAAAACCGCTGACTTGAGCAGCTCCATAAATAGCTATAGCCGGCGTTGAAGACCAAGTTACCGTCAAGAATGAAGCTCCCGGACCGACTAATTTAACCTCTTTGTTGAGAGTAACCGTAGTGGCCCAGAGGACCGACCCGGCTCCGGCAGGGACGTTTATTGTGTCTCCAGCTATGGCGGCGGTAACGCAGTCTTGAATATCTGATTGCGAATTAGATGCCGCTGTCCGATACGGACTTGTTCCTAAACAGGCAGCATAAACAACCGCAGGAGTGAAGATTATGAAACACAAAAAAACCGGGGTTAAGAAAACTAATAGGGGAAAGAGCATTTTCATTTATTATTATATTGTTGACCGATATATATATTTCCTATTTCGGAGACCGCCTCTATCTTCAGCGCTTTAAGCCATTCAGAATTTAGTGCCTCATCTCATTGTTCTTCCTGCCGTTCTTCTTGCACTCCTTGCACTCCTTGCATACCTCGCACTCGAACTCCAGAGTAGCATGCCTTATCTTGTACTTTTCGAGCCTGGATTTTATCTCGGCCTTCATGCCCTCTATTTTTGACATATCCGGCTCTTTCGTGAGTATGTGCGCGTCTATTATATTTATATTGGAGCAGAGGCTCCAGAGATGGACATTGTTCACGCTGTCCACTCCTTTGACGCTTTCTATATCCCCGATGACCTCATTGAAGTCCACGTCCTTGGGAGCGAACCCAAGCAGTATGTGAATGGAATCGCGGATTATGCTAAAGGCTGACACCAAAACAAGCACTGCTATTCCTGTCCCAAGTATCGGGTCCACAATTGTCTGGCCTGTGAAAAATATCCACACGGCTGCAGACACAACAGCTATGGAGGACAAAAGGTCTGTAAGCACATGGAAAAAAGCGCTCCTCACGTTCAGGTCATGGCTGCCGTGTAGAGAGAATGCCACAATAATGTTCACCAAAAGCCCTGCAGAAGCAGCTAACAGCATTGTAAGGCTTTGAACGGGAGTTGGAGTGAAAAAGCGAAGGTATGCCTCCCAGAAAATCCATCCGCTTATCACTATCAGAAGGATTCCATTCAAAAGTGCGGCAAGAATCTCAACCCTGTGGTAGCCGAATGTCTTCTCCTTGGTAGGGAGCTTCCTGGCTATTATGATTGCGCTTAAAGATACCACTAACGCAAACACGTCCCTGAGCATGTGACCTGCGTCCCCAAGAAGCGAGAGCGAGCCTGAAGCGAAGCTTCCTATGAGCTCCACTGAAAAAAGCGCTGCCGTAAGCGCTATGGCAATCTTCAGCGTCCTCTCGATATTGCGTTCTTCCATACAAAGAATTGCATCCATGGATTAAATATCCAGTGCAGGATTCCAACATATAAAAGAGGGCTTCCCCAATTATTATCATGAGCGATGCTGTGATAGCCATAACGTATTTTGCCATATTGCTCGGGCTCGGGGTGATTGTGGCCAACTTCCTCAAGAAGCGGAACATACCTGACAGCATCTTCCTGATACTTCTTGGGCTTGTCCTCGGGCCTACGGTGCTTGCAAATCCCTTTATTGCGCAATACATGAAGATAGACCCAATAAACATAAGCGCCATGGGCGCGGTCCCGGACTTCCTCAGGACCCTGGCTCTGATTATGATAGTCTTCGCGGGGATGTTCAACGTGGGGCTCCATGCTTTCAAGAAGAATTCCGGCACTTCGGTCAGGTTTGCGCTGTTTGGCGTCATATTCAACACAGCCGTGCTTGGCATCGCTGCGCATTTCATTTTCGGTCTTGACTGGGTGTTCGCGCTTCTCCTCGGAGGAGTTGTGAGCGGGACTGCCGATGCGATAATATTCACTTTTGACGCTGTCCTGGACAAGGATTACAGGAACATAATGACTATTCTCAAGACCGAGGCTATCTTCAACTCCCCCGTGTGCATACTGCTGCCGCTGGTATTCCTTGATTTCGTGGCCTTGCAGCCCGGCGCGATGCTCGAACCCATGACCTACTTCTCCAGGTTCGTGCTGATGATGGTGGCGGGCGTCGGGACAGGAGTCATACTTGGGCTTGCCTTCGCAAAGTTCGTCAAGAGCATGGCGCAGGACTACACCGTTCTCCTGATGCTTTCCATTGCGCTGATAACCTTCGCTGCTTCCGAATATGTGGGGGGCTCCGGAATACTTGCTGTCGCTGTGTGCGGCCTGATAGTGGGAGATATGGCGTTCCAGGAGAAGGAGGACGTGAAGAGGTTCGACGACCATTTCTCTGAGATGCTGCGGATAGCTGTGTTCACTTTCCTCGGGGCTCAGGTCACTCTCACCTTTGGTCTTTCTGACCTGATGCCGATAACGCTCTTCTTCATAGCCATTGTCCTGGCAAGGCCGGTGTTTGTGAGCATGCTACTGGGCGCAAGGAGGAAGGATTACACCAGGCAGGAGAAGTTCGTAATGGGCTTCGTGGCTCCTAGGGGCATTGATGCGGCGGCAATGGCCCCCATAGTGGCTGCAGCCCTTGTGGTTGCCGGCTACAGCTCTGCAGCCAACAGCATAATGAACATGGTAGTGGTTGTGATAATCCTAACCGTGCTTTTCAGCACCGCCATGGCCAAGTTCGCTGCAAGCAAGAGGTTCACAAGCGGCCAGAAGTCCATAGTGAGCTACAAGAGGGAAAGCCAAGAAGAGAAGGAAGAGGACCTAGAGGATGAGATAGAGCATGAGGTGGAGCCTCCGGAGACGCCTAAGCCTGAGAAGAAGAAAGCAAAGAATTGAAATGGATGATTTATGAATTGGAAAGGATTTCTCAAACCAGATAAGATAAAGATTATCATAACCAGTATTTTGTTCACGTTTCCTTTGATTCTGCAATTTTTTCTCATGAGCGATGCTTGGGAATTCGGGTTCCCGCTTCCTTTTTTGTCAGGAGGCATGCCTCAATGCGGAATTGGATCTGTTTGCCAACCTTATATCAACTTTTATTGGACCTTTCTATTTTCTGATTTTCTTATGCTGTTCCTTGTAACCCTGACAATACTTTTATTGCATCAGAAGCTGGATAAAATATCAAAAAACGCTGTTGCCAAACCATTAATTCTGTCGCTGGCTCTTTTTTCGATTTATACTGCAATCAGCTTGATTTTTTCAATTGGCTATCCATTGCCAAAAGGCAGGATAGGAATTGGATTGCCCTTGTTCTTTTATGCATATGATCCTTATTCGGGGTTAGGCATTCATATGGGTCCGCTATTAATGCTGAATTTCTTGCTCATTGATTTGATTTACTGTTATATTGTTTCGATTATCATTATCAAGATTCAAGATATGCACAAAAAATAATCTCAGTTTACCAAACTGGTCTCAAGGCTCTTTATCTCCAGGCTTGAGCACTCCTCTATCGGGTCGTTTGTTATTCTGCAAAGAATTGCGGTGAGCGCATTCTCCTCAGCGGCCTGGCCGAGGCTCTCTCCCGAACCTACCCTGAAGTACTTCCCGCCTATCACAATGACCGGTATCTTCCCGTCAGGAGAGTAGTGTTTGAATATCTCCATCTCCAGGGCCGGCTGCTCTATGTCTATCTCTGTCACATACGCGGTTATGAAGCCAGAGAATTTTGATGTTATATTCATGAAGATGGGCCTCTCCCATGCGCAGTGCGGGCACCATGTTGTACCGAAGAAATACACATCAGGCCTCCCTTCTATATTGGCGGATTCTATGTTCCTGAAGTTTCCTATCGTGGCCATGCTGGAGGTCACGCTCAGGTTCTGGTAGGGGCATATCACCCTGTTCGGGTCTGTTCCTGGGCTGAAAACGCAGTTCTGCGGGTTCACAGGATCGCAGCTCCCGTATACTGCGAGGTTGTAGATGGTGTAGCCTGTGTAAGCAGCGCTCAGGAAGAAGCTTATGGTGAACAGCACGGATATGGCCTTGAAGTTCCTGTAGAACCAGCCCGCCAGCTTCTCACTCCTCTTCATGAGCTTTGAGGCGACATGCGAGCGGACCTTGTCGTCAAAGCCTGTCTCGCAGGGACGGAAGGTGGCCATCCGGGAGACGCAGGAGAAAGCCTCCTTCGCTATCTTCCTGTACCTGGCTGAAAAGATTCCAAGAATCCCAAGCACGACCGCCGCGACAATGCAGATTACCATGCGTTTCCGCTCCTTATTGCTTCAGGAACCTCTGACAAGTCGGAGACTGTGACCCAATCTCCTTTCTCCTTTCCAATGAGAATGCCTTTTCCATAGCCTGCCTGCCTGGACATGAGGATGTCACTCTTGAGGCTGTCTCCTACCATGCAGGCTTTTTCCACTCCAAGATTTTTCAGATGAATAATATATATATCAGAATCTCGCTTGGTCATTCCAATTTGATATGAGAATGTTATTGCACTAAAATATCTCGATAGCTTCTCGACTATCTCTTCTGCGCCTGGATAGGCTGTAGACACAAGCCCTATCTTAAAATTTTTTGCAAGATCCTTAAGGACTTTTTCTGCTTCAGGATGAATCCCGTTCACGCCTTTCTCCACCTGCTCATCAATGATATTTTTAATGCCGGCCTTATCATTCACTCCTGAAACCTGCATAATATTTTCCAGATAATTGTCCCAGGAATCGAATCTGTATCCGCAGAAAGCCTCTTCAAGCAGATCATGCAGTCCTTGATCAAGTCTATACCTGTCCATGAGTGGATGCTCTGGAGAAGTCTTAACACACAGCGTCCCGAACAGGTCAAACACAACCCCTTTCATAAAATCACTTTCCCAGCTTTGCAATTTTTTGCAGAGCCTCCACGAAAATATCAGCCTCTTCCTTAGTGTTGTAAAGGTAAAGGGAAGCCCTTGCAGAGCCTTCTATCCCGTGGCCTTTGAACCATGAATGTGCACAGTGCTGTCCAGAACGGATGGCGATTCCGTGGTTGCGGTCGAGCATGAGGGAAACGTCATGGTATTTCATGCCCCGGATATTGAAGGATATTATGCCCCCGTTCAGCTCAGGATTGCAATAGCCCACCCTCTGGAGATTCGGTATCTGGCCGATTCTTTCGCTTATTGATTTGTTAAGCATAACCTCGTATCTTTCTACATTCTCAGGTCCCTGTCTTTCAAGGTATCTGGCAGCTTCTCCCAGGCCTATCATGCCCGCGTAGTCCTGCAGGCCTGCCTCGAACTTCTCAGGAGGCTTCAGGAATTTGTGCGTATCATAGGTCGTGAATTCAACGGTCTCCCCGCCCACCATAAAGGTCTGGAGGCGCTTATCAAGGAGGTCGAATTTTCCATAAAGGATTCCTGTCCCCGTGGGACCGAGCATCTTGTGGCCTGAAAATGAAAGGAAATCCATATCCAGCTTGCGCACGTCAGTTTTGGAGTGCGGGACTGCCTGAGCGCCGTCCAGCATTACCAGGGCTCCAAAATCGTGTGAAATCTTGATTATCTCTTTGACTGGAAGGGTGTAGCCGTCTATGTTGGAGGTCCAGACCATTGAGACGAGCTTCACATTTTTGTCCATAGCTTGCTTGAAGGCTTCAAGATCGAATGAGAAATCGGGCTTTGATTTCACTATCCTGTGCTCTATCCATTTCCTCTCCTTCAGGACTTGCCACGGAATAAGATTGGAATTGTGCTCCCTATCGCTGGAGACCACCACGTCACCTTTCTGGAGGTTCAGGGAGTTGGCTACGAGGTTCAGGCCTTCGGTAGTGTTGCGGGTAAAGACTACCTCTTCGGGCTTCTTTGCGTTAAGGAATTTCGCGAGAGTTTTCCTGGCTTCCTGGTACTTCTCCTCGCACACCCTGGAAAAGGTGTGGTTGCTTCTGCCTGCGCAGGCTGTGTACTGTTCGTAGTACTCCAGCATCTTCTGCGTGACCTGCCTGGGCTTGAGGCTCATGCAGGCGTTGTCGAAGTACACCACAGGCTTTCCATTAACTGTCTGCTTCAGGACTGGAAAGTCCTCTCTTAACTTCTGGATGTCCATACCTTAGAAATTGGTGAAACTATATATAAGGTTTGGTTTCAGAATTTGAAACCGTCCTGTTGCTTAGGCTTTCACAGGTTTTTCCTGACTATTCTCTATGTTGCTGATAAGCTTCCCTATTTTCTTCCTGAAGTCAGGTTTCAGCTTGTATACCTCTCTGTCATTCTCCCAGGTCACTTCAATTTCGTCCGGACAAAGCCTGCGCGGTTGCGCAGGATTGATTTCTGCAAGCTCTTCCCAGAAGATTTTTTCAAGCTCAAAATACGTCATGCCTTTTGATTCAGGGTCAAGGAGATAGAGAGCGCAGGCTGCAATCATGGAGTTGGATAATAATTTATACGCTTCTGTCTTCCTAAAATCATCGTATTTCATAGGAGAAATATGAAGATTAAGGATAAATAGCTATTTTAAGCAGCCATTCCAAATCTCAATAATGAACCCCCAGAAGAAGTTCCTCACAGGCATGCTCGTGATAACTGTATTTATCATGATTGTTGCCATGGCTGCGCTTTACGTGCAGATGCAGGTTTCCTCGGGGAACGCATGCAACTGTGAGATACCGCTTTATGTGCTTGTCCCAATCATAGGGGCTATGGGCCTTTTCATAGGCGTGCTCTCTTACTACCTTCTCTCACCAAAGTTCGAAAAGCCTGCTGTAGACAAGACCCAGCTCCTGGGCTTTCTTGAGAGGGATGAGGCGGCTGTCATGAAAGCGATAATAGAAAATAAAGGGGAGGTTCCCCAGGCAGAGATAGTGAAGCAAACAGGGCTGCCTAAAGTCAAGGTGTTCAGGATCCTTCATTCGCTTAAGATAAAGGGAATAGTTACCAAAGAGCAGCAGAAAAAGATAAATATCGTAAGGCTTTCAAAGAATATGAGGAAGCTACTTCTATAAACAGATTGCCTGAGCTTTGGTCAGAATCAGGCGTTGGAAACAGTTATACCAAGCTCCTGGGCCTTCTTCAGGATTTCGAGCCTCTTCTTCCTGCCGACAGTAGAGGCTATTACAGCCGCGTGCGTCTGCGGGCTTATGCCTTCAAGGCCTCTGATATTGGATACCCTGACCTCGATGAAGCCGTGCCTTGTGAGGCCTTTTACAGCTGCGGGAGAGCCGTAACCTGGCTTGGGAATCCTTCCCCTTCCCCTCTCCTCCACTCTCATCTTGGAGTGGCGGCCCTTGGGCCTTCTCCATGTGTCCTTGAGTGTGGCCTGGGCCCAGAGCTCCTGCCTCTTGAACCTTGGCTGTTTCCTCTTGGAGCGAATCTTCTGCCTGAGCAGTCTGGCCTGAGCCTTGGGAATATTAGCCTTAGGCTTGTTTTTGGTAACCATAAAATCACATGGGTTTTCTGGACTGATGAATATTCACAGGATAGCTATTTAAACGTTCGTGCAAACGATCAGCCCGGGCATTTGCCAAAATCCTTGCCAACATAGACCAGGTCGTATATGTCCACCAAACTGTTTCCGGTTATGTCTGCCCTAGGGTTTATGAAGCCTGAGGTCTTCCCGAAGTCATGGCCAATTGCAGTCAGGTCGAACATGTCGATACATCTGTCAGGCGTGTTGCCGGTGGAGTTCGCAATATCCCCTGGACAGTCCGGATCCCCTGCTCCTGAGCAGTCATCGTCCAGCGCATTCAGGCATATTTCTGTGGCCCCTGGATGGACAGCTGATTTGGTGTCATCACAGTCAGTGTTGCTGCTCACATATCCAGAGGGCGCAGTGCAGGCCTGGGTCGTGTTAGAGAGATTGCCGTAGGTGTCGCTGTCAGCGTCCCCGTAGAAGATCTGGGTGCAACCCGCGACCGTGACCTGACTGGGCCCTGATATTGGGGGAGATATCGGGTTCAGGAGCGTGCTGTTGAACTCATATTGCCCTGAGAATGTGTAAG
>CAYGVS010000035.1:0-9618 GCA_964353635.1 uncultured archaeon | reverse complement strand
GCGAACAGCGCCGCTGGCCCGCGAAAGCCGAAAGATGGGGTGTCTGTCAAATAGCCCACTTTCCCCAGCGTTTTGGCCTTCTTCTTGACTATCTTGTAAAGGTCGAACTCCCTTTTTACTGCATCTGATGCGCTTTCCACGAGGCCCTCAATCTCTGAGGGGTTCCTGCCTTCAGCGAGAATCCTCACTATGTTCCTCTTCTGGTCATAGCCTGCGAACTGCTCGTTCTTCGTTCCGAGCGATATCACGCACACCTGGAAGTTTATGGACCTCTTGTCCCAGCTTGACAGCTGCTTTTTCACGAAATCCGTGTCCTCGGAGTAATCGCCTATCGCGCCATAAAGGGCTGACCAGACCATCTCCTTCGGGATCTCCTTCTGGAAGTGCCTGTATACCAGCTCAGATGCGCTTGACTTCTCATCATGCACCAGCAGGTCCAGCCTTGAAGAGAGCTGCTTTCTCATATCGGTGGAAAGCGGGTGATGGTCAAAATACATTATCTTGGAATCCTTTCCCACGATAGCATCCAAGAACCTTTTCTGGTCGGTCCTGTTTATGGCTATGTCAGCGATGATGATTCTCTCTGCCTTAGTGTTCGTGAGGTCATCGCATATTGAGACTGGCTTGGTGAAGAAGACAGATGCCCCAGCGAACTTGGCAAGAACGATAGCTCCTGCACACATCCCATCGCAATCCGCGTGGGTAAATATCATGGTTTCCATAAGCCTCTTTTATATTGAGGCCCAATATTATATAAGAAGGTGGGGTGGTTCTCATGGAGGTCCCTGCTCTATGCCAGGTGTGCAATGCTGTTGCCAGGCCGGCTTTCAGATGCGGGATGTGTGCAATGACTGTGTGCAGCGACTGCTTTGACAGGAATTCTGGAATGTGTGTGCTTTGCACCATGAAGTTCGGAAGGCGCAGAAAGGTATAAGAACCCTCTTTTCCTAATCATCTCTTAGCTGGAAGGCCGTTTAGCGGTTTCCAGCCAGCCGGGCTTAAGGCGTTAAAAAGACGCCAATTAATATGAGCTGAGATGGCGGAACGGCAACGCGCAGGTCTGGAATGACCCTTTTTCCAAGCGAATGTGCAAAAAGCGTCAACGGAAAAACGGTCCCGAGCAAGCGGTTGAAGGTGGAACGTGAGACCGAAGTCGGCAGAGCCGACTTCAAACGAAATTCCGCCTTCAGTGCTTCAGACAGCCTGTGCCCGCAAGGGCTTGGGGGTTCGAATCGTAGCTTTCTTTTCAAAAAAGAAACCTACGGTGCCAAAGAAAACACTCTTGTAGTGCTATTGGCACATAAAACGGAAATCCCTCTCTCAGCGCCTTTTTATTCTTGTGATGGCATAAAGCATAGCAATGATTAATTTGGCGTTATTGTCTGCTGGCATGTCCGTCATCGGCTATTCTTTCTATCTCACTGTCAACTCGGCTTCCAAGAACAGCCACCACATTCCGGCTGCCTGGAGAATATACATAAAGGCCAGCGCGGCTGTGCTGCTGTTCATGTTCTTCATATTCAGTATGCTGTTTTTCGATATGACTTCCCTTCTATCCATGGGGCAAGAAATCATGAAAACAATGGTAAGCGCCTTGTTCTTTGGAAGCTCGTTCATTGTGGCCATCATAGTAAGGATGAACGCCCAGAGCTTGGCCATGCTTTCTAAAAGGAAAGAATCCGTGCTTCCTACAGAGGAGCCCAGAAGAAGGAAGAAATAAGCTATTTATAACAGCCTTTTAATTACAAACTATGAAAAGGCTTCTTTTCATAATGCTAGTCGGAGCCTTGCTTGTTGCAGGATGCACACAGCCCGCAAGCACGCCTCCTACAGCCACCAACCAAGTCAATATAAGCGGATTCGCCTTCGTTCCCCAGACAATAACAATCAAGAAAGGCGATACAGTCACATGGACAAATGAGGATTCTACGCCCCATATTGTGGCCTCGAACCCGCACCCCACGCACACAGACCTTCCGGGCCTCGTGTCACCCACCCTTCAGAAAGGCCAGAGCTACAGCTTCAAATTTGACAGGTCTGGAAGCTGGGGCTATCACTGTCACATCCACCCGAGCATGACAGGCACTGTGATTGTAACGGAATGAGGATGAGAAATGGTCCTGATAGATTCTATATTCGGACAGCCTCTTTACGTCTGGTTTGGGCTCATAGCAGGCTTGTTTTTCTCAATTTCAGCAATAAGCTCTCCTGTCTTCAAGCAGTCCAAGCTGATGAAATACCACATGAAAGTGGGGAAGTTCACGATACTGTTCGGTTTTCTTCATATGATTTTCGCGCTTTCCGCGCTTTTCCTCGGGCTTTACATATAGTATGGGTTTTTATTTGCCCTCGGACAATAATTAAATAGAACTCTCCGATGGTGGTGCGATGACAGCACAATTAAATCCAAAGTTGTCACAACATAAGATATTACATAATATTCCTTTTGAAGGTCTATCAGTTACAGAGGCGCTTGATAGATATGATGCTCAGCTGCTTAAGGTATCTAGGGAAGAAAATCCTGCTTTAGATATTTATACAGAAAGATTTCTTTTGGATGAGGCAAAAATGTATGTTGACCAGCTGAACACGCTTCCTCCAAATATTGAGAATATAGCACTCAATACAAGGATTGCAGTTCAAAATGCTCTGAAAGCGATGGTGCAAGATTACGAAAGGGGCGTTTATTCTGTCAAAAATGTCCTTCTGCTTGATGATATTTTTGAGGGCGCGTACTATTTTGACGAAAAGAGTGCAAGATACGGGCAAAATGACTGTGTGAAAGGGAATGGCAAATGCAAGTTCAGCGTTAATGTGTTAAAAAGGCTTGGCATGCCTGAGACTCTTCCTGGAATAAATGCTAAAAGGGAATGGGACGAATTCTATTCAACTTTCTTCTGTATAAGGGAGTCTCCGGATTACAAAGAGTTAAGGAATAAATATCAGAAGGAGAGACTGGAAAACACAGAAAGATTTGTGTGGGAATCCCCCGCAGCAGAGAGATTCCCTTTGTCATATGAATAGGGGGAGAGGGGGAAGAAAGGAAACTTGGTCCCTTCCAACCCCTTTTTTAGCATAATTGGACTGTGGGTTCTAAACAAACACCCGGCTCCAATTTTATTTTGCCTTAACAAGGTCTATCACAACGCCTGCGGCAATCGTCTTCCCCATGTCCCTCACTGCGAACTTGGCAAGCTGCGGGAAATCCGACTGCTTCTCTAGTACGACCGGAGTTGTGGGGGTGACCTTAATTATTGCGGCGTCTCCTGACTTCAGCATATCAGGATGCTCCTCAAGCGTCCCTCCTGTCTTGGGGTCAATCTTCTTCACTATCTCCGTGATCTTGCAAGCAACATGTGCGGTGTGCATGTGAAACACTGGAGTATAGCCTTTCGTTATGACAGTCGGGTGCTGGAGCACGATTATCTGGCCTGTGAACTCCTTGACAACCGTTGGGGGGTTGTCAGGGTGACCCACTACGTCCCCTGCCTTTATCTGGTTCTTGGCAATGCCCCTGACGTTGAATCCTATGTTGTCGCCGGGTTCTGCCTTGGGGAGCTGCTTGTGGTGCATCTCAAGGCTCTTCACCTCAGCGGTGACCCCGCTGGGCTCGAAAATTATCTTGTCGTTTGGCTTAATCACTCCTGTCTCCACCCTTCCCACAGGCACGGTGCCGATTCCTGTGATGGAGTAGACGTCCTGTACAGGAAGCCTGAGCGGCTTGTTTACTGGCTTTTCAGGAGCCTCTATGGAACTGTCAAGCGCCTCAAGGAGCGTTGGTCCCTTGTACCAATGCATCTTGTCAGACTTCTTTGCCACATTGTCTCCCATGTATGCAGAGACAGGTATGAAAAGTATCTTCTCAATCTTGTATCCGACAGACTGGAGGAGCTTTGTAACGGCATCCTTCACTTCCTTGTACTTGTGCTCGTCATAGTTGACCGCATCCATCTTGTTCAGGGCCACTATCATCTGGTTGATACCGAGCACCTTGGCAAGATAGACGTGCTCCTTGGTCTGGTCCTGTATTCCGTCCTTCGTGGACACCACAAGGATTGCTGCATCTGCCTGCGAGGCTCCTGTTATCATGTTCTTGATGAAGTCCCTGTGCCCAGGAGCATCGATTATCGTGAAGTAGTGCTTGGGGGTGTCGAATCCCTTGTACATAAGGTCGATAGTGACGCCCCTCTCCCTTTCCTCCTTCAGGTTGTCCATCACGAAGGCGAATTCGAAAGTCTCCTTCTTAAGCTCCTTGGCGAGCTCCTTGAGCTTCCTCATCTCCTGCTCCGGGATGTTTCCTGAGTCGAAGAGCAACCTTCCTATTAGTGTAGACTTACCGTGGTCTACATGACCTATACTCACAATGTTAATGTGCGGTTTTTCTGCCATTCAATCACCTATTAACCAGGCCGGAGGCCTGTTTTAAGTTTAAAGCCTCACGGCATGGCCGAAGGCTATATTTAGTTAACCAACGAATATATAAAGGTTTCCCCGATAGGAAAAGGGCCTCTGGATAGCGTTTTACCTGCTTAGAACCAGGAATATGGCGAGGCAGACAATCGATAGCGATATGGCCACATAAAGCGTGCTTTTGCTCGTGGCGAACCCGAAGGGGATAAAACCTATAAACCCTCCAACACCCACCTCGGCCTTGCCCTCGCCTGATTTCCCCACAGCAAAGAGTATGATTATCAGGATGCCTATGGCCACGAATACCAGGCCCAGGTAGAGGAAGAACTGGGACATATTTAGAATTAATTAGAAAATATATATTGATTCTAACTTTTCAATTTAACAGGCAAGCCTGTATGTCCTGAGGTGTTGTAATGAATTAGGCCTTTGCAACCCTCGTTAATTATTTGTATAATCAAATCATCTAGGTGATGACTAACTTGAACATATTTTTTAGGGGCTCCTGTGTCCATAATCTTATGCTCAGCCCCCTTAAAGTCATTGTATTCTGTTAATGTCCCAGGAAACAAATCGAGATTATCCTTTTTTGTATATAATGTTCTCCATTCAGGATCCAGATCTTTCAGAAATGACCTCATATGAATTGAAATTTAGGAATAAATAATTTAAATGCACTATTTCCCGAACCTTCTATTCCTGCTCCCGAAGTCCTTGAGTATGGAGAGGAACTCCTTCTTGGTAAGTGCAGGCCAGTAGGTGTCCGTGAAGGCCAGCTCCGAGTAAGCAGACTGGAAAAGAAGGAAATTGGAAAGCCGCTTCTCGCCTCCAGTCCTGATTATGAGGTCAGGGTCTGCGTGGCCGTCGGTCTGGAAGTTCTCCCTGAGCGTGGACTCGTCCACGTCAGCGGGATCCAGCTTCCCTTTAGCGACTTTGATTGCGATATTCCTGGATGCCTCCACCAGCTCCTGGCGGCCGCCATAGGCGATTGCGAAGTTCACGTAATAGCATGAATAGGATTTGGTCGTCTGCTCAGCCTTCCTGAAAAGAGCCTGCAGTTCCTTTGGAAGCAGGTCTGTCCTTCCAAAGAATTTGACCTTTGCCTTGTTTTTGTGGACGAAATGCGATGGGTCCTCTATAATTCTCATAGCCTCCTTCTTGGCAATGTTCAGAAGCACGTCTATCTCGTGCCTGGGCCTGCTGGTGAGGTTCTCAAGGGACAGTGCATATATAGTGATTACTTTCACGCCTGCCTCTATGCACCAATCGAAAACGTCATTGAGCTTCTCTGTCCCCCATTTGTGGCCCTTCCATGGGGTCTTCATGAGGCGCTTCGCAAAGCGGCGATTTCCGTCTGGAATTATCCCTAAACTGTATGGTACATTCATAAAAATCACATGAATGGCAAATAATAACAAATCCCGTTTTAAATAGTTATTTATTCCTTCTGGAGGAAACCTTTGTATGAGATTCGAGCTTCACTGCCATAGCCACTATTCCAAAGGCAAAAAGATTCCCGTGGAAGGCCTTGACTCCCCCGCTGAGATGGTCAGACAGACGAAAAGGCTTGGCCTCGAAGGGATAGCGCTGACGGACCATTCCACACACAGAGGCTGGACTGAGGCCTCCCAGGAAGCCAAGAAGCTCGGGCTGCTTTTCATTCCAGGGATAGAGATATCCAGCCTTTCAGGCCACATAATCGGCCTGGGCCTCAACAGCTACATTCCCAGCGGGCTTTCAGCAGAAGAGACTGTGGAAAAAATCCATGAGCAAGGAGGGATTTCTGTCGCCGCCCATGCATTTGACCTGAGGAGGGACGGCCTCGGGAAAAGCTGCGCAAAGGCAGATGCGATAGAGGCATTCAATTCCATGAACCTGGACAGGGTCTCCAACAAGCTCTCTTCAAGGCTTGCCAGGGATTCAGGAAAACCAGCAATTGCAGGTTCTGATGCGCATTCAAAGGAGATGGTGGGAACATGCGTAAACGATATCAGATGCCATGACCTTGACTCCTGCCTCAAGGCAATCAAATCAGGTAGCGTTTCGTTCAAAGCGGGATATATCCCTCTTGAGAAGCTCCTTCCTTGGGTGAAACAGAGGATGCTGCTCTCATACGGAGAGATAATAGAATACACAGAAGCCAGATATCCCCAGCCAAAAAGATGGTTCTCACAAAGGCTTCTGCACGCCTTCACTAGTTCCAGAAGGGAGGCTCCCTGGTACTGGCTCGGAGAGCTGGGGCTTGCGTGTTCAAGGGGTTATGGGCTGGCTAGGTTATTCACGCTTTTGTGAAAAGCCTTTTGAAAGAATTTTTGAAAGAATAATAGATTTCTTCACAAACTTCTCTGCTTGTACGAAAAAGTATACTTCTCGTGTATATGCCAGCACCTCTATCATCATATTTCTCCACATCGTTCTCCGGATCGAATTCCTTTACATCTTCCTTTGTTCCTATTGGCTGTTTCTTCATGTATTGTTCTTTGGAAAGAAGATTTTAATAGCTTACGATTATGCTGGATTCAGAAATAATTGCGGCTTTTGAGCTACGTGAAAAATTTCCCCAAATCCGCTATCAAAGTTCCATAGGGTGCGGCAAGTTCGGCTAGATCCATCAAAAGCAATGGCAAGAGCGGGTTATATGTATCCTTGAAAAAGCCATTGTATTGCTTCTTTGTTATTTTGCTGTCTTCGAAATAAAGCTTTTTGACCCCTTCAAATGGGTTGTGCGAATAGCCTTCCGGAAGCTGGATATTATATTTCTCCAAAGCTTCCTTCGGTTTCATTGGCTCTTTGAAAAATCCTCGCATACCAATTTTCTGTAATCTATAGTATTTATTCTTTTTCACAGTGAGTTCTGCAATCAATTTAACCATCCGACCCAAATTATTCTTATGCTGATATATGTCATTCCGTTGCTGCTTGGCGCGGCATTCTTCATCCCTGCGCTTTCCTTAAAGACGCGCCGGTTCGCGCCAATCATAGCCACTGCCGCGCTCGGGTCTGCCTTCCTGCTAGTCCTTGCCTCTGCACCTCAGATACTTGCAGGCGGAATCTTCACATGGAGCATGGCTGGCTGGGTTCCTCCGATAGGCATAGCCATAGTGGTCGACTCCATGGGCTTGCTGATGGCATTGATTATCACTGGCTCAGGCCTGGCTGCGGGTGTGTTTTCATACAGGTACATAAGGAGCAGGAAGTCCGAATTCTATACCATCCTGCTGCTCGTGATTGCAGGCATGTTTGGCATAGCAATAACAGGGGACCTTTTCAATCTCTACGTGTTCTTCGAGATAATGTCTGTCTCCTCCTACATCCTTGTGGCATGGATGAGGACAAAGGAAAGCCTGGAGGGGGCGATGAAATACCTCATAATAAACGCGCTGGCCACTTCGCTCATCCTGCTGGGGATAGCCTTCATCTATGGCCAGACAGGAACGCTGAACATGGCTGACATTGCCGTGAGAGTGAAGCCGTCCATTGTCCTCACGACTGCAACAGGGCTTATGCTCACGGGATTCCTGATAAAATCAGCAGCCTTCCCGCTCCATTTCTGGCTTGCAGATGCCCATCCTGCAGCCCCGAGCCCCATGTCTGCCCTCTTGTCAGGCGTGGTGGTGAACATGGGCGTGTATTCGTTGCTAAGAATCATGTTCATAACATCCCCTTCAATAAGCCTGCTCCTTCCGATTGTTATTTTCGGAACGCTCTCCATGGTGGTGGGAGCCTTCATGGCGCTCATGCAGAAGGACATCAAGAGGCTCCTTGCGTATTCCACCATCAGCCAGACAGGCTTCTGCCTGCTTGCAATAGGCCTCGGGACAGAGGCAGGCCTCTCCGCAGGGCTATTCCATATGCTCAACAACGCGATAATGAAGAGCCTGCTCTTCTTCTGCGCGGGAGTGGTGATATACTCCACGGGAGTGAGGAACATTAGCGAGATGGGCGGCCTCGCAAAGAACATGCCTATCGTGGCCGGGTGCTTCGGCATCGCAAGCCTAGCGATATCAGGCCTTCCCCCGTTCAACGGCTTCGTCTCGAAATACATGATATATCTTGCAACATGGGAGGTAAGCCCCCTGCTCACGCTGCTCAGCCTTGTGATATCAGGGGTGACGCTGGCATACTACCTGAAGGCCTTCTCCTTGATGTTCCTGGGCCCTCAGAACAAAGACCTGGTGGTCCAGAAGGAGATCCCCCTGAGCATGCTGGCTGTGCTGCTGGCGCTCACCGGGCTTTGTGTAGCCCTGGGAATCTTTCCTGCACTGGGGATGGCCCTTGTCCAGCCAGCTACAACAAGCTTATTAAATCTCCCGAATTATATTAGCGTAGTGCTCGGCACGTGATTCTGCAGGCCGGGTTTTGCGCGGGGGTACCCAAGCGGCCAAAGGGGCTAGGCTAAGGATCGATTGAAAGTGGCTTGCCACTTTCTATCCAGTAGTCACCTAGTGGCTTAGTGCCTTCCTGGGTTCGAAATCAGCCCTTTTTTCAAAAAAGGGTTGAGATCCCAAAAAACGTTACCTGAACCATGAGATTGGTTCATGTAAGGGATTTGGATACGGAAATCCCAGCTCCCGCATATTTTGTCTTTATTAAAATAACTGCTAAAACTATGACAGGTAAAATATGAGAGGAAATTTGGAATTAGGCTCTTTTTTCGCCCGAATTGTTGCTCAAAGAGACGGGATTCTTCCGGAACAAGTGACAGCTGCTTACATAGATGAGCAGCGCGAGAAAAAGATTTATCCGACAACAAAATTCGACATAGGCTCTGATGGCAGAGCATACGGAACCGGATTAAGATTTTACACACTGCAACAATTTGATAAGATTGAGAAATTAGTGGACAAAATACTGGAAGAAATCTAAAAAAGGAAGCCAGTAAACCTGGCACTCTGAAATTAGATTGAAGTCGGCCGAAGCCGACTTCTCTCCAGGTTAATTCCTCACGCCATCCGGATTGAACACAAGCTTGCCGAGGTCCTTCTCGAGCCTCTCTATATCCTTTTTTATGGCCTCCATGTGGGCGAGGATCCTCTGCTTCTCCATGTCGAACTCCTCCAAGCTGTCATACATCTTGACGCCCTGCCTGAACTCATTAAGCGTGACCATCACGTAAGGCACCTTGTTCATCTCCTTCGCGATGTTGATGCAGGCCTTCTCAAGCCACTGGTTCATGGCTATCTTGACTTCCTTCTTCACCATCTTCTC
>CAYGVS010000034.1:0-10685 GCA_964353635.1 uncultured archaeon | reverse complement strand
TATGTTGGTTATCTGCCAGACAGGGTGCCAGCCCTTTGACGGGTCTGCGGCAGCCATGGCTGAGGCAGGAAGGAATATGAGAATGAGCAATGAAAGGCTGAGGAGATTCAAGTTCCTTCTCATATGGTAAGAGGTCATCTATTAATTATTATCCGAGGTGGTATAAAAAAGGTAGCAGTAATAGTACATCTATTCCAGAAAAGCCTTAAAGGTCCAGGCCGAATTTCTTTCTAGAGCCAAGGTAATATCCGAGGGTGACTGCGAAAACCGCTGCAAAAAGCACCAGTCCCATTATATGGATATATGAGATTTGGGCCAAGGGGGCTGCGGCTCCTGCTGAGGGGGCAGAGAGCATGGGCTGGGCTGCTTCCCCGGCCTCCTGTGATAGGCCCCTCATGGCATCTCCTGCCTTTGATGCGAAAAGGGGGGCCGAACTAATGAAGCCAGAGACCATGTCATAGGTAGTGACCAGGAACGCAAAAGCTGAAAGGGAAAGGAGTATCCATATCCTCGTCTCCCCGGGATTGCACACATTCTTCCCTTTTTTTGTGAGCTCGTAATACTTCCATTTGTGGCCGTCGTCTTTGAGGGATACGAGCCCTGCTTTCTTCAGGCTGTCCATGTGCTCCTTTACTGTGGACGGGCTCATGCCAAGCTCCTTGGACAATTCGGCGAGCATCTTCCTCCTCACGTTCAGGCTCTTGAGGATGGAAATCCTAGTGTCAGAGGAGAGGCTCTTGAAGGTCTCCCTGTCCAAGGTTATCTTATCTTCAGGCATATGTGCACCTAATTAGATTTGAATTCGATTGCTTATATTTAGGCCTTTCGCTTTTGCCAGGCTTTCCCCGTATGCTTTATATTGGGGCTTGGACATTAGAATAATTATGAGCGTCCGCCAGAGCCTTGAAGTAATCTGGATGTATATAATAGGAGTCGTCTTCGTTTCAATCGGGCTTTACATGATAGCGTTCCTTTCTTCTGGGACTCCTATATACGCACCCATGGGATTCTTCCTCATGGTGCCTGGCCTGTTCTTCGCTACCATAGGAGGCTTCTATGGCAAGAAGAAGCTGATGCAGGGGGAAAGGCCGGTTTCAATTGAGTCAAAGCAGCTTGACCAGATAAAGCAGAATGTGGTGAGCCAGCTCAAGCCTGCCCAGCCTGAGGACATCAAGCAGATAGTTGGGCAGAAAGAGGGGTTCGAGGGAAGGCCAGCTCCGCAGGAAGCCAAGCCAGAGGCTCCGAAGGAGCCTGAGAAGCCTGCGCCAGGCGTGATGAAGATCATGGTCTGTCCTGGATGCAATTTCGAGAACCCCCCAACCAATGTATTCTGCTCCAGCTGCGGGAAACGGCTGCGAAAGACAGAAGGCGCTGAAGCGCCTTCAAGCAAGTCAGCGGGCCCCAAGAAGGCAAGGAAAAAGGCCAGGAAGAAATCAGCCAAATCATGATAGCCTTGGGCTCTGGTCGTTGCGTATGATTTTTATCCTCTTTCTGACCAGCACCAGCAAGAAAAGCGAGAGGAAGAGCAGCAGCCAGGGTAGGTCGAAGGACTTGGGAATGGTGTATAGGGCTTTGGCAAAGTATATGAATACATAACAAGCCCCTGTGAATAGGAAGGCCCAAAAAAGGGCTTTAAGTATGTCAGGCGCCTTCGCAAGCCTCTTTGATAACTCCTCCTCGAACGGCATGTTTATATTATTACTTCAGCTCATATAAATCGGAGATATTATGCAGATAAGGCTGTGGAGATGCAGGATATGCTCGGAGACTTATATAGGCTACAGCGCTCCTGAGAACTGCCCCTTCTGCGGCGCGCACCAGGAGCTCATAGTCCCGGCCGAGGGCTGGAGCTGCTTAAAAGAAGGCGACAAGAGTCGACTTCACTCCAACGTGGATGACATCCAGCTCACCGAGAAGTCCAGGATGAACGTAGAGGAGGCATTGAAGCTTGAGATAAGCAACTCGGCTTTCTACCTTTGCGTGTCCAAGTCCTCAAGGGACCCTTTCATCCAGGGCATGTTCAAGGCCCTTTCGAACATAGAGAAAGAGCACGCAGGCCTTCATGCCAGGCTGCTCAAAAGCGCCAAGCCTCTTATAGAACTGGACCCCAAGCTGTGCACATCCATTGATAAAAACTCTGTGAAGGAGAGCCTAGAAAGGGAAATAGACGCGGTTGCTCACTACGGGAAGTTCCTGGGGGAAGCGAAGGAACCCAGGCTGAAAGAGGTTTTCAAGGCGCTGGTGGATATAGAGGGAGACCACATCGCCTTGGATAGAGAAGTTCTAAAGAGGTTCAAATGACAATAAGGCAAGTGGAAAACGGAGTTATCCTTGAAGTAAGGGTCAAGGCTAGTTCGGGCAGATTCTCAGTTCAGCTAGAGAAAGATGGGATAACTATCCATACCAAAAGCCCTCCTGAAGGAGGCAAGGCCAACCAGGAGATAGTGAAGGGGCTGATGAAGATACTCAGGAGGGACGTGCGGATAGTCAGGGGGCTGAAGAGCAAGCACAAGGAGATTTTCGTGGATGGAGCCACTCCCCAGGAGGTTATGATACTGTTGGGAAGGAAGTGATTTACCCGTGGCTGAAGCCGCAGGAGTGTTATTTTAGCTTCCCCACAAATTCTTCAAGCCTCTCGGAATATCCCGCCTCGAACTGCTTCTTGGAAAGCAGCAAGCTCGCTTCAGCCGGTCTGCCGGCTGTGCTCTCGAAATCCGGAAGGGCTTTCTTGTTGCCTTCGCCTGAGCCTGAGACCGAGAGGAAGGCTATCTTCTTCATCTTCTCCCTGTTCTGAGAGAGGTAGGTCCTGATGGCAGGCGGCAGCACGCCTGACCAGAGCGGGGAGACCACAAGCACCATATCATAGTCCTCCGGCTTCTTTCCCATCGTGTGGATCTTCGTCTGCCTGCGCAAGGTGGCGTCCATGCCTCCTGTGATAAATCCCAGGGGGCCTGAGCGGCTTTTCGCGTCATCAATCCTTTCCATTTGGACCGAAGGCGGAACGTCCTTGGGTTCGTGTTCCGCCTTCAATCGAGCTTCGAGCTTCTTCTGGAGCTCAACTGCGATGGACTCGTTCTTCCCTGTCCGGGAATAATACGCGATAAGGGTTTTCATGCAAAAATCTTGTGCATATTGACTTAAAAGATTAAGCGGGAAATGTCAGGAGTAAGGTCCTGAAGGAGTGCTTCGGTGAGGGAAACCTTTGATTTTCCATTGGTACTCTTGTATTTCACGGAGGATTTTTCCCTGAAAGCTGCCTGACCGAGTAGGCAGCCACGATTTCCTTTGCTAATTCCTCTTCTGTCCTGGACTCTGTGTCTATGATTATATCCGCATACTTCAGGCAGAGCACTCTCCTCTGCCTGTGAAGCGCCTCCATGCCCAGCTTCCTGAGGAAGACTATTCCCCTGCTGTCCACATTTATCAGCCTTTTTCTTACAGTATCCAGCGAGGCGTCAAGGAATACCTTGAAGCAGCATCCCAGGCTTTTCATGCATTCTTTGGAATAGATTATGCTGCCTCCGGGAGAGAGTACAGAATCCTCCCTTGGGAGGCCTGCTATTATGCTGCATTCCATTTCCACATAGGCCTCATCCCCCTTCCTGTCCAGGAAGTCCTGCCTGTCGGAATGCTTCTTCTCGATTTCCGCATCCCCGTCATAGAAAGAGAATCCAAGCATCTCCGCGACCTTCTTGCCGATGGCGCTCTTGCCTACGCCCGGCATGCCGATGAGCAGGATGCCTTGCATGCGAAAGAATTCGCAGGTTGCTTTAAATGCGCGATTTCGCGTTACGGCAGCCTCATCTTTCCCAGAAGGCGGATATACCTGTCCAGCCGCTTGATCTCTTTCTCCAGGATGTCTAGGGTCCTTTCTGTCTCTTTCCTCTGCTCAGAAGGAAGGCTCTTCAAGTCTTTCCTGCTCTCCTGGAAATCACTCAAAGTGTTGGACACGCTCTTCGTCACCTTTGTGACTATCGCGTTCTTGAGGATTTCGAGAAGATCTCCTTGCATGCTTATGTAGAGCTGCCTGTCCGCCGTCTTCTTGACCTTCTTGATAACGCCAAGAACTTCAAGAAGGTCCAGGCTCAGGGAAATCATGGATGTGGAATAACCGGTTTCCTTGGCGAGCTCCTGCAGGGAGAGAGGCTTACCCTTCACGAGCAGGACCCCTATTATGCGGCCGTGGAGAGGAGAATACCCTATAGAACTGGCCACCTCTGAGAAAGTGGAATATATCTTCTCTTCAAGGTTCTTGGTGGAGGGCATGCTAATCGTTAACCTTTTATTTCTTATTCGAATTGATATGCTTATGAGGGCGACTGAACCTTTGTTCCGGGACATGTCCCATGGATGGTACACGCCTGAGATGGATGGGGACTTGCAGACATATCTTGAAGGGTTTGAATATGGGGTATTCCCTATTTTCAAGGGATTCAAGCAATACAAGATGCTCTGGGAACAGGGCTTTTTGACGCCGGAAGGCAGCACCATAAGGCTGGTCTGGGGATCTGGCGGAGGCCAAACCTATTTAGTCAAGGGATTGCATGAGATTGAAGGAATTGATGATGTGATGGCCCATGCAGCAAAGTCTGGGATTCACGACCCGGAAAAAATGCTGGAAGAGCCCATAGAGGGCGAACAAGTACGATTCGAGGCGCATTATCTGGAAAGGAATCCTGTATCAGGGGTTCCATAAAACAAAAAGTTCTGAGCCATAACTATCTGGTCTTGGCTTTCTTCTTTTCGTCCAGCTGGATTTTTGTATAAACCGCGGATTCAAGATCTTCAAAGAAACTGTTGAGTGTAGAGGCAACCATGTGTTTTCTCATCTTGGAAGGCATCTTAATCTTCTTGATGTCCTCAATGTCTCGTAGAATCGACAATTTCTCGACCATTCTCCGCCTCTTCAGTAGGTCGGCTTCCAGCCAATCCTTCCAGAACTTGATTTCGTACTTCCCCTCAGACTCATGGATTCCTGGTTTCTTCTTTTTCATGTGACATCTCCTTCTTTAATTGTGGACTTTGCTAATAAACACTACCCCGTCAGTATATCCTTGGCCTTGTTCACGAATTCTATGGCATCCTTCCTTGCCATGGATGCAAGCCTTTCTTCGAAGGAGACAGATACACCATAGCTAGCCCTTTCCCTCAGGCTCTGACTCTCTACGAACTGCTCTATATTCGCTTTCTCCATGTGGCTTAGAGTTTCCAGGTACTTCCTTTCAAGCATCCTGTCTTTGTGATAATAGAACCTTATCACGCCGCAAAGCGTTGCCATGTGCGATTTTGACCTGAACCCGGCTTTGGAAACAAGCGCGAGAGCAGCATGATAGACTGCATAATAATAGGACACAGTCACCCAGTCGTAGAACGTCTTCCCAGGATGACTTTCCTTGATGACCGTTTTGTGCAAATCTGAAACCAGAGATGAGAAATCCAGGTTGTGATCAGCCTTTTCGAGATGCCTATTCTTCCACACTTCTCCATCATGTATTGGAATCAACGCGCCTTTCTGGATGAGCGCTTGGAAATCATTATCGCATTCCTTTGCGTCTTCCAGCCAGACGCTGTATTTCTTCTCTCTGAATCTCATCCGTAAAACCTTCCCAAAAGACCGAGGTATATGTCAAGACCCCTTAATGCGAGCGAGCCCTTCCTGATGTCTTTCATGAACTCATTCTCCCTGTCAAGGAGCTTCTTCTCGAACTCATTGTAGCTTATACTTACGGACTGAATGCTCACCCCGGTCCTGCCACCTATCTTGGAGGCTGAATTTTCAATATCCTTTGCGAGTCTGTTGTCTATGCGTTGGAAAACCAGAAGTATGTCAAGGTCGCTTCCATTGACAAAAGAGCCTTTTGCATAGGAGCCAAAAATCATGGAAATTAACGGCTTCTCTTTAAGGTCAGCAATAAATGAATTGAAGGAGTCCTGTATTTCATGCGGAAGCTTGCGGAACCTTTCAAGCTCAACCTCCTGCAGAACCGGTACAAGTCTCTGGCTCCCGAAGTTCAGCCTGCATATATTAAGCCTGCCTTTTACTTCGCAAAGAATGGTTTTCTGTGCCTTCCCTGAATTCACATGCTTGAGCACAGCAGGAAGCGAAAGCCTGGAACGCCTGCATATCTCTCTCAAGTGCAAGCCTTCCTTGTTCAGGTAAAGGACAAGATAAACTCCCCTCTCTCCATTAGATATCATGATATACTTTGTATATCAATTGATATATAAAGGTTATCATATCCAGAAAGAGTTAATCTTTCCTTCTATACCTCTCACTCGCCCTCTCCCACATGAGCTTCCTGTTCGTTTCTGCCCTTTCCACTACTTCCCCTATTCTCCTTTCCCTGGTCTCGGGCTTCTTTGAGCTTATTATCCACCAGAAATAGTGTTTTCGATGGCTTGGAGGGAACTTCTGGAAGTTCTCCCAAGCCTTCCTGTTTTTCTTTAGCGCTTTCTCCAGGTCCTGTGGCATGGGAATTAAGTGCGGGACTTTCCTGGACTCATGCCCTCGGAACGCTTCCAGGCCAGCTGCGGTCATCTTCCCTGCTTCAATCATCTTCTTCGCGCGAATTATGTTGCTCTCAGCCCACACGCTGCTTCTCCGCCGAGGGGTGAACTTTATTGCGTGCCTCTCGCCATCTATTCTTTTGAGCGGGCCGTCTATCCAGCCGAAACATAGCGCCTCTTCCAGGACTTCAAGGTAGGGGGCTCCCTGCTTCTTACTGTGCTTCTTGTAGAATACGACCCAGGCCTCTTTCTTTTTGGAGTGGTTCTTCTCGAGCCAGTTTCTCCAGGACTGACGATCTTTAACGTAAAGGGTATTCTGCATGACAAGAATTTGTTTGCAGGAATAAATTGCTAGGCTGTTTTAGCCTTGAAAAAATCCACCAGCTTCCTTTGACGCATTGTATCCTTCAGCACACCGCTAGTCTCAATCCACATGCTTACGGGGATATCCATCTTCTTTCCAATAAGGTCAAGGGCTTCCTGGAGGATTGCGAATTTATAGGGCTGGTTTTTGAGGGCTGCACGCACTGCTTCCCTCACATTCCACACACCAACCGGCATAATATAACCAGGATGGGCTTCCCTGAGGATGACCACTCCTGCCTGCCTCTTCTCCCTGTTCAGGAGCTCGTTCGTGGCAAGCCTGGCTGCATAATAGCATCCCCCTATCTCCGCATATTTGGTGCGGCCTTCGTAGAGCTCGTGGTCTGAAAAGATTTGTATCTTATTGCCTGCGGGGTTCCAGATTGTGTTCGGGTACCAGGCCTCTATGAGCTCGTAGCACCACTCTCTTGGGAGCATGAGAACCAGCCAGCGGTTGTCCAGCTGGTAGTGCTCATAAATCCTGTACTCATTAATCAGAGGGAAATCCCTTGTGTATTGCATTAAATTCTTCCCGAGCGTGTCATCCACTGCGGTTATGCTCCATCTTGTCGGGACGAACTTCCTGTTTTTCCCCAAGCCGAACGCACCCACGGAAAAGGCCTTCTGTATCTTGGAGATTAGCACCTCGTCCTTGTGCAGCCTTATCACGGCTTCCGCGGCCTTGAGGTCTGTGTCATAGAATGCGCGTTCGATGTTCTTCTCAAACTTCACATTCCCCCCGAGCTCTATCTTCTGAAGAGGTGCTGAGGGACCGAAAGGTTGGACCTCGTCGTTCATTACAAGTTTGCCTTGGGGCTTCTTCTTGAAGTCCACTTGGGCGTCAGGGGATTTCTCGGCAAGGGCGATCTCCCTGGTCTGCTCTATTATCTTGCCGTTGAAGTTGTTCACGGGGTTGAGGAACTTCCCGCGAACAAGCTGGAAGCGGAAGTCCACTATCTGGTCTATGGTGAAACCCTGCCAGTTCTCAGGCGTGTCCATCAGGCTGGTGTCCCCGAACTGCGGAGGGAGCATTGGACCTATGTAGACTTTCGGGTAGCTGAACCGACCTATGAACACGGATGGAGGGGAGGAGCCTTCCATGTGTGTGCTGTCTATAAGCGACTTGGCCCTGGTCTGAGCATAGAATTTCACGAGAAGGGGGCACCTGTCCTTTCCGCACCACATCCTTCCCTTGCACCTTGAGCACAGGGAGCCCTGGCCTGAGGAGAAGTCCATAGTAAGAATTGTCTCGGAATGCTTTTAATTATTATATCTTATTAACTATCAATCAGCGAAAAATAAGCGTTTAAAACATTTAAAAACTATTAAACGATAAATATTTAAGACAACTCTTCAAGCATTCAAGTGGATTCTATGATTGACAATAAAGCCCAGCCGAAGAAAATCACAAGAAAGATATCGGGAAGGAATTCTCTTCTGAGAACGCAGTCCGTCTGCCCTGAATGCCAAAAGGTTCTTCCTGCGGAGATATTCGAGAGGGAAGGGAAGGTCTGGATTACCAAAACCTGCAGCAAACATGGGGAATTCGAAGAACTGTACTGGGGAGACTATGAGATGTATGAGAAGGCCAGGAGCTTCGCCCGTGACGGTAAAGGGGTCTCAAACCCTAACGTGGAGAAAGACAATCCTATATGCCCTTATGAATGCGGACTATGCAAAATGCACAAGAGTCACACAGCCCTTGCAAATATAGTGATCACGAACAGGTGCGACCTCAGCTGTTGGTATTGCTTCTATTATGCACAGAAGATGGGATATGTCTATGAGCCTACCCTAGAGCAGGTCAGGTTCATGGTAAGGAACCTTGTTAGTGAAAAACCAGTACCATGCAACGCAGTCCAGCTCACCGGAGGAGAACCCACATTACGGGAGGACCTTGTGGAGATTATTAAAATATGCAAGGAGGGAGGCCTTGACCACGTGCAGCTTAACACGAATGGCATAAGGCTTTCGCAGTCCCCTGGCCTCGCAAGGAGGGTGAGGGAGGCAGGCGTGAACACACTGTACATGAGCTTTGACGGGGTTACCGAGAAGACCAACCCAAAGAACCACTGGGAGGTCCCCAAGGCGATGGAGAACTGCAGGAAGGCTGGGATAGGCATCGTGCTTGTTCCCACTGTGATAAAAGGGGTGAATGACCATGAGCTGGGGGGCATCCTGAGATTTGGTTTCGAGAATAATGATGTGATAAGAGGTGTCAATTACCAGCCCGTATCCCTTGTGGGGAGGATGCCTAAGAAGGAGAGGGACAGCTTCCGGATTACCGTTCCTGACACAATCAAGAGGATAGAGGAGCAGACAGGAGGGGAGATAGCGAAGAGCGATTTCTATCCTGTCCCCAGCGTGATGCCCATAACCAATTTCGTCGAGGCAATCACGAAGAAGCAGAAGTATTCCCTGAGCACGCATTTCGCCTGCGGCATGGCCACCTACGTTTTCAATGACAAAGGAAAGATGATACCCATCACCAGGTTCGTGGATGTGGAAGGCCTCTTCCGCTACCTTGACGTCATGGCTGACGAGGTCCGCCGCGGCAAGAGCAGGTACACCGCAGGCCTGAACCTGATGTTCCGGTTGAACTCGTTCATTGACAAGCAGAAGGCCCCAAAGGGCTTCGGCCTGAGCAAGGTGATATACAATGCGCTCATGAAGCATGATTACAGGGCTCTGGGTGAGTTCCACCACAAGAGCCTGTTCGTGGGCATGATGCACTTCATGGATCAGTACAACTATGATGTTGAGCGCGTCAAGCGCTGCTGCATACATTATGCTACCCCTGACCCGAAGATGCCCATAGTCCCGTTCTGCGCATTCAACGTGATGCCTGAAATGTACAGGGAGCCCACGCAGCAGAAGTTCTCCCTTCCCATACCTAAATGGGAGCAGAAGACGGGAAAGAAGCTGAAGGATGATTTCTATAGGAGGAAGTGAATCTTAAGAGCACCCTTTATTTTTATTATACAACCCAACAAAGCCTGATTAAAGAAAGAAGGCGTCCGGGAGACGCCTTCAGTCTATTGCAAGGCTTTGGAGTCCAAAATAAGTTTAGCTGAACTGCGCTATAGGTGCATATCAGCACCCTTTATTAATATTATACAATCCAATAGCCGCTATGAGCTCCCTTATAGTCACGTCCTGATTATTATACTTCCACCTGTCTATGAATGTGAAGAGCTCCAGCCTGCATACTTTCCCATCGCATGGATTATTGTCTGATTTATGGATGCATGTCTGGCAGGAAATTGGAGAGGTGCTTGAATACAGCTGCTGTATCTCCTGGCTGGAGAGGGAGCGGTTCCAGATGGCGAGCTCGTCTATGGAGCCTGTTATGGCAGAGGGAGCCCATCCGTTTTCATTCCCGATTGCAAGGTTTATGGTATCAGTCAGGTCAGCCAGACTAGTGTCTGCTGTGGATGCTCTGAAGGCGCCATCCACCCATACGGAATGGTGGGTTGCGTTGCGCATGGCCACTATATGGTGCCAGTTGTTGTCATAAGGGTAGGCGAAGTTGGTGTATACATCGTTAGTGCCTTCATCAATCCTGAAGATGGTGTTGCCAGGAGAGAGGAACATATCATATCCTGCACTGCCTCTTTTGCTAAACAGTACTTGTCCTGTGTCTGTTCCGTTGCTTTTGACCCATAGGCTTATTGCAAACTGCACATTAGCCCCAAAGTTCAGGCTGGGTTTGTTGGGAACCAGAACCAAATCACCGTCGCCGTCGAACTGGCTGGCTCCAGAAAACTTGCCTGCTGCAGCGTTGATGAATGCGTTGTATTGCATGGTACCGTTGT
>CAYGVS010000033.1:0-10697 GCA_964353635.1 uncultured archaeon | reverse complement strand
TATTAATTATTAAGGTCCTCGGGCAGGAGGGAAGCTTCATTTTTTCACAGGGATATATATACATTGTTGTACAACAATATTGTTATACATAACTGTCGAAGTATATAACAACTCATAACTAAGCAAAGCGGAAAGCTTATATGTCGACCCGACAATTAGTATCATGCTCAGGCTGATTAGAAGGAAGAACCACAAGAAAAACGATATGGAACACATGCTTATTCTTAAGAAGAACCTCCAGAGGGAGAGCAGGAGACCTGTCTCGGAAATTCATGACCTCGAGCACATCAAGGAGAGGCTTGATGACATATCTCAGAAGCTTTCGCATCTCCATGAAAGAATGGACACAATGGAAGGGAAATCCAGGAAGGCCGATGATGGCGTGAAGAAGACCAGGATAAAAAGGACCATAGAGGAGAACCTGAGGCAGCACGGGAAGCTCACATCATATGACCTTGCGCAGATACTAAGCCTATCCAGAACTAGGTGCAGCGAATATCTCAATGAGATGGAGCGCGCCGGGCTAATCAAAGGCGTCACTTTCAAGAGAAAAAGGTATTACGAAATCGCTGGAAAATCTGAATGATGCCATTTGCCTGGCAGCATACCAATATATACTTTCGACCGATATCCTATTCATGACTGACGTCAGCATGATTTTCGAGGTCCACCAGCCGATAAGGCTGAACAAGTTCGGCGTCAGGAAGGATGCAAGCAACCTTTTTGACAGATACTTCTCAAGCGTCTTCAACAAGGAGGTCTTTGACAAGGTGGCAGGGAAATGCTATTATCCCGCCGTGGAGATTCTGCTCAACCTTGTTGATGACATGAAGCATGAGAGGAAGCCCTTCAAGGTGGCGTTTTCTATAACAGGCCTCTGGCTTGAGCAGTGCGAAAGGTGGCATCCGGGGCTTCTGGACATGTTCAAATCCTTCCCGCGGAACCGTGTGGAATTCCTGGACGAGACCTACTACCATTCCCTGACGAGCATGTCTGATGATGCCGGGCAGTTCATCGAGGATGTCAAGGAGCACAGGGAGGCCATCAAATCCTTTTTCTCATACGAGCCCAAGGTCTTGGTGAACACAGAGCTCATCTATAACAATGTGATTGGCCGGATCGCAGGTGAGATGGGATACAAGGCGATATTCACTGAGGGTGTGGACAGGATCCTTGGATGGAGGTCTCCAAATTATGTATACACCCCGCCTCATTACGTGTCTGATATCAGGGTGCTTCTAAGGAATCGCAGGCTCACAGATGACGTGGGCTACAGGTTCTCCTCAAGGGAATGGAACGAGTGGCCTCTCACAGCTGAGAAGTACTCTGCCTGGCTCTCGGCTTCTCCCGGCCATTGCATCAACCTCTTCATGGATTTCGAGACCTTCGGGGAACACCATTGGGAAGGTACGGGGATTCTTTGGTTCCTTAGAGCCCTTCCGTACCAAATAAACAAGCATTGGAACCTTCACTTCGCTCTTCCTAACGAGATAGCTGAAAAGCACCAGCCGATAGGCGAATATGACGTGTTCGAGATGAATACCATTTCCTGGGCTGACCTCGAGATGGATGTATCTGCATGGTTGGGGAATGATATGCAAAGGCGGTATTTTGACGAGCTAAAGAAAATCCTGCCCATGGTCAAGAAAACTGGTGACAAAGAGCTGCTCAGGGTCTGGAAGCTGCTCCAGACCTCAGACCATCTTCACAACATCTGCACCAAGTGGTGGGGGGATGGCGATGTCCACCAATACTTTTCGTATTTCGACCATCCCCAGCAGGGATTCTCCACTATAGCCGATGTTATATTCGACTTCAAGGAAAGGGTTTTCGAGAAGCTGATGGGGAAAAATCAAAAGTAGACTTCATTTACCTTTTGAAATTATCATATCATGAGGTGTGATTTCTCCTGTATCCAGGTTGAATTCAACGTATCCTGTTATAATTTCATCGCTTTCTTCCATAGGATATCTTTTCTGTCTGTGTCTCCTATAAAATTCTTTCTCTGTCAGCCCACCAAACAAAAGATAATTAAGATTTCTCAAATCCCGCAGCCGCTCTGGAGTCTGCATGTTGAATTATTTGTTTCAAAACATAAAAACATATCTTGGAACGGCTTGATCGACAGCTTTATTCGATTGATTCAAGCCGTCTATCCATCTTTAGTCCCATATCCCCATGGCCTTCCCATACACTCCTGATGTCCAGTTCGCTATCTTGCCCCAGGTGTAATCCTTCTCCACCATCTTCCTGGCGTTGCTACCCATCCACTTCCTCCAGTCCTCATCCCAGAGCGAGCGGTTTATCTGGTCACAGAGTGATTGGAGATGGGCGGGATAGGAATGGAGGCCGGTGCGCTCATGCACTATGGTCTCCTTGAGACCGCCTACATAAGAGCCTACTGTGGGTGTGCGGGCGGCCGCAGACTCGAGTGCCACAATCCCGAAAGGCTCATATACGGATGGCGCGACTGTGAGGTCTGCTTTCTTATAGAGGGATATCAGGCTCTCCTCAGGGAGGTAGCCTGTGAAGAATGTCTTGTGCGCTATGCCTATCTTGTAAGCCATGTTCCTGTAGTGGTCAACGGCCCCTCCTCCTGCTATCACGAATTTCGCTTCAGGGTGCTGGTTGAGCACGCCTGGTATGGAGCCGAGAAGGTAGTCTATCCCCTTCTGGTGCGTGAGCCTGCCCACAAAGAGAATGAGCTTCTCCCGGTCGTCAGCGTAGTCTGCCCTCTGCACATCCGCCTTGTTGCCGTCAAACCTTGAGATGTCCACGCCATTCCTTATGTAGTGTATTTTCTCCTCAGGTACATTGAACATGTGTTTGACCTCGCTGTAAAAATCCTTCCCCACTGTTATGACCTCGTCCGATTCGTAGGTCCCGTACCACTCCAGATCGTTTATCATCCTTGTGTATGCGTCATGCACTCCCGACCTTCCCCTTTCCGTGGAGTGCAGGGTGAAGACCATAGGGATATTGAGCAGCTTCTTTATCCCAACGCCTGCAGGCACGGTCATCCAGTCATGCGCATGCACCACATCGAACTTCTCTTCCTTGCTCAACTCTATGGCCTTCTTCTCCATCTGGTGGCTTAAGAACATGGACCAGGAAATCGTGTCAGGGGCGATTGCTGAAGGAAGCCTGTGGACTGTGACTCCTTCTATCTCCTCCTGCCCGTGGCTGTCTCCGTATGTGAGGATGTGCACATCATGATCCATGGAAGCAAGGGTCCGGGAAAGGTCATAGCAGTGGCTTCCTATTCCCCCAACCTTGAAAGGAGGGAACTCCCAGGTAGCCATCAAAACTCTCATGCTTTCACTTTCTGCTGGATTGTAATATTCTGGTAGACATTCAGAACCTCTTCCTGCCACTTCTCTTTGAACGGGTCTATCAGCCTGATTTTCTCATCAGGCAGCTGCAGGTCGTTCTTAAGGGACCAGTAAGTCCTGTCATTATTCGAGAGCACGCATCCTGCCTCATAGGTGAGCCACCATTCCATGTCTGATATGAGGCCGGAATGCTTTGTCCCGAATCCGCGCTCCTTCTCTGTGGAATGTATGGTAACGACAAGCGGCTTCTCAGTGAGCTTGGCAATGGAGATTGCTGAGGCCGAGGTTATCCAGTCGTTCCCGTGGATTATGTCAAACCCCTCTCCCTCAAAAATCTCGCGGCTGCGCCTCTTGAGCTCGTTGTTCATGAGCATGGACCAGTTGAACAAGTTGTTCCCGTGTATCAAAAGCGGGACCCTATGGACATGTGTTTTCTCCCCAAGGCTTTCATCCAGAGGCCAGCTCCCGAAGCAGACTATGTGAACCTCTATCCCTTTTTGGTCAAGAAAGGCAGCAAGGCTTCTTGTGTACTCTGAAACGCTTTCTCCCGGAGCAAACTCCTTGTTAAGGAGCAGGACTTTCTTGACCATTCTATCCCCCTTGCTATTTTGAGAGCAGGCCTTTGTATATGGAAGCTACCTTTTTCGCATTCTTTTCCCATGAGAAATAGGCCGCGCGCTTCCTGGCATTGCCTTCCATGCGCTTCTTCTCGCTCTCGTTCTTTAGAAGGAACTTTATCTTGTCAGCCAGTTCCATGTGGTTCCCCGGCTCAAACAGGAGGCCGGACTTGCCATCCTCTATTATCTCCTTTATCCCACCTGTCCTTGAGCCTATCACAGCCTTGCTCATTGCAAGCCCTTCCACAGCCACGATGCCGAAGGGCTCATAAAGCGATGGCACAACAAAGACATCAGAGGCTGATATCAGCTCGATCCTTTCCCTTTCTGTCACAAAGCTGTTTATGTGTATCACATCAGGGGAAAGGCTCTGTATGTCCCCCCTGCTGAGCAGGACAAGCTTCACATCATTCATTTCCTTTTTGACCTCATCAAACGCCCTGAGGAGGGTGTCTATGCCCTTCTCCCTTACAGGCCTGCCTACAAAAAATATCACCTTCTTGTTGTTAAAACCCAGCTTCTTTCTCGAGCTTTCCCTGTCTATTTTCTGCGGGTCATATTTCTTCATGTCAATCCCGTTATGTATCACCTCAATCTTGTCCTTTGGGTAGCCCATCCTTATCAGCTCGTCTTTTGTCCCGTTGCTCACAGCTATCACCCTGTCCGCCCTCGCCCCGAGCTTCTCTATCTCCACCACCCACTGGTTGGGATTGGGGCTCCTCCCTATCTCACAGGAGTGCATCGTGGCTACCCAGGGTTTGTTCAGGTGCTTGCTTGCCACAAGGCCTGCCCACATGCCGAGCCAGTCGTGCGTGTGTATCAGGTCGAGCTTGGACATGCTGCAGAGTATCTCAATGGATTGGAGCGTGAAATCGAAATAGCTGCCTCCAACGTACCAGTCATCAGCATGTATGAGTTTATAAGCATCAAAAAGCTCGGGCCTCGGCTTTATCCTGCGCACATCGCAGTTGTTGACTATCTCGTTGACCCTCTTGTCCCCTTCCCTCATAAGGGGTATGGCTGTAATCTGGAACTTCTTCCCGAGCCTCTTGTAAAGCTCGTCCTGATAGGTGCCCAGGCCTCCGACAATGTTAGGAGGGAACTCCCAGGCGACGTCTCCTACGCAGAAATCGGTTTTTGCTTCCTTAGATTTCATATAGTTTAACTATTATTGCTCTCCAATAATAAATAAGCCATTTTTTATACCACCTACCCAAATATTAATCATGTTGGACTGGAGCGTGAAGAAAGAGGATTTCAAGGAAAAGCACTACACCCTTACCAACAGCAGGGCTTTTTTCTGCAGGCATGTTGATACAGGATTCAGGACCAAATGGTGCGGTTTCTGGGGCCCTCCGGTAAAGCACGTGGAATACTATGCCTACAGGATTAAATCCGGCTCCGAGCAGTGGCTTTCCTGGGATGATTGCAAGGATTTCTCGCTAAACCCATGGGGCGCTGTCCACGGCTTTGGGCTCTCCGAATTCGACGTGAAAGAGACTGTTTTCGTGCCCAAAGGGAAAAAGATGCTTGTATCTGTCCTTAAGATAAAGAACAACGGCCCCAGGAAAAAGGTCTCGATAATCTTGGAGACTGCCGTGAACATGAGGAAGAAGAACGAGGACTGGCATGCAAGGACATACCAGTCTGAATTCAGCGAGGTCAGGAACTGGATACTCGTCAAGACAGAGACCAGGCCGTGGTTCACAGCCTTCGGTGCGGGAAAGGTCGGCAAGAGCCTTTCGATATCGTTCACACCAAGGAACGAGTACAAGGAACACAGCCCGGACGGTGTGTTACAGAGATGCTTCCTTCCAGGAGACTATGAGGTATCTTTTGATATGGAGCCGGCTGAAGAGATGGAGGTTCCGTTCATCTTCTCGTGCTCCAGCCATTCCATGGAGGAGGCTGTATCAGCATTTGATTCTGGGCTGACAGGATGGAGATCTCTCTTGGAGGAAAAGGTGCGAACCTCAGGGCCTGGAAGGCAGATTATAAGGACTCCTGATAGGGAGCTGAACAAGGCTTTCGTCTGGAATGCCATGGCTCTCAAGTCTCTCGTCCACGAGTCAAAGGAGGGCGTGGGTATCCTTGCAGGGCTTCCATGGTTCCTTGAATTCTGGGCAAGGGATTCATTCATTTCGCTGCTGGCGCTGAATCATCTTGGGGAATTCCAAGCCTCGAAAAATGTCCTTGAGATGTTCCTTGACAGAGGGATACCTTCGAAGATTGACACAGAAGGGAATATGGAAAGGGGTTTTGCAGACACGCATCCCTTGTTCATCCTTGCGCTGCATCATTATGCGGCATTCACAGGTGACACGGACTTCCTCAAGGCCACAAGAAAGCCCCTTCTGGAAGAGACGAAAGGTATAAGGATTGATAATGGGCTTATCGTACATGACCCCAACAAAACCTGGATGGATTCCTATCAGAGGGGGAGCTCTGCCATAGAGGTCCAGTCATTGTGGTCCGCTGCACTTAGGCATTACAATCCTCATCTGTCCCAGCATTTGGATGGTAAAATAAAGGTCGAGTACTGGAATCCCTCAAATGGGTATTTCATTGACAGCAAGAACCCTGATCTTGCTGACATGACATGCAATCCACTCGCACCGATTTGCCTGGACAATGCTGACGGTGAGAAGGTTTCACGGGTGCTGGACAAACTAAAAGAAGAGCTTTCAACAAAATGGGGCGTGAGGACGCGCTCGGTGAAGGACAAGGAATACAGCCCCAGCTCGTACCACAAGGGATCTGTCTGGGGGCTGACGACTGGTGCTGCTGCCTGTGCATGCCTCAAGCACAACAGGATCCATCAGGGCCTGAGTTATTTAAAATCCATGGCTTCTGAGATGGGGGAGAACCTCCTGGGGGGCTCCGCAGAGGTGCTTGATGCAGAGACAGGAAAGCTTCTGGGCTGCGGGATGCAGGCATGGTCCTCAGCCATGTTCATAACTGCTGTGGATGGCTTCCTTTTCGGCATCAGCCCGGACCTGGAGAATCATGCTGTTGTCATTCATCCCAGATTGCCTGATGAGTGGGAATACATGGAAAGGTTCGGGAAGAAGATAGGCCAGGCTATGATGGATTTCATGATAAGAAGGGACCATACCAGGCTTACGCTGGACATGAAATTCGACTCCGCTCCGCAGATAAGGGCCAAGGTCGTGCTGCCGTCTTCAATCAAGAAGGTCATTGCAAACGGCAAGGTGTCTCTTGGGAACGTGGTAGAATTCGAGCTAAAGAAGCAGAACAATATCGTTGCGCTTGGATGATGCGCATTTTTTAACAGGGCTTTTATACAACCTAGACCAATAATTATCAATGGCTAAAAGGAAGGTGGTCCGCAGGAAGAAACGCCTGGCCGTGGCTTCTGCGGAGCATGCCAAATCGGGTGGTGTGATGGATAGCATATGGAATGCGATGCGTTTCCCTGCAGGCTCTGACGGAAAAATAATCTACAAGATGTTCATCAACGGAGAGTGGGTAGAGTCCTCGAACAGGAAGACGTTTGATGTAAGGAACCCCTATGACAATTCTCTTGTCGGAAGGGTTCAGAAGTCCACAAAGGACGATGCGCTGAAGGCTGTTGAAGCGGCCCATAGTGCCAGGCAGCTCATTGCGAAGATGGATACTGTTGACAGGATTCAGCTTCTGCACAAGATAAAGGGCCTCGCTGAAGAGCACAAGGAGGAGCTCATTGAGATGCTCATACAGGAAGCAGGAAAGCCCAGGGCCTATGCAGAGGGTGAAGTGAAGGCCACTATAGAAAGGCTGCATTATGCTGCCGAGGAGGCCAAGATAATGTACGGGGAATACATACCCGGCGACCTCGTTTCAGGCGCCTCCCAGAAGTTCGCAATCGTCTCCAGGAAGCCTGCTGGTGTGGTCCTTGCCATATGCCCGTTCAACTACCCCCTTTTCATCTCCGTTTCCAAGATCGTTCCCGCGCTGCTGGCAGGCAACTCTGTCGTCTGCAAGGCGGCAAGCGATGACCCAATAGCGCTTCTCATGTTCACACGGCTGGCTGAGCTCGCCGGCGTCCCGAAGGGTGTGCTCAATGTGATCACTGGGGGAGGGGGAGAGATTGGCGACCTGCTGGCAGGGCATGCGAAGATTGACATGATATCGTTCACAGGCTCCACTGCAGTGGGCCAGCACATAGCCTCCATAGCAGGCATGAAGAAGCTTCACCTTGAGCTTGGAGGCAAAAGCCCTGCAATAGTGCTGGAAGATGCGGATATAGAGCTTGCAGTAAAGGAGTGCGCTGCTGGCGCCCTGAAATTCTCAGGCCAAAGGTGCGATGCGTTATCCAGGATACTGGTTTCCCAAGGTATTGCAGAGGATTTTGCTGCCAGGATGGCAAAGGAGGTCCAGGGTTGGAAAGTGGGCAACCCGAAGGAGCCTGACACCAAGATAGGACCCCTGATAAACGAAGCAGCTCTTGAGAAAGTTGAATCTCTGGTCAAGGATGCAGTCTCCAAAGGGGCAAAGCTGCTTCTTGGCGGGAAGAAGAAAGGCACGTATTTTGAGCCTACTGTCCTTGACCATGTGAATGAGAAGATGGAAATAGCATGGAAGGAAACCTTCGGGCCTGTGGTCGCCATAATGAGGGTCAGGGATATGGAAGATGCACTGGCCATAGCCAACAGGTCTTCTTTCGGGCTTGACGCTTCTGTATTCACCCAGGACATTGAGAAAGCCTTATATCTTGCAAAGAACATAGAGAGCGGTTCTGTAACAATCAACGGCTCGCCGGCCCATGGAATAGGCAACTTCCCGTTCGGGGGCGATAAGGATTCAGGAATGGGGAGGGAGGGTTTGCATTACTCCATTGAAGAGATGACCAGAATCCATACCATAATCTTCAACATGAAGAAGAAATGATTTCCAGAATCAGGACGCAAGCTCATAAATGGTCTTGGTTTCCTTCTCAGCAATCCTGATCTTGTTCTCCCTTGCGAGCCAGCCTATCGCTCCATTGACCTCAAGCATGCTGAGTTTCGTGTGCTTCGCCAGGTCCCTAAGGCCCAGCTGACCTTTCTCGTTCAGGGCTCTCCACACTAATCCAGCATTCTTCCCGTATATAGCATCAACGACTACCATCAAACCACCCCTAAAACGCTATGTATATTATATTATGGCTTCTTTTATATTAAGCATATTACATAATTATATTAGTTATAACTTTGAGAGGTGGGGGCAATGAAGGTTACGCTTTCTGTCATAAAAGCGGATATAGGAGGATGGGTAGGGCACTCGCACTCCCATCCAGAGATCCTCGAGCTTGCAAGAAAGGCTCTGGAGGATGCAAAAGAGAAGAAGAAGATTTTAGACTACTATGTGACTGCGTGTGGAGATGACCTGGAGCTCATAATGACGCACAAGAAGGGAGACACGAACAAGGAAATCCATGGACTTGCCTGGAACATATTTCTCGAGGGTACCACAAGAGCCAAGCAGCTCAAGCTTTATGGCGCTGGCCAGGATATACTGAAGACCAGCTTCTCCGGCAACCTTAAAGGCATGGGACCGGGGGTGGCTGAGATGACCTTCGAGGAGAGGCCTTCTGAGCCTGTCGTAGTCTTCATGGCAGACAAGACAGAGCCCGGAGCCTGGAGCATCCCGCTCTACAAGATGTTCGCAGACCCGTTCTCCAATCCCGGGCTTGTGATAGATCCGGACATGCACGGAGGATTCAAGTTCACCATACATGACGTGATAGAAAGGAAAGAGGTCGTGTTCTCGTGCCCGGAGGAGATGTATGACATGCTTGCGCTTATTGGGACAGTGGGTAGGTATGAGGTAAAGGAAGTGCGCAGGAAAGTCGGGAATGATATCTCTGCCGTCACTTCAACGGACAGGTTAAGCCTCATAGCAGGCAGGTACGTGGGCAAGGATGACCCTGTCATGATAGTAAGGGCGCAGAAGGGCCTTCCTGACGTTGGAGAGGTCCTCGAGCCTTTCGCGACCCCGTATTTCGTCGCAGGATGGAACAGGGGAAGCCATAACGGGCCTTTCATGCCTGTCTCAGAAAAGGATGCGCATATGTCCAGGTTTGACGGTCCACCCAGGGTAATGGCTCTGGGCTTCCAGCTTGCAGAGGGCATGCTTGGTCTTCCTGCGGACATGTTTGACGACCCTGGATTCGACAAGGCAAGGATGGAATGCAACCAGATGGCTGATTTCATACGCAGGAACGGGCCTTTCCAGCCTCACAGGCTTGAGCCGAGCGAGATGGAGTACACTACCCTGAATGAGATACTCAAGAAGCTCAAGCTGAGGTTCAAGAAAGCCTGAGAGATTTCTAAACAGCGTGGTGGGCATATGCCCTCCCGCTTTCTTAGATTAAAAAGCTGAGGTGGCGGCTATTAGTGGAAAAATGATATTGTGGTTCGAAGAGATAGGCAAGGAGGACACGCCAATTGTTGGCGGGAAATGTGCAAGCCTTGGGGAGATGAATAACAAAGTGAATGTGCCTGTGCTCCCTGGGTTCGCCATAACCGCAGATGCTTACCGCCATTTCTTAGATCATGCAGGACTGAAATCGTTTGTGAAGGATACTCTGCATGGTCTTGATACCCACAACATGAAGGACCTTTCGAGGAGAGGCAAGCTCATCCGCAAGAGGATCTCCGCTGCCCCCATGTCCCCTGAACTGAAGGAGGCTGTCATCTCTTCATACCACAAGCTGGGCGAAAGGATACATCACAGGAATCCGTACGTGGCCATCAGGTCATCTGCA
>CAYGVS010000032.1:0-11006 GCA_964353635.1 uncultured archaeon | reverse complement strand
GACTTTAGACGTCTAATTTCTTATACTTAATATTAGACGTCTAAGTATATAAAGCTATCGGTTAGACGTCTAAAAGTTTATAAATACATTAGACGCCTAATATAATTATGAAGCTTCAAAGACACCTTTCACGCAAAGTTAAGGGCAAAGACTATGAACAATGGATTGTCATTCTACCGCCAAAAGATGTTAATGCTCTCGGTTGGAAAAGAGGGGATACGCTCAGAACTACAATGAAGCCGGAAGGATTGCTTATTTCGAAAGGCACAGATTATGACCTATTCAAAGAGCAAATAATTGAACTTCTTAGGAACAGTAAAACAGGATTAACTTGGGCCGAAATTCAAGAGAAATTAGGGCTTCCGCAAGCAGTCCCTAACAATAAATGGGTAAGACAATTAGAGAAGGAAACAGGACTTGAACGAAGGAAAGAAGGCCCGAACACATACTGGTTTCTTCCAGACGAAGGTGTAACCGTATATACGATTGGTTATGAAGGAAAATCTCCTGAGATATTTCTTAGCGTATTGAAAAAGCATGGCATACAACAATTGATAGATGTTAGGGAACTCGCTTTAAGCAGAAAAAACGGATTCGCTAAATCCGCATTATCAAAGTTCCTTAGAAGCAATGGGATACTCTATAAGCATTTCCCTGCACTTGGTTCGCCAAGCGAAATAAGGCATAAGCTATGGCAAGAAGGGGATTATAACAGGTTTTTCAAAGAGTATTCGGTTGCGTTGAATCGTGAAGAATCCCAGGAATTCCTAACTGACCTTGAAGGTCTTGCTCATGTCAGAAGGACTGCCATAATGTGCTTTGAACGTAATGTGGAAGTATGCCATAGAAAAATAATCAAGGAGCGCCTTATCAAAGACGGTTTTAAAGTTATAGATTTGTAGATGGCACAATGAAAGAAAAGTTGCTGGTACTGGCCAAAGCTGCGCCGATAGTCAGCAAGGAATATGAACACCTAATCTGTGTAGCTGGCATAACGGAAAGCGGTGAATGGCGAAGGGTATATCCTGTGCCATTAAAACTATTCTGGACTGGGCGCGGTTTCAAGAAGAAGTCGTGGATAGAGTACGAATTGCAAAGCGAAGGGCCATCTAACCATAGACCAGAAAGTAGAAAAATAAAATCTGAGAGTGTTAAGCAACTTGGAGAAGATGACTATTCAAATATCCATGACTTGTTGCAGAGCAAACTAACTACATTAGAAGAACTCCACTCAAAAGGTCATAAAGAGGTTTCTTTAGGTGTAGTGAAGCCCGAAATAATTGACTTTTATGACAGCGAAAACAAGCACTTTGAAGAAATGAAAGAAAAGAGCAAACAACAAACTCTTAAAGGTGGAAGCGTCATCAAAATTGATATACCTGAAAAGGAATTTAGTTACATTTTCAAGTGTTCAAGAGCTTGCTCAACAAGACATGATATGTTATGTGAAGATTGGGAAGTGGCTGAATTATATCGCAATTGCAAACGCTATCAGAAAATAGGGAAGTACCCTGACGAAAAAACTGTTATTAGTAAAGTAAGACAGAAAATGTATGACTGGATACTCCAAAGAAAAGAGGTTTATTTTGTAGTTGGAACGCATTTCAGGTTTGGAACGTATATCATCATAGGCGTAATTTATCCAAGAAATGCTGATACCTTTTAGACATTCGTAGAAAAAGCTATGTATAATTCCAATAGAATGGCAATTATCGCCCCAATCACAATCATATACATAAAGCTCATTTAACAACCTTCAAAGTGATTTCAGTCTCTGCCAGTTTAAAGCGCTTAATTTTCGGAAGCCATCCTATTAACCTGGGGCGCTCCTTTATCTTTCTCATACCTAGATACTCGAACCTAGCCTCCGAGCCATCCTTGAAAGCCGCATAAACTCTTTTATGAGTTCGATTTTCATCCCATGCCATGAACCATTCTGGGGCGAAATCATACTTGTGTTCTGGATTCCATAGGACGCTCTTTCGCTTATACCAAGGTATCTTTATGCTCACCCTTGCCCTGTCCTTGCAGATTCTCCAGATTTCTTCCATGACCGCTTTCGGATTATCCAAATGTTCAAGGATATGATGGAGTGCTACCACCGAGATGGATGACGTTTTCCATGGATAAGGCATGTTGTTAAGGTTCCAAATGAAATCAGTATATTGAGACGGCTCACAATCCACATTAATGAAGTCAGGCATCGGTGTCCTACCACATCCCAAATTCAGCCTCACCTCGCTATTTGTCTTTATGTAGAACATCTGTGTCTCTTTCATCGATTTAACCTTCTCATAGATTGTTTTCACCCAGTTCACCATCGTAGCCTATATTGAGGTTTATTCTCCCTTCGTACTACTATAATCTTATGTATAACTTATAAATGAAACCATGGTAATCAAGGTATTTGCACTTTTCCAAAGTTATGCATGGAACACAATGAATATGCTGACATAAGCTTTATTCTGAGAAGTCCTCTGAGCCGTATTATACTTGAATCCCTAAAGGACAGCGAAAAACCATTAGCTCCGAAACAGATAGCAAAGAAAACAAATATGGCAAGCTCCAATGTCAGCACCAAGCTCGGAGAGTTGCGTATAAGAAAACTAGTAGAGTGTATTAATCCCAATGATAGAAAATGGAGATTTTATGTGATAACGGATTATGGAAAGAAGGTTCTGGAAGATGCCAGAACTGATTAGGATGAGTTTTATTTCCTAATTTTTCTATCGTAAATAATTTGGAATGTTATTGACAAAATTAGAATGATACTTGGCGCAACCCAAGGCAGATTCTCTTTCCATGGGTCTGGCTGTAATTTTACTTCCTCCAATATTTCCTTTTGGGTTTTGATATAATATTTCTTCGTGTGCTCTCCATAAAGTGTCCTATTATTACAGAAGAGCATTACTTTACCACTATACCCATCATAATTAATTGTAGGAAAAGGCCCAATTTGTATTGAGATTGTATTTGTTCTAAGTTTGTTTAAACTGCCTATTTCCCATGCACTTAAGTCCCTTTTATAAATTTCATCCCATCCGGTTATATTGTTCGACTGATTCCTATATGCAAAAACAATACTACAATCCGTGATTTCTTCTTTAACATCAGTTTTTTCAATCCCTATAGTACATTGATATGGTGTGTCTATTTCACCATTAAAGCTTGTTTCAAAATAAATTTTATATTGATTTAATGGGTGTAGACAGGCAATAGGTTCTATAACAAAATTGGTTTGCTGAGCAAATAATGTGTGTATAATTAGAATGATTCCAATAATCGAGCCGATAGATAGCCCAATTTTTGCCCCCAAAACTATCTCCCTTTTATATCTGGTAAAAACCGATTTAAAAGCTCTGGAAGGGTCAAATTTGGTCATTAACTCCCTCCTTTTTGGTGTAACCCAGTGACTTTAGGTATAGACTGACCCTTTTTGTGCAGATTCGGGACTTTATGTGCAGAAAGGACTTTATGTGCAAAGCCATCAAATCATAGGGGTTTTTAAATGTCCTCCGACATATAATTATGTATGAAGGGACTGTCAACTACCATTCTGATTGTGGTCACAGCTGTGGTCATCCTGGTGGCAGCGCTGGTGCTGCTGACGATTTTTAGTCAAGGTATACAGAATGTGACAACAATAACTCAAGGCCAAGCATTATGTCAAGCCTCCGCACAAGTAACAGGTTGCCTCAGTGGCACTTGGAGTGCGCCGGCAACATGGACTACCCCAACGGTTAGAGTAGCTGGAGGATCTCCGCAAAGTTGTGAAAGTTTATTTACACTATGTACATGCAATGGCCCTGCGCTTACTTGTACGTCTAAATAAATATTAAGGTAGTCTGCCAATAATATTCTATGAAGGCTCTTTCCACGACCATCCTTATCGTAGTCACAGCTGTCGTCATTCTTGTTGCTGCGCTAGTCATGCTGACGATTTTCGGAGGAGGAGTTGGGACTGTAAGCACCTTGACTAGTTTCAGAACGCAGTGTGCAACGCAATGTTCGATGACATGCAAGCTGGGAAGCGTCCCGCCTACATGGAACGTTAAAACTACAGTACAAGGGACAACACAAAGCTGCCATGATATGTTCCAGAGCGATTGTGCAAGCACTGAGTGTGGCGGATGTCCTACTGGTCAACCGCCTTGTACCAAAGCAAATGGAATATGTATGACGCCTTCCAGCTGTGCTGCTTATACTACTGGCATCTCTCCATAGTTTCCAATGTATAAAAGCGTTCTTCCCCATATTATTTACTAGCATGATTGCGATTCTGTGTGGAAGATTTAAGCGAGCAGAGTGTTGTTTATGGACGAAAAAGACATCATGGAGCTGATAACATCGGAGTACTCCTGGGAGCAGATAATATACAAGATTATTGCTTGGGAAGGTATGGACCCCTGGAACCTGGACCTGAGCCTGCTCTCCAGGTCTTTTCTGCTGTATATAGGCAAGATGGAGGAGCTGGACTTCAAGATACCTGCCAAGTATGTTGTGATAGCCGCTGTGCTGCTGAGGATGAAGTCAGACCATATTGAGTATCTCAAAGGCCTGACGCAGCAGCCTGAAGAGCTGGACGCCGGGGAGCTGGCCCCTGAGGAGCTTGTGCCTGCGATCAACGGGAATGGAGAGATTGTCCTGGACCAGGTCAGGCTGGATGTGCCATCCAAGAGGCAGCCTGTAAGGAAGATTGTTTTGACTGAGCTCATATCAGCGCTCCGGAACGCGCTGAAGACTGATGCCAGGAGGACGGAGAGGAGCGCAAGGAGAAGGGAGCAGATTGTCATCCATGAGGACAACATCACTGAGAGGATAGAGAGCCTTTACAGGAAGATAGACTCCCTGCTCGCAAGGCTAAGGGACGAGGAGGTAGAATTCTCCGAGCTGGTGAACATGAAAAGCAGGAAGGAGGTCCTTGATACCTTTGTCCCGCTTGTTCACCTCGACCAAGACAAGAAGGTGCACTGCAGGCAGGAGGAGCTCTTCAAGGCGATATTCATCAGGAAGACCTCCCCGGAGAAGTCAGCCATGGAGGTCGCGACAAAGGAGAGGGAGACCAGGAAGGCTGAGAAGGCCCTGAAGGCCCCAGCCGGAAAGGAAGCTGCAAGAAAGGCGCCTGTCCATAAGAATTTGAAGGCGCATTCTTTCCAGAATAAGCTAAAAAGCGCATCCCACCAAAAGATTAAATCTAAGACCGAGCAGGCTAAGGCTAAGTGATGATTATGACTCATGAGAAAGTCCTTGAGGCAGCACTGTTCATGACGAGCAGGCCACTCATGCTGGATGAGCTTGGTAAGATTCTGGGAGTGAATTCGCTGGGCTATGTCAAGGAGCTGCTTGAGAAATTGCAGAAGGATTACGCTGAAAGGGGGATGGAGATTGTGAGCGGGCCATCAGGATGGTTCATGCAGGTCAGGCCTCAGCTCCTAAAGAAGGTCGCGCACCTTACGCCTTATTCTGACATGACTGAGGGCTGCAAACGCGCCCTTGCCCTCATTGCGTACAAGGAGCCCATGCAGCAGTCCGAGATAATCAAGATACAGGGGAACAAGGCCTACTCCTATCTCAAAATCCTACAGAAGCGGAACCTCGTCCGGGCGGAGAAGAAGGGCAGGACAAAGCTATTCAGGCTCACGCAGGAGTTCGAGCGCTACTTCGGCGAGGAGAAGGAGAGGATAAAGGAGCGGCTCGAGTCATCGCAGAAAGCTGATTCTCGTAGGAATCAGAAGAAGGAAGCCGCAGCCATGGAGCCGGCGGCGGAGAAGAAAGAGGCGATTCATGAGCAGGGAAAGGCAAGCCCTGAGACTGAGAAGCCAAAGAGAAAGAGCGACATTGACAACATATTATTATAGCTTATTCCAAAATAGGTATTATGCAGAAAGACCAGGCGGAGAAATCCCTTTTCTGGGCAGACCAGCTTGCGCAGGAGATAGCAGGCCGCGAGAAGTTCCACTATCTTGACAAGCCCTTACCCAAGCTCAAGGAATATGTTGTCAAGACAGCGGCCTCGGTGTCAGGCGTGCTGCACATAGGCAGGCTGAGCGACACCATAAGGTGCGATTCAGTCTTCAACTCCCTTTGCGAGAGCGGGAAGAAGGCCAGGCTGATATGGGTCGCTGACAACATGGACCCCCTGCGGAAGATACCAAAGGGAGTCCCGGAGAGCTACTCTAAATACATAGGGGTTCCTGTGACAGATGTGCCTGACCTTCATGGATGCCACAAATCGTATGCAGAGCATCATGTCTCCAAATACCTGAAAGTAATCCACATGTTCGTCTCTGGCAGGATAGAGACCTATTCCATGAGGGAGGAATACAAGAAAGGCTCCTTCAGGGAGGAGATCGGAAAAATAATCCGGAGCCAGCCTCTCATCGTTGAAATCCAGAACAGGTACAGGCCGAAGGATAATCCCGTGCGGAAGGACTGGTTCCCATGGATGCCTGTGTGCGGGAACTGCGGGAAGATAATAACCACGAAGTTCCTTGGATATAAAGAAGGTTTTGTGAAATACCAGTGCTCTGACTACAAGTTCGAGAAGCACACTGCCAAAGGATGCGGGCACAAAGGAGAGGATGACCCGCTAAAGGGCAATGGCAAGCTCCTCTACAAGAGCGAGCTGGCAGCCCAGTGGGCCCGCTGGAAGGTGTGCACAGAAGGCTTCGGCAAGGAGTACCAGGTCCCAGGAAGCGCCTTCTGGATAAACGGCGAGATAGCGGAAAAAGCGCTCGGGTTCCCCATGCCGGTCCCCATATTCTACGAGCACCTCATGATAGACAACGAGAAGATGTCCGCAAGCAAGGGCAATGTCATTTATCCCGCGGACTGGCTCAAGGTCGCGCCGCCTGAGCTCATACGGTTCCTTTACAACAAGAAGCTGATGAAGACAAGGAGCTTCTCCTGGAGCAGCCTCCCTCTACTCTATGACGACTATGACATGCATGAACGGGTCTTCTTCGGGAAGCAGGAAGTGCAGAACGAGAAGGAAAGGCAGCACATGAAAAGGCTTTATGCCATATCCCAGATATCCGTTCCGAAGGCCATGCCAGCGCACATCCCATTCGATTTCGTAGCCATGGTTTCCCAGATATTCCAGGAGGAAAAAACCAGCGAAGCCATAAGACTCTTCATTTCAACAGGCCACCTGAAGGAAAAGCCTTCTGCTTCTGCAAAGAGGCAGATTAAGGCAAGGCTTGATTATGCCAGGAGATGGGCAGAGCATTATGCACCCGAGCAGGCCAGGATAAGGCTTGTGGATAAGTCACCTGAAGGGCTAAAGCTTTCACAGGCCCAGAAGGAAAGCCTTAAGGAGCTTGCAGCAATGCTTGAGAAGAAAGGGATGAACCAGGAAGAGCTTCATTCCCTCTTCTGGGAGATAGCCAAGAAGCACAGCCTGGGGCCGCAGGATTTCTTCAGGGCAGTTTATCTAGTGCTGCTTGGAAAGGAATCTGGGCCCAAGCTCGCCCCATTCATTCTTGCAGTGGGGCAGAAGAAGGCCGCGGGCTTGCTAAGGAAAGCTCAACCGACATAAATATAGCTTACAATTTTATTCAGGTGATTGGAATGCCTACTATTGAGGATGGAATAAGGGAATATAATAAGTTCAGGGCAGGAGGCTCTATTGAGAATCTGAGAAATGCCAAAGGATATTTTGAATACGCAAAGAAGGAATACAGCAGCGTAACAGACATGGAACTTCTGGAGGAGCTTTTGGCCGAGGTCAATCGCAAGCTTTCGATAATCAAGGCTTAAGTTCAGGCTCGCACAAATACTTCTCATGAAGGCCGATGGTAGGAAGGTGCCAAGAGGCACCTTCAGTCGAGAAATCTCTTCCATCAAGGATGTTCCGGAGGAGGAGCTTGTTGTAGGCGGCGCCTCGCTCTGCGCCGGATGCCCTGCCGACCTGGGCCTCAAGCTGGCCCTGAAGGCCTTGGGGAAGGACACAATCGTGGTGAATTCCTCTGGATGCATGACGCTCTTTGTCACTTATCCTCACATGCCTCTGAAGGTGCCTTGGCTTCACCTGGCGATAGAGACTGCAGGAGCTGCTGTCGGCGGCATAACCGCAGGCCTGAAGCAGCTTGGAAAGAAGGCCAATATACTATGCTATATAGGTGACGGGGCGACCTATGACATCGGATTCCAATCACTTTCAGCAGCAGCGGAAAGGGGTGAAAGCTTTGTCTATGTCTGCTACAACAACCAGTCATTCTCCAACACAGGTGTCCAGATGGCCAGCTCCACACCATTCAGGACCTACACGACCACGACCCCCCAAGGGAATCCTTTCAGCCGCAAGCCCATGGTGAAGATCATGGCAGCGCATGGAATACCTTACGCAGCCACTGCCTGCGTTTCATTCCCGCTCGATTTCATGAAGAAGGTGCAGAAGGCAGCAAAGGCCAATGGGCCAGCGTTCATTGACCTGCTTTGCCCATGCCCCACAGGGTGGGGATTCGACCAGTCCAGGACGATAGATACGGGAAAGCTGGCTGTTATCACAGGGGCCTGGCCCCTCTATGAGATTGAGAAGGGGAAGTTTTCCCTATCCCTCCCGCTTCAGAAGCTGGAGCCCATTGAAAGCTACCTGAAGACGCAGAGAAGGTTTCATCAGATAAGGCCCGATGAGGCCATGCAGATACAGAACATGATAAACAAGGAATGGGACCTGCTCAGGCAGGGAAGGTTCTGGGAGGCTGTGGAATACTGATCGCAATTTTAATCCTACAGCGAATTATTTTTATGAAAAAAGTCCTTGCAGGCGGGGCATTCAATCTTGTCCATCCCGGCCATGTGTTTTTCCTGGAGAAAGCAAGGAAGCTGGGAGACTGCCTGGTTGTTGTCGTGGCCAGCGATAAGACAGTTCTGAATCGTAAGGGATTCGTGCTCATGTCTGCAGAGGCCAGAAGGGAAGTGGTGGCAAGCCTGAAGCCAGTGGACAGAGCTGTCATCGGTGATGATAATGACTTCTTCAGGGTTGTGAAAAAGGAGAAGCCTAGCATAATAGCGCTTGGATATGACCAGGAGATGGAAGAAAGCGTTGCTACCAGGCTGGCCAACTCTTGTTTTAAATGCAGGATAGTCAGGATAAAGCAAATTGGTGAATATAAGACTGAAAAAATATTAAGCTCTCTAGGCAAGCGTGCCAGCAGATGACAGGGGCGTGCATATTCCGGTGTCAGAGATCTTCCTCTTCCTCTTCGTCATCATCCTTCCAGTCGTTGTCATCGTCGTCAGCCAGCAAATCTTCCTCATCCTCTTCAGCGAGATTCAAAGTCATTTGACACCTCCGCTTTAAACAATCTTTTCTTTGTCATATGCCTTTTTAAAGTTTGCTGTTCATGCGGCTCATTTTTTATTCTGCATGACTTTCAATAAGAGTCCAGGCAATCCTCCTGGTCGCAGTCAAAGGCCTCCCCACAATTCCTACACCTGACAACCTCATTGACAGAATGGAAATCGTCTTCTCTTCGCACGCAGACTACCTCATCGCAAAAAGGACACACGATTTTTGGCATAGAAATCTATCCTATAAAGGAGCTCATATTTACACACCCGCAGAATTTGCTTCCTGTGGCTGAGCATACGCTCTGCCCAGAAGTCAAGGCAAGGGCGTAAACTCTTTGTTTATACTCTATCCTGTACATAAACTCCACATTTTGTCCAGAGCTGGACTCAATTAAGGACTCTATTGAAGAATCCACGTATATGGAAAGTTTGTTTCCAATCTCAAGGACATTGCTGAGCGAAAGGTTATTGACGCTTTGCACAAGTTCCAATGGTCCTGCGCAATCATCTGAGAAGCCCCCGGTTTGGTTATATCCTTCCATGAAGCTGCAGAAAGCCTTCAGCATTTCTGAGTTTACACCCTGCTCCGAAAGGGTTTCGGCTATAGCATCCTGTACATTTTTTGTATGGTCGGGGAATCCCCTAAAGCTAGATAATGCTATCAAAAGCAGAACCGTTAGAACCACAATTCCTGAAAGGTTTATTGGCCTAAGAAGCCTCCTGAACCTCGACTTTCCTGAGAAATCCTTTTCAACCGATTTTGCCTTCATGATTTTGTTTCTTAGCTTATTCATGGAATTTTCCATTTCCTTAATATTGTAAATTTTGTTGGATATCAGGAAGACCGAGACGGTAAGGATAATTGTTGAAATGACGCCTGCTGCAAAGAAATTGATGATGTTAAACACATACTTGAGTATCCCGCTTCCCATGACAGGTAAGAGGTTAACCAATGATATGGTGCATAAAAGCGCCAAAGAGCCCAGGCCTATTCTTACCAGAAGCTTCATGTGCCATGTGAGGTAGCCCCTGAAGCCCTTCATAATTACCCAACTTGTAGTCAATATTGTAGAAAGATAAACAATATTCCAGACGATTGGTATAAAGTTCAAGATTATCGGGAAAGAGCCAATAGTATCTGCCATGCTAATACTTCTCGCCGCTTTATTAAATAATTTATCCCTTGGAAACAATAGAGAATCATGTTCGAGAAGTTCATACTCTGCCCATCCTGCGGGGAGAGATATAGCCTGAACACATTGATTTTCAGATGCAGGAAGTGCAGCTCGACCCTCGAGATAGCTTATGATTGTAAGAAAATCAAGAAATCAATCAATAGGGAAAGCCTACTGAAAAGGCCTTTCCTTCATTCCAGGTATATGGAATTCTATCCTGTGAGGAGCCTGGTTTCCATCCAGGAGGGTGGCACAGCCCTTATCAGGTCCAGGAACCTGGAGAAAGAGCTCAAGTTGGAGTTCGAGCTTTACTTCAAGTTTGAGGGAATGAACCCTACAGGCTCCTTCAAGGATCGCGGGTCTTCCGTGGAGGTGGCAAAGGCCTTGGAGTTCCATGCCAGGAACGCAGTGTGCGCATCCACAGGCAACATGGGCGCCTCCGTGGCCGCCTACTCAGGCCTAGCAAGCCTGAAGTGCTCCATATTCACACCAAAGGACACTGCTGCCACCAAAATGGAGCAGATACTTGCGTATGGG
>CAYGVS010000031.1:0-11958 GCA_964353635.1 uncultured archaeon | reverse complement strand
AAGCATGCCTTTCATTTATAGAAGTAAGCCCGCAAACATAGACCGTTCCCGGAGAAGAGAAGACGAATTCATATACAACAATGTTGAGAAAGCGCTTCGCGAGATTTCCCGCTCTTCAGAATCCCATCATATTAGGATAATGCCGGCATTTCTAAGCGACCCTCCGTTTAAAAAAGCAAATCCGGACGAATATCTCGTTTTGTATTGACTCAGAGACCCCTGTATGAGCATGTACGAGGTTGAACACTGGCTTGATAATTTGTTGACATATGAGAGTGGATTTTCTCTGGAGAAAATTTCAATCGTTTACATCGATGAGAGGAGAAAATATTACAAATCGCCGCATGGACCATTTATTTCAAACTCTATTAAGGTCCGCCCTCGCTAAATGGTGCTTGCCCGCTATTTTCAGCCCTTTTCAGGTTTCTTTCAAGCCCTATTTCTATCCCATTTCCGCTAACCTGGGACACACAGAAAGGCTTATAAACCCTTTTTCTAATATGTAACTACTTATTAGTGACATATTTAGAGGTCATTATGGACATTCAAAAAGAGCTAGAAAAGCATGCAGAAATGCTCCAATCCCTCCAGGTTCCCGGGGGGCTGCTACTTGCAGCCCCTAGCCAGGGAACCGGCTACAACAAGGCCTGGATAAGGGACAACATATACGAATCTCTAGGGCTGGAGATAGCAGACCCTAAGAGTGCAGCGAAGGTCATGCACAAGCTTCTGGACATCCTGAAGAAGCACGAGTTCAAGATAGACTGTGCCATCAGGGAAAAGCCAACCCATGCTTACCAGTACATACACGCCAGATACAATCCCGAGACACTGGAAGAGTACTGGGAGGAATGGGGGAACAAGCAGAATGATGCTGTTGGGGCTTTTCTCTTCAGGGCCGCTGGCATGATAAGGAAGGGCTTCCCTCTTGTCAGGGACTCTGGCGATTTGAGGATTCTGGTGAAGCTTGTCCAATACCTGCAGTCCATTCGTTACTGGGAAGATAAGGATAACGGGATGTGGGAAGAGGCTGAGGAGCTGCACGCCTCCTCTGTGGGAGCGTGCCTTGCAGGCCTCAAGGCCATTTCAAGATATGTCCATGTGCCCAAGGAGCTTATTGAAAAAGGCCAAGAAGCCTTGGATAAACTCATTCCAAGGGAGTCTGAGGCAAAGGAAACGGACCTGGCTTTGCTCTCCCTGATTTATCCTTACAATATAGTCACACCTGAACAAAGGAACCATATCCTTAAAAATGTAGAGGAAAGGCTAGTCAGGGAAAGGGGACTGATAAGATACGCAGGAGACAAATATTATAATAAGAATGGTGAGGCCGAATGGACCATGGGATTCCCATGGCTTGCCATCGTTTACAAGAAGATTGGAAACAAAAGGAAGTTCGAGCATTACATGAAAAAGTCCCGCTTCGCGATGAACGGGTTCGGCCATCTTCCAGAGCTTTATTTTTCAGGCTCGAAGGATCATAATGAGAACACACCGCTTGGATGGGCGCAGTCGTTATATTTGGTTGCACTCAAAGAAGGGATGGGTGGATAATTGAGGGATTATATGGACAAAGGTTATCGCCATGTATCAAATTGGGAAATTGATGAGATATTCCAGAATTACCCCCTAAATTATATGCATGGATTAAAGGGATTGTGTCTGAGCGGAAAGGTCCCCATGTTAATTGAGGAGACGACAAAACTTATTCAATTAACAGGTTGCGCAGCTGATTTTTATACAAATAAGGTTCTGTTTGATTTTCAAAAGGATGGGTCTGGTTCCGGATATGCGATGGTGAGTCCGGTATGCTGGAAAGAGATTCTTCCATATCTGAAAGCCAAGCTCAAGCCTTAGTCGAAAAAGAACTCTGAATCTATTCCTTCCTGAACATCTGGCTTATCCTGGTCAGGTGCATGAGCAATTCAACGCCTTCTTTCCCATAATCTCTTTGTAATGCATTATAAATAGCCTGGTCCAGCTCTTCCCGCATGGTAACGTTAAGGAGCGGGCTGCCCCCGAACTCCTCAATCTTGGGCAGGTGCCTGAAGATGTCTTCATAAGAGCCTGTGTTAAGCAGGCCTGCATACTGCTTAAGCAATCTGGATTTAGACATAGATATAATTTGAATGAATGGTTTTAAGCTTTCGCTTTGTGGGTCTCTAGCGCCTGTAGCTGTACCCGTGCAGTTTTCTGCTCTCGTAAAGGTAGATTGCCCCGAACAAAAAGACTACCAGGATGGCCCCGTAGACAGCGGGGTTTGAGGTTACAAGGCCTGTCACTCCTGTGCCCTGGGTTGCTGCAGGCTCCTGGTCGGCTGTCTGCTGCTGGACCTCTTCTGTCTCCGATTCATTCAGGGTTTCTTCCAGCGGGGCAGGCAGTTTGTTGGTGACATTGATGATGGGGAGCGTGGGTGTCACGTTCACCGGAATTTCGGGAGCCTGCTCAGTCGCATTTTGTACCGGGGAGCCTCCTATTATTATCTGGATGGTTAGGGGCTCTGCTGATTCTGCATACAGCGATATATTTGATGACTGGGCATCAGCTGGGATAGTTAGCTGGATGGTTTCCATATGCATTGCATTGGTGGTAATAGAGCCGGTCTCGAAAGTCATAGGGGTGGCGCTCCATCCCTTAGGGACATCAACAGCCACCATGGTCTGGCCTGCACATGAGCCTGTGTTCTTTACAGCCAGGTCTATGTCTATGGTCGTGCCCGGCTCTGCGTCTATGCTATCAGCAGCGTATAGAGTGAACTTGCTGCAGCCTTCCTGGCCTGCTGCCAGGTTTGAGAAAAGCAGGGCTAATGTAGCAAACGCAAGCAAAGGAATGGTCTTTCGCATAATCCTCGATAACATAATTGGGCGCAGAATCTTAAATACTAGACCTGTGTCCTATACGCTCTCGCTCTTCTCGAAGAAGTATGCGCCAAGCAGTAACATCAGGCTGGATATGCCCAGCAATACCATGAAATCTATCCAGACGGTAAAGAAGGACACACCTAAGAGAGCTGCCCTCATGCCATCAACCCCGTACGTGAGCGGGTCCGCATATGAGATTGCCTGGACCGGGCCTGGCAGGTTCTGGAGAGGGAAAAGCGCGCCTGAGAGGAAGAATAGTGGAAATATCAGGAAGTTCACAATCAGGTTGAACCCCTGCGGGTCCTTCATCTTGGAGGCGAATATCAGGCCAAGGCCTATGAAGGCTGCGGCTGTGAGCGTCATGAACACGATTGCAAGCAGTATCTCGAGGAGCCCTGTTATCCTGAGCTGGAAGGCCAGGGATATCGCGAGAATGAGCAAGGCCTGCATAAGCCCGGTCGTTATGGCGCCTGCGGTCCTGCCCAGGACTATTGAAACCCTGCTGACAGGGGCTACCATTATCTCCTTGAGGAAGCCGAACTGCCTGTCGAGGAGCACGGTCAGGCCTGCGAAAGTGGAGGAGAACAGCAGGCCCATGCCTATTATGCCTGGTATGAGGAACTGCACGTAGTTCACCCCAGCCGGGGCTCCGGGGATGGAAAGATTCCCGAAGCCGAAGCTGAAAAATGTAAGGAAGAGCAGTGGTGTAACAAGAGATCCCACTATCCTTGACTTGGACCTGATGAACTTCTTCATCTCCCTGAGCCATAGCACATAGATTGCTGCAAAGTTTATGGTTTTCATGCTCCACCTTTTTTCTGGTTAATGGAATCTCCTTCTCATCAACCTCATCCTGTCGCTGCCATCAGCCTCCTGCTCCCGTATGGTCTTGCCTGTGTAGTGTATGAACACGTCCTCGAGGCTGGGCTCATGCAGGTTCACCGAGCTGATCTTTATCCCGGCTTTCTCCGACATCAGGATTATCTCAGGTATCCTTTTCTCACCATGCTCCGTGGTGATGGACAGGCTGCCGTCATACCTCTTGACGGATTTCGCCCATTTGACTTTCCTGAACATGCCTGCGAGCTTCCCGACTTCTGTGCTCTCCAAGCACACCACATCCCCGCCAAGCGTGTGCTTTAGCTTCTCCGGTGTGTTCAGCGCGACTATTTTCCCATGGTCGACTATGGCCACCCTGTCGCAAAGGTAGTCCGCCTCTTCCATGTAATGGGTAGTGAGTATTATCGCTACCTCCCCTTCAGCCTTCAGCCTCTTTATGTAGTCCCAGATGTGCCTTCTGGTCTGGGCATCCAGGCCGATGGTGGGCTCGTCAAGGAAAAGGACCTTGGGCTTGTGTATCAGGCCCCTGGCTATCTCCAGCCGCCTCTTCATGCCGCCTGAATACTTCTCCACAAGGACGTCCGCCTTGTCCTCTAGCTCCACCAGCTTAAGCACTTCCTTTATCCGCTTGTCCCTTTCTTCCTTCGGGACTCCGTACATTATCCCGTGGAAATCCAGGTTCTCCCTGCCCGTGAGGTTGGAGTCTAGTGCGGGATCCTGGAACACCACGCCTATGCTCTGCCTTACGTCTCCCCTGCTTTTTTCCACGTCAAAACCTGCGACCTCTGCCTTCCCTGAGGTCACGTTAAGCAGGGTGGAAAGCATGTTTATGGTGGTTGTCTTTCCTGCGCCGTTCGGGCCAAGGAGCCCGAACAGCTCGCCGGGCTTGACAGAAAAGGATATGCCATCCACTGCAGTGAACTTCCCGAACTTCCTGGTCAGCTTATCTACTTTGATTGCATCCATAAAATCACGCTGAGAATGCAAATTCAGATTGAAGGCGGATTTGAGCTAGATACTCCAGAAACGCGCCTTCATTCCATATATCACTAATGATATATCATTAGAGATATTTAAAGCTTGCTGCATGCCATTCCATATAGGGGAAGGGAAGGCGTCAAGAGATGCCTTCGATCCAGATGGGAAAGGAAGGTGACAAGAGTCACCTTCATTCCAGTGTCACCATCTCCGGGCAGGCCTTCTGCGCTCACGGCTGTGCATAGGCCTCCGGGAATGGGAGCCTTCCCCGCGCTCCCTTCCCATATGCGGGTTGAAGGGCAGCTTCTGGTACTGCTCCTTTACACCCTTCTGCACGGATATCTCGGGGTTGTCCTGCAGTATTCGCCGGAAGTTCTGGTGGTCAGCCGGGGCGAGAAGGGTTATGGCCTTGCCCGTCTTGCCTGCACGAGCGGTCCTACCTATCCTGTGAGTGTAGTCATCTATCTTCTCAGGAACATCATAGTTGAAGATGTGGGTGATGCCCTTGATGTCCAGACCCCTCGAAGCCACGTCAGTGGCTACAAGAACCTGGATGTTGCCCGCATGCATCTCCTTCATTATGCGCTCCCTCTTCTCCTGTTCCAGGCCTCCGTGTATCACCTTGGCGTTCACGCCAGCGGAAACCAGGTTCCTGTAGACCATATCTGAGGTGGTCCTCCTTCCACAGAACACCAGCGCCAGGCCAGGATTCTCCTTCTTTATCAGGTGGACCAACAGGGAGAACTTCTCGTTGTCCATCACATCATAATAAACCTGATTGAGGAACTCAGCTTTCACGTGCCTTTGCGTCCTTATCCTAACAGGCTCCTTCATGTACCTCTTGCTTATGGAGTATATGGGGTCAGGCACTGTGGCGCTAAACAGCATGGTCTGCCTGCTCTTTGGCGTGAGGTGGATTATCCTCTCAACGTCATCTATGAAGCCCATGTCAAGCATCCTGTCAGCCTCGTCCAGGACTAAGAAACGGACGTGCGCGAGGTTTATGGTCCTCCTGTTTATGTGGTCGAGTATCCTTCCTGGAGTCCCAACCACCACATCAGCGTTCGTGAGGCCCCTTATTTGGGAATCAATAGGTACTCCGCCATAGATGCTTCTCACCGTGGCCATCTTGAAGACCGTGAGCTTCAGGAACTCCCTATGTATCTGGTTGGCCAGCTCCCTTGTGGGCGTGACAATAAGCGCCTGTATACCCTTGCCGGGTTCCACCATCTCCATGATGGGAATGGCGAAGGCTAGGGTCTTCCCTGAGCCTGTCTCTGATTGCGCTATAATGTCCTTCCCGCGCTTTATCGCGGGTATGCACTCCTTCTGGATTGGCGTGGGCTTGTCGAACCCGGCCTTCTTGAGGACATCCATTATCCTCTTCTCTATGTTCAAGCTTTCGAATGTCATGCAATCTCCTCTATTGTCAGAAGCTGGTATCGAAGTATCCAGCTCCTTTTTTTGAACATGTCGCTAGTGCTACATGCAGATTGAAGATGCTCGCGACCAGAGTTCAGTCATTTATGGCGTGCAGCTTCTTTCGTTTGCGCCAAAAACAGAATTAGTATTCCTCAGCTGGAAAGAAGATGCTTCGCATCTTCAATTCGAGGCGGAAATGTCGTCCCGGCCCCAGTCCATATTCGGATGCCTAACGCCGTTTTTTGCACCGGTTAAATCATTCAAGAAGCGGGCTTATAAAGCTTCTTTGGGTATGTCAGTGGTTTTAATAGCTGCCAAAACAAATAACAAAAAGGTCATAGAATGTATCTGTATCTGATACTCCTCTCCATCTTCATAGCAGGCTTGCTGACCAAGCTCGCTGACATGATTGCGGACGACGGGCTCAAGGTCAGGGCCCTGTTCGCCTACATCATCGGGCTGTCCTACGGCGCCCTTGGCGCTTTCATAATCGTTTCTGATGTCTACCTGGCCCCAGTTGTCATTGCCGGGATCGCCGCCGTAATCGTCACCAACAAGATAGACAGGAAGCCTCACAACCTTGCGATAGCCTCGATGTTCCTTTTCCTTGCCGTGTGGGGCTTCCCGAGCGTCAACCTCATTCTTCTGGTAGTCTTCCTGGCCGCGGGAATAGTTGATGAGATAGGGAATGACATGGCCGACAGGAAGAGGATAAACGGCAGGCTGAAAAGGATTTTCGATTACAGGCTTATTTCAGACATCTCCGCATTCTTTGCGTCCCTTATTACGGGGCAATGGATAATATTCCTTGGCATGGCCGCATTCACTGTGGGATATGCTCTCATGGAGATGTCAGAGAGCAGGCTCGAGAAGTGACTACATCTCTTCCGGAGCCTCTATTCCAAGCAGGAAAAGAGCTTTCTTCAGGGCTTCCTTTGAGGCCATGACCAAGGCAATCCTGGCTTGCCTGAGATGCCCTTCAGCTTTCAGCACCGGGACAGACTGGTAGAACTCGTTGAAATGCGTTGCGAGAGCGAAGGCGTAGTTGGCCAGGTAGTGGGGCTTGCAGTCATGCCCTGCCCTCTGCACAGCATCCGGGAGCTCGCAGAGCTTCCTTACCAGAGCTTTCTCCTTGGGGTCTGAGAGGAGAGTGCCGTCAAAATTCTTGGGTATGGATTTCACTTTGCCTTTCCTTAGAATGGAACATGCCCTTGCATGGGTATACTGGATGTATGGCCCTGTGTCGCCCTCGAAGCTGAGCATCTCGTTCCAGTCGAAGCGTATGTCCTTTATCCTGTCCCTGGATAGGTCTGCATATTTTATCGCTCCTATGCCCACCTGCCTTGCGACCTTTTCCTTGCCCTTGAGGGAAGGGTTCTTGGCCTCTATCACCTTTCCTGCGAGGGTGGTGACCTCCTCAATCACATGGTCAAGAAGGACCACACGGCCCGCACGGGTGGACATCTTCCCTTCTGGAAGCGATATCATGCCGAACTGCACATGCAGAAGGTCTCCTTTCTGCTCAGGCTTAATGTATCCGAGCATCTCGGCTGCCTGGAATACCTGCTCCAGGTAGCTTTTCTGCTCGGAGCCGACAACATAAAGTATCCTGGAAGGCCGGAATTGATTCATCCTGTACTTAATGGTCGCGAGGTCCCTTGTTGCGTACAGGGTGGCTTCGTCTGATTTCTTTATCAGGAGCGGGTTCTCATGGCCTGTCTCGATAACCAGGGCGTTCTGGGACCATTTTGCAACTCCTTTTTTCATTGCCTCCTCAATGACTTCCTTGGCGAGGTTGTTGTAGAAGCTCTCCCCAAGGGTTAGGTCGAACCTCACGCCAAGGGACTTATAAGTACTGGAGAACTCCTTGAAGCTCAGCTCTGTGAGCCTTTTCCACAGGATTAGGCTTTCCTTATCCCCATCCTCCAGCTTCTTGAAGGCCTTCCTGGCCTCCTCCTCAAGTCCGGGGTCTATCTCAGCGTCCTCATGGAACTTGACGTAAAGCCTTAGCAGCTCCGCTATGGGATTTTTCTCAAGCTTTTCCGGGTGGCCCCACTTTTTGTAAGCAACTATAATCTTCCCGAATTGCGTGCCCCAATCACCGAGGTGATTATCCCCTATCACTTTATAACCGAGCGCCCTGTGAATCCTGCAGAGTGAATCCCCTATCACTGTGGACCTGAGGTGGCCCACACCCATGGGCTTGGCCACATTCGGGCTTGAGAAATCCACCATGACAGTTTTCCCTCCTCCAATCCTGGATGAGCCATATCCTGGGTTTGCAAGTATATTGGGGATGGCCTGACTGGCAACCTGCTTCCAGTCTATCAGGAAGTTCACATAAGGGCCGGCGGGCTTGGCCTCCTTTATGAAAAGGCTGGGGGAAATTTTCCCCGAAACTTCCTGGGCTATAAGCTGGGGGGCTTTCCTCAGTTTTTTTGCAAGTGTAAAACAAGGGACTGCAAAATCTGCATCTATGTCCTGGGGAGGCCTTTCTATGAGAGAGAGTATCTCCTGAGTGTGCAGGCCTGAAGCCGAGGAAAAGGCTTCTGCTATCTCCTGCTTAATGGAGAGAAGGAAATCCCTGGGCTGGGCTGGTTCTTTGTGTGCAACATGCTTAGGGCTGGCTGGCCTGGCTTTCCTTTGGGCATGCTCCCTGGCATGAATCTTGTGAACAGTTTTCAGCTTCGCTTTTTTGGAGGCCTTCCTGTGCCTGTGGTCTTTGCGCTTAGAAATCCTGCGTGCCCCTTTCCTGGGGTGCTTTTTGGGCATATTATGTATTTGCGCAGGGGATTAATATGGATTGGGCTTGCTGGGGTTAAACTGATAACGGCTGTTCTTTTCTCCGAGCCAATTGGATAGAGGGACGAGGAGCCCCGCAGGACGACGAAGAGTTTTGAGACAAAATAGTTAATAGGAGGCGGGCGCGAAATTACGTTCTAGTCAAATTGATATTACGCGAAACAATCATAGTGCATTGTTGCTTCTTGCTTCCCTCGAATTTCTCACAGTCCTGAAGATCTGTTGATTTGTATAAATCTGTAGAATGGCAAGCGTTTTGTACACACGAACATGATATAAGAGGCTGCATACAAGACAAGGCAAAAACGCTATTAATTCTTGAATCGTAGTAATTCCAATTCTGATTCACACATTTAGGATTGCCGCACCATCCTTTAGAAATGGATTTTACAACGCAATCCGAATCAGATTTGCATGAGTAATTAGGCATATTAACTGTGCTGTTTACTAACGGTTCATCTATACCAAATAAAAGAATAGATATCACAACAACTACTATGATTAGCAGTTTTCTCTTCTTTATGATATCCCATAAAAGAGCAATTACACAAGCAATTATGTATGTATATGGGAAGAAAAGTATTATTCCAAAAATTCCAGTAAACATTATTGGAAGATAGAATAATACAGGGATTGGTGTAGAACTGTGGCCCCATGGAGATTCTACCCAAAAGAAGAAGAAGAAAATAATTAGTATGAGGAATATAACAACTTTTGTAGCATTAGGTTTCAAAAAAGCTATAATTTTATCCTTGTCTACATGCATAATTATTAGTTCATATGCTGCTTTAAATTAGTTATCGTGCCCGCCGAATTTGCAGTTATTGTCTCAAAATTGAAAAGAACATGCTCATATCATGACCAAAGTCATGATATGATGCTCCTGAGGGATGTTAATATGACCATGGGAGTTTTTTAAGCATGGCGAATACCATTTATTTATGCAGGACCCTGAGGAGCTTCTTTCCTTGCTAAGAAGGGAGCTTGAGATAAGGAACTTCTCCAGGAGGACTGTCAAATCGTATGCCTATTTTGTCGAGAGGTTCCTTGTGTGGTCCAAGAACGGGGGCAGGGAACTGAATGAGGATTCCTTCAAAGGCTACATCCAGGTCCTCATTGGGAAGCAGAACCCGTCCACGGTCTCCTCAAATATCAGCGCCATTGAATTCTTTTTCAAGAATGTTCTGGGCCGGGCAATCATACTGCCGCATCCCAAGAGGAACAAACCTCTGCCAGAGGTCCTCACGCAGGATGAGATAAAGAAGCTGATTGGCGTGACAGCCAACATGAAGCACAGGATGGCTATAAAGCTGCTTTACGGGTGCGGGTTAAGGGTTTCGGAGCTCCTGAACCTGAGGAAGCAGGACTTTGATTTTGCTGAAGGGCTTATGCATATCAAGCTGGCGAAGGGAAGGAAAGACAGGTTCGTGAAGATTCCTGATTCGGTTAAAGGCGAGCTTGCAAGCTACGCAAGCCTAGTAGAGGGGGACACACTCTTCCAGTCGTCCCGCGGGGGAAAACTGACTGTGGCCACAATCCAGAAGATAGTTAAGAACTCGGCCGGGAAAGCCGGCATACAAAAGAATGTTCATCCCCACACATTGAGGCACAGCTTCGCGACACACCTGCTTGAGCAGGGCACGGACCTGAGGGTGATTCAGAGGCTTCTGGGCCACTCGGACATCAAGACCACTCAGGTCTACCTTTCCGTGTCCAATCAGCTGATCAGGAACGTGAGGAGCCCCCTGGACAGTATCTAGCTGGATAATAAATTCTTGCAAGAGAATACTTATTTGGATTATATGGACTACCAGAAGGCCCCGGACCTGGATGAACGCGTCTTTGACATAGTCCAGAGGCTGGAGATGAGGCACGTGCAGCTGCCCAGGGTGGTGTGCATAAGGAGCCGAGGCTCCAAGAGCAGGAGAACCCTTGCCAGGTGTCATGTGCTTCCCAAGATAATACAAGAGGCCCTGGGAATAAAGGCATACTATATAATAGAGGCCATTTCTGAGAACTTTGACGGGCTCTCCAGGGAGGACCAGACCCGCATACTCATCCATGAGCTCATGCACATACCCAAGACCTTCGGGGGAGGGTTCAAGTTCCACAACTATGTGAACAGGCGGGAAGTCGAGAAGATGTACAAGCTGTTCAAGCAGCAGGACACGTAGGCTATTTCATTATTCTGTCTAAAGGGGTTCGTCCTGGTGTTCATGTGGCTCTGCATCCTGCCCAACAAAGCTTTATATTGGGCAGCAAGCTTTTCAAGAGACAATACCAAATATACATAGGTGGCACAGTGAAAGCTTATCTTTTCGGAATAGCAGCCCTCCTGTCATTCGCCGCGTATTTCCTTTTGAACATGGTCATGTGCACGTTCTGCATGATACCGGGATGCGGCGTCTTTTCCTTGGCTGTAAGCTTCTTTGTCCTTGTAGGCACCTGGACGTTCCTGCTTTATAACGAGGTTGACTAGGGGCCCCTGCTTTTATTTATTCTAGTATAATATTCTCTTAGCTATAGCCCGGTGGTGTAGCGGTCAAGCATGTTGGGCTTTGGTTCACCGACCAAAGAGTTGAGGCTCGCAAGAGCCGGTGAAAGGACACCCGGCGACAGCGGTTCGAAAGCCAAGCCTTTTCCGGGAGCTAACGCTTCCACAAAAGGCTAGGCCTTACCCAAAAGGTAAACATGGCTAATCAGCAAAACGGTTAACTGTGGACGGAAATCCGCTCCGGGCTATTATTCATGAATTTGTCGGAAATTGGACAAATTGGACAATTTCCCTTCCCCGTGAAGAGACATGACCAAAAGCAGCTAATTTCAGGTATAAATCGCTATTCTTCGACTAACCGAAAGCTTTATATATACTTGTTATATATACTTATACAACAAGGTGATATTATGCAAGAATTGATGAGGAAAGAGATTCTACATTATCCGCAGCTCGACACGGTGCTTATGGTAGAGGAATTCATAAGGAAGAACAGCGGGGAGTATAAGAAAAGGCAGCTCTGGGAGAATCTTCCGAGGAAGATGATGTACCAGACCTTCT
>CAYGVS010000030.1:0-13276 GCA_964353635.1 uncultured archaeon | reverse complement strand
ATAACAGCTTGCTGTGCGCTTACGGTATTTGGTTTTATCCAGGCTGCTATTGTCACAGGGTTTGAGTCTATGTCCAGGGTGGAGCCGCTGGGTATTGAGACATTGATGAGGTCATTGGTTCCGTCAAATGTGAATGCGCCTGAGAACTTCCCTGAACTGCTCCATGTGGCTCCTGTAACAGTGCCATTGTTGCCGTTCTTTGAGAAGTCGTATATGTTTGTTGGGGATTCACCGTACTGGGCCTGGTTGTCAAAATGCATAAGCAGCATGAGGTTGTCGCATAGTTGTGTGCATACATGGTTTATGCAGGTTTTTGGGGAAGTGCAGTCACTATCTGAGCAGCAGGTGCCTGTGTACAGGGAGCCTGAGCAGCATACTTGGGTTCCGAGGCTGTAAACCTGGCCGTTGCAGCAGTTGTCATAGGAGCAGGTCTCTCCTGGATCGCAGAAACTGTCCGGACATGAGGGAGTTCTGCATGTCCCTGTGCAGCAGGAAGAGCAATCGCTGCTTGGGGTGAAGGAGCCTGTGGAACAGACCTGGCCGGAGGGGCAGCAGGTGCCAGAACAGGTTTGGGGATTTCCGGAGAATGTGAGGGGGTGGGGATAGGGGTAGGGGGTGTAAGGATAGTACGCATTTATCCCCGAAGAAGAAAATGTCATATCGCTTGCACCTGGTCTTGTCGGGTAAGTTGATTTACCACCACTTGAAGCTGGAGCGTGCATGAAGTAGTCACGATCTTTCTGGATAAATGTCACCTCTGATGGAAATCTCGTTGGTACATCAGTTATCGGCGAACCATTTAATGTATTATTCCAAATAAATGTATTTGTAACTTGATCTTCAGCAGGCCATGCAGTGCGGAGCGGGCTGAAAAATGATGTCTGCCAGGCTTCTTCTTCCCATAGCCACATGCCATAGGGAGAGGAAGTTATATGAGTAAAGGTATTATCATGTATCACCATTGAGCCCCCCCTAAGCTCCATGAAATCAGCATAAGTGCTGTACATTTTGAATGTATTGTTATATATTTCCAGGATAGGTTGTCCTCTATAATCGCTACTATCACTGCCTGTGTAATAATTCTGATTTCCGTGAGAATCAAAAAGCAGAGTGTCATCATGGGTATAAGCAGATTGATCAAATGTATTGTATCTAACGACGGATCTTGCCCCTTCTGTATGATAGACTCTTACGTCCGGTGCATAATTTATATTATTATCAACTGTAAATGTGTTGTCCTCTATAAAAAAAGCATGGGATGTTCCTGCTGTAATTGGGCGGCTCCAAGCGTAGTTATTGTCCCCGATAATCATTATCCCTATTCTATTATTAACCAGTGTATTATGATCAAAGACCCCCTCAATCCAGCCTTCTATATAAACATTTGTTGCTCCGTTATCGAACCTGTTATGGTCTATACGTAATTTGGTCCAAGCCCAACTCCCATCATGCTGTCCATACGCATCTATGGCATTGCCGCTTGAACTTGGGTTGCTGGACGTGTATTTAAAATTGATTCCTGTAATTCGCACAGGGACATCGGAGCTTAGATGAATGTAGATTAACTGAGTAGTTCCGCTGCCTGTAATTTGAGTGTTCGTCCCGCCAGCTCCTTGAAGGGTTATTCCTTTTGTAATGACAAGCGTATTGCTCCAGATGCAATTACCTGATGGGACAACAACTGTATCCTCATAATTCGCATTATTCACCGCTGCCTGCACAGCCTGCTGGGAGCAGTTCGCAGCGTTAATAATCCCTTTGGTCAGTGGATGGGGATAGGTGTAGGCGGTATAATTAACCGTCGTTGAGCCACAGGTATAAGAACAAGTTGTTCCTGAACAAGTTGAGGCAATACAAAAATCTCTATTGTTTATAACGTAGCTACTTGCTAAAGGAGTAAGAAAGGTCCCTCCATCAAGGGTATTCCCCCATAATAGAAAAGGTTGTCCTCCTCCTACCTGCGGATCATTTCCGCTTGCTCCAATCTGATCTCGGCATGGATACCCACTTGGAGGAGTCGGTCCCGCTGCTATACCATCAACTTTTATGCAGCCATTTACGCCCAAAGTACATCCGCTATTATCCCCAGCTGGAACATACGCAACGGAACCTAGATAATCATTGCCAGAAGTGGTATTTCCACAAGTCCCATGCCCAGCCTCTTCTGCCCTAGTAACATGAAGATCGAATGCCAGACTTGCACCTAGTTTTATAACTGTATTATTAAAAAACACACCGTTACCAGCCATATAGTATATCCAGTAATTATTTGCGGCGGATAGATCCATATAGTTACCATATACTTCAGTTTTTCTAAATCCTCTCATCCCAGATGGACGCACACGATCATCGTGACCACCTATATAAGCGTTTATCATTTCATTGTATCTAACTACAGTTCTCCCACCCCCATTACTATCAGTAGGAGATCCACCCCCGGAACCCCATGTCATCTTGCAATTCTCAATATATGCAGCAGATGAGCCTCCTAGATCAAATGGAGCAATATATTCAGCATTTCCGAAAAGATACCAAAAAACAACCTGTCCAACATTTGTTGGAAAAGTTGCATAATTATGGTCTATAACCCCTTCAGTCATCCAATCAAGTTGACTTCTTTGAATCCAAAACACTCTATTTTGAAAAGCTCCTGTTATATTCTCCCAAATGATATAACCAAATCTCCACGATTTGCTATCTCCATCAATTTGCACCCCCGAGGTACCTGTTGTTCTAAAATGAAGTAAATTAAATGCCTTACCAAGTTTCCCTTTGTAATACATCTTCATATTGGTTATATTGGTTCCACAGGCAGTTGGATAGGGAAAGTTATTGCTAGAAGGAACCATGTGCGTTGTGGTTGTAGTCGTACAACTATTCTGGCCTCTTATAGTTATACTATCACCTGCCCAGCCAGAACTCATATCGACACTTACCGAAGATGCCCAGGTCACGGAGGAATCTGGAATCTGGATAATTACATCCCCTGTCTTTCCCGCAGCATCGTTGATGCACGCCTGCACGTCGCTAGCTGCATAAGGAGACGCCACTGTACCTGTATTCCCGTTCCAGGAACATGCGGCATAAGCAACATTGGGAAATGCAAAACTGCACAAAAGAACCAGCCCTATTGGAAGCAGGAGTTTGGCTTTCATTTATTTATATTTGTCTTTTGAAGTTTAAGAGCATCCCCTCCACCCTAATTAATTGGGATTTCCGGATTTCCAATAATCCTTTATATATACCTTAAGCAACAAAATTGATAATGTGATTTTTGATGCTTGGATTTTTCAGAAAGAAAGAAAACGCTAGCGGTTTGCAGCTTGCGAACCTGATAGGCCTGCAGGATTCTGTGATGAAGATAGCATCCAAGGAAGTGACCTTCTGCACCGAGAACGACAGGATAATAGATGCCCTGGCAACCATGCTGGGAGGTATAAGAAGGCTGCCTGTGGTCAATGATGCAGGAGAGATAACTGGCATAGTATCCTCCAGCGATGTCCTGGATTTCATAGGCGGAGGGGAGAAGAGCAAGCTGTTCACTAACACTGGCCTGAGCGCGGTGGTCAAGAAGATCATGTCGCCAAATGTGCAGTGCCTTTCCTCCACTGACAGCATACCTGTCGCCCTAGAGATTTTCAGGATGAATGGGAAACCCATGCACCCGGTTGCAGAGAACAGGAAGCTATCGGCTGTTCTGTCCGAGTCGGATATCACTCATCTTGTATCAAAGCGCTGTGGCGTTCCTGTCTCAGCGATAATGACAAGGAAGCCTGTCTACGCTCAGGAGGACCATTCTGTGTTTGATGTCGCCAAGATGCTGTGCAGGGGGCCATACAGAAGGCTCCCTGTAGTGAACAACGGGGTGGTTACTGGTATAGTCACCCCTCATGACATCCTTGCCCACCTTAACAGGAACGGTGTGCTAAACATGCTCAGTTTCGAGCATGGTCCTGTCAAGGCTGTAATGAACAAGAGGATCGCTGTCATTTCCCCGGAGAATGATGTCTCTGATGCGGTGGCCCTGATGAAGATAAGGAAGGCCTCAGGCCTGCCTGTCGTGGATGAGGATGCGGACCTTGTGGGCATGGTCACCAAAAGGGATATAATAAATGCAATGGTATGATTTCTATGCTGAATATTATGAGTGCAGGCTTTTCCACCTCACCCTACTATGTATGCAGCGAGGAGAGGCATCCCAGGATGTATCCAAGAAGGCACATGATAACCGACTACAATGATGGCATATTGGTTCTAAGAAGGCATCTTAATTGCAAAAGAAATGAAGAGAGATTGGGTTTCTACATTAGCAATTACAAGAAGAATGCGCTTCCTTCCGGCAAGCTATGAAAGAGAAGCTCTCTCCTGAAGAGGTATCGAAAGTCATTGGGAGCCTGGAAGGATGCGTCCTTATTGTGGAGGGCAAAAAGGATGAGTCTGCCCTCAGAAGGCTGCTCTCCGCATGCCCAAGCCCTAAAGAGAAGACCCATATTGTCAGGATAGACAGCCGGCCAATAGACAAAGCGGCTATGGATGCTGTTTTCCTAATGGAAAAGCATAAAAATACCCAAGTTATAATACTCACAGACTTTGACAGGACTGGCTCCAGGCTGGCTTCCAGGCTGAGGCTTCTCCTTCAGAGCCGCAGAATTCATGCTAACTCAAGGATAAGGCGTGATGTGATGAACCTAGGAATCAGATGCATAGAGGAGATGGCTTCCATTCCATTAGCGGAAGCCTTTGCGAATGAACAGAGCGCCTGTATGAAGGCGAGCCGAGGGAATGTGCGGAAGCGCCTTCTTTCAAGGTTCTCCCCGAATCCTGTTAGCGGGATTGTTAAATTAAGGGAGTGTGATGGTTATGGCGAAATTAGCGCCAACTTCTACGAAATACGTGATAAAGGCTTACATAAAGGCAAAAGGCGTGATAGAGAAGCCTGATGTGATAGGGGCTGTGTTCGGACAGACGGAAGGCTTGCTTGGTTCTGACCTTGACCTGAGGGAGCTGCAGAGGACCGGAAGGATTGGAAGGATCGAGGTCAACATAAAGTCCCACCAGGGGAACTCGGAAGGGGAGATAATAATCCCCTCATCCCTGGATTCGGCTGAGACTGCGCTCATAGCAGCCACCCTTGAGACCATAGAGAGGATAGGGCCATGCGTGGCCACAGTGGACCTCAAGGGGGTGGAGGACATGCGCTCGGAGAAGCGCAAGTACGTGATTGAGAAGGCGAAGGAGATACTCAAGAACCTGGTGGACGCGGGAGTGCCCAGCGCCGCAGAGATATCCGAGCAGATAAAGGAGGCTGTGAGGACGCATGAGATATCGAACTATCACGGCCTTCCGGCAGGGCCCAACATAATGGATTCTGACAACATAATCATAGTCGAGGGCCGCGCGGATGTGGTGAACCTCCTGAAGTATGGCATCAGGAACGCCATTGCCATAGAAGGGACTTCAGTTCCGCCTGCGGTGGTCAGCCTTGCCAAGCAGAAGGTTAGCACGCTGTTCGTTGACGGGGACAGGGGAGGCCAGCTAATACTCAAGGAGATACTCCAGCTGGTCGAGGTGGACTATGTGGCCGCAGCCCCCTTAGGGAAGGAGGTTGAGGAGCTCTCGAAGAAGGAGGTTTACAAGGCCCTAAGGGAGAAGGTGGCTTCCGAGCAGTTCAAGCTTGAAGCCAGGCCGGAAGAGAATGGCGGAAGGAAATACGAAAGGCCTTTCGAAAGAAGGCAGGATTACAGGCCGCAGATTGAGCAAATCGAGCAGCAGGTGGAAAGGTTAGAGCCTGCTGAAAGGAAGTTCGAGCCCAGGCCGCTTAGGGGGAGGGAGCCGAGGGATTCGCAGGAATCTATCAGGGAGCCGAGGGAGCTCAAGCCGAGGACTGACCTGATAAAACCTGAGCAGAGGGAGATTTTCGGAAAGACCATTGAGGAGCTTGTCGGCACCAGGGCAGCTTGCATCTTCGACTCGGAGAACAATGTGCTCGGCAAGGTGCCTGTGACAGAGCTCATGGAGACCCTCAAGACAGTGGACAACCCCCATGCAATCGTATTCGACGGCAAGGTGGACTTCCGGCTCAACTCGATAGCAAGGAGAAAGGGAGTCAAGTTCCTGATAGGCATGGATAAGGACAGATTCTCCTCGCCCATAACAATACTTAGCAGGAAAGACCTGCAGCCCAGCCAGGAAACTGCTGCGCCTGCCAAGGCAGAGGAGAAGAAGGCCTGATTCTCAGAGGCTGATTCTTAACGGGGCTTAGCGCCCCATTTCCCTTTTTGCTTTTTACGAGAATTTTTCCCTGTATTCAGGGGCTATGTTATCCCTTATTATGCTGTTTATCTCATTTGAGACCTCTTGCGGGTCTTTGTCTATGTTGCTAAGATAGTAGAAAACCGATGCTTTGAAGAATTTCCCATTGACTGTCTCCTGGCCGCTTCCAGAAGAAAATTTGGCATATAACTCTTTGGATATTTCCTCTAGCCTGAGGCATGCATCATTGGGATTTAACAGGTAAATTGCAGCTATTTTGTCTTTTGAAAAATATGGTTGGCATCTCTCTTTGAATCCTTGGAAATTTATTTTGCTCATAAGAACTGGTGTTGATTTGCCTTCGGCATCTAGCATACTCTTTATACAGTTCATGTCAGTTGTTAAATTCGCTCCCCAATCAAGGTCAGTTGTCATGTTCACTCCCGCTCTTTCCTGGCATTTGACAAGCATTCCACTTATTTGGGTCCAGGATAATCCTGAGAACTCAACAGTAAAAAGCATGCCCATGATATCATGTATTTTTTCCACGAACAAGAGGTTTTCCTTTGGGTATCTTTCATGGATGACGGATACCCTGTCTTCTGCCATATCATGCATAGCTAGCGATGCTGTCAAGGATGTGTACATTATGGCTTCATTATAAGATTTAATCCCGCTTTCAAAAGCATTGATTTTGTCTATGCTGCAGTTTTTTATTTTATACAAATAGACTGAATAATTATTCTCAGGAAATTTTTCACTATCAGTGACATTTATCGTGCAAAATGAACCCACGAAGGCTAATTCTTCATCGCTTCGCGCCATACCTACTCTAACAGAATTTTCTGCATAGCCTTCGGATAACCTTCTCATGTTCGAATCCATAGCACTTGCAATATAAATATAAACAGAAAAGGCGAAGCAGAAGCTTATCATAGCAATGACAGAAAACACTATGATTGTGGACTTCTCCATGATTATTATTGGTCTCGGATTCTTATAAGCACTGGAAGCAATATTTATTCATGGGGATACTGAAGGGTCTTCTGGTTGTACTGGGCTCGTATGCTGTGATTGCACTTGCAAAAATATATCCTGTTTTTTTGCTGCCTCCTCAATCCGTAGGTTCCTTTTCAGGACTTTTGGGGATGCCTTCCATAGGCTCCTATATTCTTCTTATTCCGTTTACCCTCATAAGTGGTGTGATTTTATGGCTAGGAAGAGCCTTCCTCGCAAACCAGCTTGCTTACAGGATATTCAAGGCAAAAGCCGGTTTTAGGGAGGAGTTGGGGGATTTCGGGCTTGTGCATTTTCCACTCATATTTGTGGGACTTTCCTCCATGATAATTTTCGTTTTCGGCCTGAGCAATATCGGGATATTCGCATCACTTTTCCTATGCATGTTCTTCTTCTTGCTAATGTATACTTATTTCGTTAACGTCGTCATGAGCCATCATAAGCTAAACTGGAAGAAGGCCCTTTTTGTTATAGCACTCATGGAAGTTATCATAGCTGTAGTTATGTTCTTTGCTGGGCTGATTGCCCTCCATCCTTTAATGCAGAATAGCCTGATGAGTATGACGACTATCTAGTCATTCTTGCGGGCATTCCACGTTTTATAAGCCACCTTGAACAAAAATATAATAAATGTCCACCAATCTGGAAGCCTACATAAGTGACAGCCTTAGGAAAGGTTATCCTGAAAGCCAGATAAAGAAAGCCCTGCTCAGGCAGGGATACTCTTACTATGAAATAAACAATGCCATGGCCAATGCCATGGAAGCTAATTCTCCCAGGCCTGTCCAGCCTGTGAGCCAAGGCGCAGCAGCCCAGAATATTCAGCAGCAGCCTTCAGGAGCCCCCAAGAAGATGAAGCTCAGGAAGGTGAGCGTGTTCTCCTCACTGAAGGTATGCGCTATCACAGGGGCGCTCTTTGGCCTGGTTATTGGAATATTGATTTTTGCCGGCGCAGGGATGCTGCTATCCATGATTACTCCTATGGTTACAACACCTGGAAGCGAAACTGACGTTACTGGAGTTCTCGGGCTTGGCCTGCTCATAGGCGGCCCTTTAGTCGTGCTTTTCGCAGTAGTGGTAGGAGGGGTTGGCGGACTGATAACAGGGGCACTAGGAGCTTTAATCTATAACCTTATAGCCAGCAGAATCGGCGGGTTCGAGATAGAGCTGGAATGACTTGATATATGAGTATTAAGAACTATTTCTTGAACTGACCCACGCTCTTGGTGAGGTCCTTGTGAGTCAGAAACAGCGACCTGCAGCAGTACCTGTCAAGCCCCAGCTCATCAAGCACCTTCTGCGGGCTCCGGCCTTTCTTGACTTCTCTCTGGTAAGCCTCCCAGAACTGGGCCACTGGCTTGCCGCATGTCATGCATCTTATCGGGATTATCATGTAATCGCCTATTGCTCAATTTGGTTCAGCCGTATATAAGAAGCTTCCTTTGCTTGGGTGTTAGGCTGTTGAGTGGCAGCATACTGAAACATTGTTTTGAGGCTTTATATTTATAAATACGATGGTAAACCCAAGTTTATCCATCCAAGTTCACATATAAAATTATCATGTTTGTCGTATATCATAAACATAGGTAAATCGGCTGGTCGAAGTGTTCCCGCCGAGTTATTTCCTGATTTTCACACACTTGTTATCCAAACAATTGCATGCATAAGAATCATAATCTGTTTCCAGACACCTTTCGCAAAGAGGTGGAAATCCATCAAAATAGTCATCAATTATTCTTTTTATTTCCGCTTCCGCTTTATCTTTATTCATGCATATCCATTCTTTATCTCCATAAGAACAAGAAACACATGAACTATTGCCATATGTTGAATAGAAGAAATCGCAAACAGAATTAGACTGACATTCAATTTCTTTTGAAGGAGGTTTATATAAAAAAAGAACAACTGTAATAAATATTATTACCGCAACAAATACAGGAATGATAAATCTTTTGTTCATAATACTGTTATTCTGCTTAGTATTTAATTAAAGTTCTTGGGAAAATGCCATAAACTTTCAGCATTTTCAGGTAAAGTTTGGATTCGATGTACTCTAATATTTATAAAGATTTCAACGCGGCTATTTACGAAAATCTTTACTGCCAATCAGATGTCACCTATCCCCTTATAAAGTTTCGGACTAAAAGTATTTTGGAAGTCAGGAATTGATTTCCTCCAGCCAGCAGGTTTTATGTATGTTCTCTCTTGAGGAGATAGTCGACAAGATATGCGAGCACACCACAATGAGCCAGAAGAAGGTTCAGAAGCTCATTGAGGAGAAGGAGGATGAGCTCTCCGGCCTGGTTTCTAAGGAAGGCGCTGCTTACATTGTGGCCAGGGAGCTGGGCATAAGCCTGCTCAGGGAGAGCAAGAAGCAGCTCAAGGTGAAGAGCCTCACTGAAGGACTCAATTCTGTTGACATTGTCGCTAGGGTAGTCAGGATATCCGAGCCCAGGAGCTTTGACAAGGATGGAAGGAAGGGAAGTGTGCTGGGATTGATTCTGGGGGATGAGACAGGCACTGTCAGGCTCTCCCTCTGGAATGAGGAGCTGGACATTATAGCTGACCTGGGGCTGAAGGACGGGGATGTGGTGAAGATAACCCACGGCTACGTGAAGATGGATAACAGGGGCAACCTGGACCTGAGGGTCGGTAGGGGAAGGCTCGAGAAAGTTGATGAGGAGGTTAAGCTTCCCGAGGCCCATGGCATTAGGAGCAGCTTTGAGTCGCCAAGGAGGAAGCTGCTCTCAGATATCAAGGAAGGGGATGCCGTGGAGATAAGGGCTTGCCTTGTCCAGGTCTTCAAGAGGAACCCGTTCTTCGAGGTGTGCCCCAGCTGCGGGGCAAGGCTTAGGAACAAGGAAGGGAAATGGATGTGCGATGAGCACGGTGAGGTAAAGCCTGATTACCAGATGGTGATTTCAGGCGTCCTTGATGACGGATACGGCAATGTCCGCGTCACGTTCTTCAGGGAGCTTGCTGAGAGGCTTTTCGGCAAGACTGCGAAGGAGCTGAGGGCGCTTGCCCAGGAGAAGCTTGACCCCATGGCCGTATATGAGACAGCGGACTTGCTAGGTAAAGATTTCATTATCACTGGAAGGGTGAAGAAGAACGAAATGACAGAGAACCTCGAGATGATTGCGAACAGCTTCGAAGGCATTGATGTCAAGAAAGAGTTCGAGGTGCTTGCAAGCGAATTAGCTGCTGACTGAGGAAGTGATTGCTATGGCGAGACCTGCTAAGGATAAGGACATAAAAGAGACAGAGGAGCCCAAAGAGGAAGAGCAGGCTTCAGAGAGCGTTGAGGATGAGCTCAGGAAAATCCCTGGTGTTGGGGACAAGACCCTCCAGAAGATGAGGGAGAGCGGATATGATAACCTCATGGCCATCGCGGCTGCTCTGACCGCTGACCTTGTTGCCGCATCAGGCTTGGGAGAGGAGACCGCAGTCAAGATAATCAATGCTGCCAGGAGCAAGCTCAAGATGGGATTCGAGCCTGCCAGCGAGGTCCTAAAAAAGAGAGAGAGGATCGGAAAGATAACCACAGGCTCCAAGACCCTTGACAATCTTCTGGGAGGAGGGGTTGAGACCCAGGCCATCCTTGAGGCTTATGGGGCGTTCGGCTCCGGGAAGTCGCAGCTTGCCCACCAGCTTGCGGTCAACGTCCAGCTTCCCAAGGAGCAGGGAGGGCTGGAAGGCAAGGCGATATTCATTGATTCGGAGCAGACTTTCCGCCCCGAGCGTATAGTGGACATGGCCAAGGCGCTGGAAATGGATCCACAGAAGGCTTTGGATAATGTGTTCGTGGCGCGCTCATACAATTCCGATCACCAGATACTTCTGGCTGAGAAGGCTGAGGAGATATTAAAGAAGGAGCCTGTGAAGCTGATTATAGTGGACTCGCTCACGGCCTCTTTCAGGAGCGATTATACGGGAAGGGGCATGCTCGCGAACAGGCAGCAGAAGCTGAACAGGCACCTGCACCACCTTCAGAGGCTTGGGGACGTGTATAATGTGGCGATTTATGTCACGAACCAGGTGATGGCGAACCCTGCTATAATGTTCGGGGATCCCACTTCCCCCATCGGAGGCCACATAGTGGGCCACCAGGCCACCTACAGGGTCTACCTGAGGCGGAGCAAGGAATCGAAGAGGATAGCAAAGCTGATTGACTCCCCCTGGCTTCCCGAAGGCGAGACTGTGTTCTCTGTGGGAAAGGATGGGATAAGGGATATCGAGGATTAGCCCTTATTTAAGAGTACACGGCACAAAGTTATTACCATGGAGCACTCCAAGAAGATAGGCTTCAGCTTCGGGATAACATCTGCTATTATAACAACGCTTGGCCTTATCGTAGGGCTGAGCTCAAGCACTCATTCAAGGCTTGCCATTATAGGAAGCGTTCTTGTGATAGCCATAGCTGATGCCTTTTCTGACTCGCTGGGCATACACATCTCAGAGGAGTCGGAGAAGAAGCACTCCAAAGGCGAGATATACAAGGCGTCCGTGTACACATGGATAGCAAAGTTCTTCTTTGCAATGAGCTTCCTGCTGCCTGTGCTGCTCCTTCCCATGGAGCTGGCTGTTATCGCCAGCGTTCTCTGGGGCTTGTCCTTGCTGGCTGTGTTCAGCTACTGCATTGGTGATGGAAACAGGTGGAGCGCGGTTGGCGAACATGTGCTGATAGCCGCGGTCGTTATCATAGCCTCTCATTATGTGGGCGTTTTTATTAGCTCATACTTCGGCAGCATATAGCTTCCACTGAGATGAGACAACGGGCCTTTGGAGCCCAGAAAAAAACAGAATCACATGATGTCTTTCTCGCTGACAATCACAAAATCGCCCACGGACTTGACAGCGGAAAAGGGCACAAGGAACCTTCCCCTCTCATCCTGCTGAAGGTTCAGGCCAGAAGTGTGCGGGGTGGTCTCCACAAGAACCAGGTTTATCAGCTCTCCGGATTCAGCCACATAGTCTATGTCGCCGATTATCCCAAACTTCTTCCCGCTCTCCTCAGAAATCAGAACCTTTCCTATGAGCTTCTTGCTCCTTATCTTCTCCTTGTCCTCCATATCCAAAACCTCCCAATGTGATTATCAAACTCCTGTTTCTATAATTGGAATAAATGTATTTAAAGGTTCGTTGAGCGTGATTTTTACACCCCTTTGGAAATGTCAGGCCCGCTCATTCGTGGTCCCCGAAGCACAGGTATGAAGACTGAATCCAAATTGTTGTAAAAAGTAATATCTTCTGCATATTCATTGAGGTTGTTTTTGTCGCCAAAAAAGGGGTTTATGATATGCCTCACTTCCCCGAAATCATGTGATGTTTCAACCATGCCAATAATCCTGCACATTTCCATATAAGAGTTCTTGTCCTTAGGCATTTCGCTCTCAGAACGTTTGCCTTCATATATTTCAGAAAATGTCGGCAGAGGATCAAATATTATTAATCTTTTATCGTCATGGTTTGTCCAGACTTTTAGATGTTCTGTTGGAAGTTCCAGGCCTTCAGCAATATCTGCAAAATAAAAATGCTTGCCTCCTTTGCAAAAAGTAGCATAACCATCCCTCAAGTCTTCGATTTCGACAAAATTGCATCTGGTGTTATAGTTTACTTGGCCCATGACAATAATTTTTAGTAAGATTTAAAAAGGTAGAGAAAGCGGGATAATAGAATTATTAAGCCTATAAATCCCATAATTATCATGGAGAAAACCGGGGCTGAAAAGCTCAGCCTGTTCCTCATCTATCTGGGGATGATAATAGCCGGGCTTGGCGCTGCTGCTGCATTCCTTCTTGCAGCCGGATGGATAAACCTATTCTATGCAGGCTTCCTGGTTGCAATCGCTGGCCTCGCTATTGCTGTCCTTTACAGGGCTGGGAAGAAGCCAGGGGATTAAGTGGTTTGCGCATAATAACCAACGAGGCAATAATTTCTGTAGGAAAAGTGTCAGCACCCTTTATTTTTGTTATACAACCCAATCGCATCTATCAGTTCCCTTAAA
>CAYGVS010000029.1:0-13520 GCA_964353635.1 uncultured archaeon | reverse complement strand
CCAGGTGGCACCCCCCTGCACAGCTGGCAGCTGTCAGCCGCTTTGAAAGCTTCTTCAGCGCTTATCCTCACGTTCTTGGAAAGCGAGGAGTGGTGAGTCTCGACAGGAAGGGACTCATCAAGGGCCTTTATCCTGGAGGAGAGTATCTCAGCGAACTCCCTGGTGTTAGTGAATGTGAGCACGGAATTCTTCTCGCGAATGAGCTGGAGTATCCTCCTTAACCGGGCTACTGTCTCAGGCCCCACCAGGACCTTGTCCTTCATGCTTGAGTCCTCAGGCCTTATCCTGGGGGACTCCACCATTATGTGCGTCTGCTTGGTCTTTATCGCGTTTATAATTTTACACGGGGCCGAGTGCTTATCGCTTCCGTGCATGGAGAAGAAATTCACGATCTTCTCAGGGGTTCCAACAGTTGCTGAGAGCGCGAGCATCTTGGGCGCGGGATTGCCTGCTGATTTTATCAGGGATTTGAGCCTCTCCAGCCCGACAGTCAGCTGGAGGCCTCTTTTATTCGGAACAAGTTCGTGCACTTCATCTATCACTATGTAGCGGATGTTCTTGACAGCCTCTCTCATGACCTTTCCAATCAGCAAAGCCTGCAGGGTCTCTGGCGTGACTATCAGCATGTCAGGAGGGTTGTCAGCTTGCTTCTTCCTTTCATACTGAGAGGTGTCCCCGTGACGCACGCTCACGTCCATGTCCAGTTGGCTGGCCCACCAGGCTATCCTGTTCTGAAGGTCGCGGTTGAGGCTGCGCAGGGGAGTGATGTAGAGGATGGACACCTGCTTTGGCTTCTCCTTAAGCCAGAGATTAAAGATAGGCAGCATGCAGGCCTCTGTCTTCCCTGAGCCTGTCTCGGAGATGGTCAGCACGTTATGGCCTGCCAGAATCTCGGGAATGACGTCCTTCTGGATTGGCGTGGGTTCGGTGAACCTCTGGCTGACCAGTTGCTGCAGCTGGGGTTCCAGGAGGCTGAAAACGTTCTTTTGGGACATGTTCCATCACCCTTGATATAACACTGTTATATATTGCAATGCAACTTCAGAAACATATGTATATAAGAAAGGTTATATAAAAACGTGAATTAGCCTAAAAAGTCAATTCTATAAACTGACCATGTTTGGACAAAAAATCCCAGTCGGGGATTTGCTCTGATAGGAGACCATACTTCCCTAGTTTCTCAGAATCAGGGACAGAAACATGTACTTTTACGTTCCATTTTTTATAGATTGGCTTTAATTTGTTCATATCTCCCTGGCAATTCTCATAAATCAAACAAATAGAATCGTCTTTCATCCCCATTTTATAGCAGTAAAGATCAGCATAATACAGTTCTCTAAACAACCCCTCAACCTTATCTTTGGGTGGAGGCAACTCAACCATAATAAAACCTGTTAGATAGAAATAAATTCATATATCCAGCACAACCCTTGCCAGATACCCTTCAGTCGTCTTCTCGAAAAGGTACTTGTAATATGTGACAGCCTTCACCACAGTCTCCCCCTTCTCCTGGGAAACAGGCTCGCCCCAGCACCTTGCCTTGATGTGCTTCTCGGAAATCTCCAGAATGTCAAACTTCGAGAAGAACATACCCTCTATATCCACCGCGGCTATGAGCTCCTGCAGCCACGCTATCATGAGGCTGCTGGCGTTCTCCGCTTCCGCCTTGATTATCACATGCTTGCTCGGCCTGACCTTCTCTATCTGGCAAATCACCTTGAGCATGGCTTCCGCTGCGTTCTCGAACACTTCCTTCAGGTCCTTGCCATAAGCCTCGAACATCACATCAGATGTGAGGTCTTCTATGAATTTGTACTTTTCCATGGGTATCAATTGTATTTTCTATTTTAATAATCCACAGCACTCAAAACAAGCTTACTCATAAATTATAGTTCCGCTCATTTTTTTGGCGCATCTGCGGCATTCAGCCATAATGTATACTTCAGTATCCCCCTGTCCAGGCGGGGCGCCCCAATTTATCATAGGTACATTTAGATTCCCAATATCCTCTTCTTTCACCCTGTGAAGATATGGGAAAGAGCCATATACATGCCAATCTCCAATAAAAAGACGTTTCCCGTCCATTCTCGCTCTATCAGATATGGACATCAAATCACCTGCAATTTCAAGCATTAAACCTTCGGCACCGGATGCCTTGCCCCGCAGGCCTCGCACTTCATTATCATGAAATCGCCTTCTTTCACGAGCTTCGTGTCAGGCTTCTTGCACTCGGTGCAGAAAATATAGGTCTTCGCGTATTTGTCTATCTTGCCGTTGACAGCATCCTCTGGGAAGCTTCCAATGACTGTGAGCCTGGAGCCCTGCAGCTCCCCGGAAGTGGCCAGCTCCTTGAGAAGGAATTTGAGGAAATGGTTCTGCTCCCTCCTCAGGCGGTTGGTGATGTCCGTGAAGTTGGTTATTATGGTCTTCTGGCCAGCCCTCTGGACCTCTGCCTTTGGAAGCTCGAACCTTTCTGTGGCCTCCCCTATATGAGGGACCTTCTTGAGCCCTGACTTAAGGAGCTCCTCATAGCTTGGCAATCCCTGTCCTGTCATATTTTCCTCTTATTAACTATATTGGCTAATGGACACCAAAGAAGCTGGCCATTCCAGCTTCCAGTATCCTTTAGTTTATTCTTACTTAATGTGCTGTTAACTATATAAACCGCTAACATGCGCGGCATTTATTGCTACCTATATATTTGGGTATTTAGATAGGTTTATATATCAGGAACGCAAATATATATAGTGCTTTTTCGGGGGAAATGGCACTAATAGTAAATGAGTAAAATAAGAGAAAACGTAAGCTCGGTTCCGATGGGGGTCGAAGCCAAGCTTGGGGGCGTTTTCGCTTTGAATTAGCTTGTTCTGGTTACGTGAAAATATAACCATAAAATAGTTAACGGCCATATTTAAAGCAATTTCGATGCTGGAAAGCAACATTCGCAAAGAACATATTCCAGTATACATGTTTGGCCGATTAAAATGGAGGGGGAATATGGAATCTTTCGTTCAAGAGGTAATGCAAAAGAATGCCGCTGTTGACCCAGCTGCTGGCGAGCAGGATGCAGTCACGAAGCTCTCAAACAGCATCCAGGACGAGTTCGGCATCAGCGTAAAAGACGCCAGAATCCTTGTTGTTGGGACAGGAGGCGCAGGGAACAACTGTGTTAGGCGGTTATCCGAGATGGGAATCAAGGGCGCAACGACAATCGCAATAAACACAGATGCCAAGCACCTTTCAGTCACAAAGGCTGACAAGAAGCTGCTTATCGGAAGGGACCTCACAAGGGGTCTGGGAGCAGGAGGATTCCCTGACGTTGGAAGGAGAGCGGCTGAGGAAAGCGAGAAGGACCTCAGAAAGCTCGTGGAAGGGGCAGACATGATCTACCTTTGCGCAGGAATGGGAGGCGGGACAGGAACAGGCGCCGCCCCAGTGATTGCAAGGATCGCAAAGGAAGTGGGAGCCATTGTCATAGGCTGCACAACCATGCCCTTCAAGATAGAAGGGGCAAGGATGGGCAAGGCAGAGGACGGCCTCACCAAGCTAAGGCAGTACTGTGACACTGTGATAGTGATAGAGAACGACAAGCTCCTTAAGGTGGCAGGAGACCTTCCGCTCCAGCAGGCCTTCGGAGTCGCTGACAACCTGATTTCATCCATAATAAAGGGTGTCACAGAGACCATAGCGTTGCCTTCGCTTGTGAACCTTGATTACGCGGATGTGAAGGCGATAATGCACTCAGGCGGGGTCGCAGCCGTGGGAGTTGGAGAGTCCAACACGAACAACCGGGCTGAGGAAGCAGTCGCAAAGGCAATGACCAACCCGCTTCTTGAGGTGAGCTATGGAGGAGGCACAGGCGCCCTGATACACATAACAGGCGGGAAGGACCTGAGGCTTGATGAAGTGAACACAATCGGCGAGTACGTCTCCAAGCAGCTTGACCAGGATGCGCAGGTCATCTGGGGAGCCAGGGTCGACCCAAGCTTCGACGGCAAGATAAGGGTGATAACCATAATCACAGGAGTGAAGTCACCATATATAATCGGACCCGTTGAGATGGATAAGATCGAGACGAACAAGAGGGACTTCGCCCAGGAGCTGGGGATACCGATCCTTAGGTAAAACGAAGGATTGTATTAGCCCCTCCTAAGAATCAACTAGGGGAGCCTGATAAAGGAAAGGCGGTTAACGCCAATCTGTCAAAGGGCTCCCCTCCTATTTTTACCTTTAAGCACCTTGCTTACGCATGCTCTTTTCTAGCTTTTATTCCCCATTTGACAATCTATAACAATGTGCATAGCAATCCCCGGCCGCGTGTCCGAAATCGCAGGGAAGAGGATTATAGTTGACTTCTCCGGCAGGAAAAGCCCTGCTGAATCGCATTTCCTGAAAGTCAAGAAAGGCGACTGGGTGCTCGTCTTCGGGAGCAACATAGTGGAGAAGACCACTGAGAAGCGGGCGAAGGAGATTCAGAAGACCCTTTCCTTAAGATAGAACTCCTATTTCTTTTTATCAAACAGCTGCTCCGCTGGACAACCCAGTTCCCTCTGCTTGCAGAATCTGCATGCCAGTCTCCCCCTTACCAGAGCATTCCCCGCAAAGCCAAGCAGGAACAGAGATGCTGTGAGAGCGAGAATGAGCCAGCTGAAGTTTGCCAACAAAATCATGGCTCCTACGGCAGTGGGAATTATGAAAACCGCGAAATCTGGAATGATATCTTTCATCGTGATTTTCATCCGGCAGAATTTACTGGGGTCTCCCTTATTGAATAGCAGGGCACTGAGTTTTCCCTTCCCAAAAGCGCATGCCTTGCCGTAGTAATAACAGTCAACACAATGCCATTTGAGCACCCTTATCTCCAGCAACCCTATATAGAACAGATACAATGCCATCCACACAAGCCCGAACTGGTATATTATGAAAGCCCCTATCAGATAAATCGCAACGGATGCAGAATTCGACAGCGCCACTATCCAGATAGGATATTCTTCATAAAAGCGGGTTCCCTTCATGTTTTAATTAAGGATTCTGAATATAAATTACAAACTCCCGGTGTAATTATGAAAATCCTTCCCATAACTGACAATGAGCTATTCCTCCGCTATGCCATACCCTGCGGAGAAGTGCTGGTCAGGCGCGGCTCCCTCGACCCGCGCCTCCTTAAGAAAGCAGAGAGGATAGTGACTGATGGGAAAACGGCCAACATAAACCCGGGTGAGATGTTCCCCACAGCCGCAAAGATGTGCACGCTCATAGCCCTCCGCATGGGCAAGAAGGCCATAGACGCAGAAGTGATAAGGCGCTATTTCCTTTTTGAGCACGAGAAGGCTGTGCGCTGGCGCATGAAAATCTACCCTGATGTGGTCCCGGAGAAATGCATAGTCTTCCCGGCGCGCGTTCTCCGCTCCGGAGAATTACTGCTGGTGAACACTCCGGCAGGCAAGAAAATCCTTGACATGCGCTTCGTGCCCGAAGTCAAGAGAGGCGACTGGGTGAGCACACACTATTCTTACGCATCTGAGAAGATCCCTTCGGAAACGGCGAAGAGGATGCTGAGGAAGAGGAAATAGGTTATTTAATGCTCAATGCAACATAAGCCCTATCAAGAAGAGGATGTTTATCTTCATTCAGCAAATTATATACATCTTCTTTCATTGCTCTGTTCGCCATGTCGGTAGCAAGTTGGCTTAATGATAATTTGATTTCATTATTATCGTGAAAAGGAAACTTTTCATATATTTGCAGTATTTTCTGGAATACAGAATCACCTTTGAATTCAGGGAAATTTGAAAAATTAGTTACAGGCCAAGCAGCGTCTTTCTTATAATATCCATAATAAGGGTTCTTTTGGTATATTCTCAATTCTTCATCACTTAATTTTTCCATTAATTTTCTACTTCTTTCCAACCCGGCTAAAAACTCTAATTGTTCTTGGATTTTAACTCTGATTCCTTCTACTTTTTCCTGATAAGAGCTATTCTGCATAATTTAATAAAAATAGTTAATCTTTTAAGGACACATTGAACATAAGCAAAATTTAAGCCCCCAATCCAATAAGAATCCATGCGCAAGCTCTTCCGCAAGATATTCGTTTCCGCCGACTCCTCGCTGGTCCGCGAGAAGGACTTCTTCATACTGATGGACGCGGGATGCGAGTCCAGGACAAGAGGGGACTTCATGCACCTCTCCCGGGAGACCAAGAGGCCTATCAAATATGCCTTCATTACCCACCACCACTGGGATCATGTGTATAACCTGGCCTACTTCAGGGAGAAGTTCCCCGGAATCCAGGTTATCAGCAATCACAGGATGGGCTCCCTCATGAGATTCCAGAAGGAGGAGAGCATTGTGCTGGGTGACACCGAGTATGCCATTATTCCAACTCCGGGCCACAGCCCGAAGCGGGATGATATATGCGTGCACATGCCGGAGAAGAGGACCGTGTTTGTGGGAGACCTCTGCCAGCCGCAGGGCCCCTCATACCAAAGGACAGACTTCTGCACATCCGTCCCATATTTCCACTTGGGTGAGGAGTACATCCAATCCCTGAAAAAAATCCTGCGCCTAGACCCCAACCACGTGATAACCGGCCACGGGATGATATACAGGAAGAGGGCGCTTGAAGTGACGCTGGAGACCGCTGAAAGGATAAGGGAGATTGCCAGGGAAGTGGTGAGGAAGAATCCCCGCGTGAAAAATACTTTAGGGGCAAGGACAATATTTGAAAGGGTGTCGGAGGAGAGGGGCTTCCGTGGCGTCAATGAAAGGATGCGCGACGCTTACTATCATGAGTGCGACATCCAGGGCCTCCTGTATTGGATAAAGAGGTTCAAGGGGGAGATTATGGATTGAAGGTGGCGCTGGCTGCAAGATGCTTGCAGCGCCGCCTTCGCAGAAAACATTCATGAAGTGAAAATATGGCCAATGAAATAGCCTTGCTTGGGGATTCGGATGACCAGTTCCTCACTGATGTGTGCAACTCGCTCAAGTCCAAAGGCTTTCCTGCGGTGATAATAAAATTCTCCGAAGAGGAGATTCCCATACAGTACAGGTACAAGGTGCTTGTAGACAGGGCCAGCTACTGCGATGTCTACCTCAAATCAATGGTCAAGAACTATTCCCTCAAGGGCACTTATGTGATAAACAACCCGTTCGCGAACATCTGCGATGACAAGATAACGGAATTCAACATCTGCACCAGGCTGGGCATCCCCTACCCGAAGACCATAGTGCTCCCCAAGACCAACACCGAGATGGATACCAACGACCAGATAAACATCCCCAACCTGGACGTAGCCCTGTCAAAACTGAAGTTCCCCATAATCCTCAAGCCTCATGACGGCTACGCATGGGATGACGTGAGCGTTGCCAACAACATAGATGAAGCCAAGAGAACATACGAAAAGAACAGGAACAGGCTGGTCCTGCTTGCACAGGAGATGATAGCCACAAAGACGTTCTACAGGGTCTATTATTTCAGTGGCAGGGAACCGCTCTTCGTCAGATATATCCCCTCTGAAAGAAAATATGTCAAGAGCGACTACTTGGACATACGGGCAGTCATGCCTGTCATAAGGGACTACACGATAAGGCTGAACACGGCGCTGGACTACGACTTCAACGCATGCGAATGGGCAGTGGACGCCAATGACAGGGTCTTCCTGATTGATGCCTTCAATGAGACCCCTGACCTAAGCTCCAGCTTCATTCCGCAGGAATATTACAACGCGATAATAGATCGGTTCGTAGGGCTGGTCATTGAGAAGTTCCGCTCAAGGGAGATCAACAAATGGCCTTTCGAGTATTCTCCCTAGGCTGAAAAGGCATTCCTGCATTCCAAAAATAAGCTGGAGAAACGAAAGCCGCAAGGCCCTTCTGAAGCCCTAACGGGGATAGATTTCTTCTATATCCTTCCTTATCGTGTCCTTGAAGGTTTGCAGGCACCCGAACTTGTAGTATAGCATGCTGGTTGAATCGGTCACATGGCCGAACCCAAGTGCGTGCAGCACCTGGTGTATCTGCGTGACAGGCGGTACGCATCCCTGGCTCCCCAGGGTTAGCGTTATCTCAGCCCCTATGATTATCGAGTAGTAGCCTTCGTTCTTTTTTGACAAGACAGTCTCAGCCACGCCCTGCTCAAGCGGGGAGCTCACGGTGACGTTCAGGCATTTGACTGTTATGTCAGGGCAGCCGTCCTGAGCCTCAGCGAACCTGAGAGAGGAGTTCTTCGTCATGTTCATCACATAGGAGAAAGCGGCCCTCATGTTATTGCTCTGGAGGTCGCTGCAGTCCAGAGATATAGTGAAAGTCAGCCCGCTCTTGTACCATTTCGGGTTGCTGAACTGGGTCGGGGTAGTGACGTTCCATGCAGGGGAGTTGGCAGCCCATGCAGGAGTGATGTAATAGGGGCATCCGCAGAGAGAGGCCTTGGGGACAAGCGTCCCATCCTGGCAGAAGAGCGGCTTGTTGACTGAGCATTTGTCAGGCTCTGTCCTGTCAGAGCAGCTGTTAGGCAGGCCGCACCCCTCGCCTCTCATGGCATAGCCCTGCGAGCAACCGCAGAAAGTGGCCCTCTCAACCAGGGTCCCGTTGCTGCAATAAAAAGGCCTGTTTGCAGAGCACGTGTCTGCAGGAGTGCCGTCGTTGCAGCTTACCGGCATGTTGAGCGCGCTCTGCACATCCTGAAGGACAGAGATATCAGAGGTGAAGTAATAAGACGCTACCACCACAACGGCTATGATAAGCCCAATGGCAATGAATTTTTTTGGGAAAGCCCTTTCCTTTTTGGCAGGCTTCGAGGCAGGCTCATGCCTCTTCCGGGCTTTTGAGGAAGGCGCTGCTTTTTCCCCGGTCTTCTCCTCCCCTGCTTCCTCAGGCTCTTCCTCCTCTTCACTGCCGGTTTTTTTCTTCAGCCATGCGTCAAAATAAGGCTTGCACTGGTGGCCTCCTTTCTGCCGTATCTCATCATCTATCATGCCCATGACAGAGTCCGGCAGGTCGCTGTGCAGCACCTTCATCACAGCTGACGGCTTTGCCTTCAGGTGGCTCTCGCAGAATTTCTGGCCGCAGTGCTTGCACTGGTAGACCGGTGTTTCCCTGCAGCCCGCAGCAGAGCATTCTCCCTTCTCTCCAGGTGTATTCTTTCCGGCTATGCTTATCAATTAGATTATCGTTTTCCTTTCTTAAAAAAGCGCTCGCAGGAACACCCTGTTGCGCAGAGATTTAAGTCAAGGGGAGAATATTCTTACATGCCTTCCAGGGAGACTCTTGGAACGATTCTGGCCGTCTTGACAGCAATAATAAGCGGTTTCTCAATACCGCTCAACAAGATCTTCGTGGTCCAGACAGACCCGGCCGTCTTCACAGCCATAAGGGCCTTCATCATCGGCCTGATATTCCTTGCGTTCGCCAGATGGCAATCAAAGAAATCGAAATCCTCATTCAAGAAAGTGCCCTGGAGATATCTCATCCTGATAGGAATAATCGGAGGAGGCCTGGCCTTCCTCCTCTACTTCACAGGCCTTTCCCTGACCACATCCTCCCGCGCGGCCTTCCTGCACAAGACTCTTCCCATCTACACCACAATCCTCGCATTCATATTCCTCAAGGAAAAGGTCTCCCCCCGCCAATCGCTGGGCCTCTTGGGCATGCTCGTAGGCACCTTACTGCTCCTTTCAGGCCAGATAAACCCAGCAGAATTCTGGACGAATCCAGCGCTCGGAGACATCCTTGTGCTTTTCGCAACCATGCTATGGGGCTTGGAGAACGTGCTGGCGAAATACGCCATTATTAAGGACGAGTCCAACTATGTTATATCCTTCGCCAGGATGTTCATAGGCTCGCTCTTCCTTTTCGCGGCAGTGCTGGCGCTCGGGAAGACAGGAGCGCTTCTTTCACTTTCCTCCAGCCAGCTCGGGAACGTGCTGATTTCAACAGGCCTGCTGTTCGGCTACGTGTTTTGCTACTACTGGTCCATAAAGCTCATCAATGTCTCAAAGGCCTCCACTCTGCTCCTGCTAGCTCCGGTAATAACCCTGCTCATAGGCGTTTACGTTTTCGGCGAGCCCCTTCCATGGCTCCAGAGGATAGGCTCTGTGCTCATCCTGTTAGGGGCATTTCTCGTGGCGAAGGAAAGAAGCATCCTGAGCACTGGTGTCTAAACCCTTGAGCTTAAATTCGTTTCTGAGAAACCATCCTCATGCAGGAAAAAACCCACGCGGAAAGGATGAAGAGCGTGCTTTCTAAATGCAGCACTTTTTACAATGGCTCTACTGAAATATGGGAACAAAACAAAGAATTCGTTCAGGATATTGTAAACGGCAAAAAGATACTTGAAATAGGCTGCGGCTACAATGGCGGCTTGTCAAGACTACTTCTCAGTATGGGAATTAGCGATTATATTGGTATAGACATTAACCGTACCGCAATTGAGCAGTCAAAGCGACTGATTCCGATGGGCAGATTCTTATGGGATGACCCCATCTACATAATCTCAAGCCTGGAAGAGCCCCACATAATTCTCAGCTCGCATTTGATGGACGATACGATAATACCGGACAGGGGTTATGGAAGGGATTTAATCAGGGCGATATCCGAAAAAACCCAGAAGGGGAATCATACCATCCATTGGTCAGGTTTTTACAAAGATTTTTACCAATATTTTCTGGACTCCGGCTTCGAGGATTTCAGGCAAGGTTTGACAGAACAATTCAGAATCTACAGGAAGAAGTAACTTGCTAATTTAATCTAAAGCATAAAATAGCATCATGGAAATCCAAATCCCCCAGAAATTCAGGGACAGGTACGGCCCTCTTGTTGAAAACCCAGAGGAGTTCTTCTCCAGCCTTCTCTCGAGGTCTCCAAAATCCTTCCGTGCGAACACCCTGAAATCCTCATCCAAAGAAGTGAAGGAGCGAATGGAGTCTTATGGCTTCCCTTTAAAGCAGATGGAATGGTATCCGGACGCCTTCGTTTCGGAGAACCCCTATGTTGGCTCCACGCTTGAGCACTTCATGGGGTACATCTATATGCAGGAGCTCGCCTCCATGCTGCCCCCGCTTATTCTGAAACCCGAACTGATAAAAGCTGAATCGGTGCTGGACGCGTGCGCAGCGCCTGGCTCCAAGACCACCCAGCTCGCTGCCATGATGCAGAACCGCGGCGTGATAATAGCCAATGACTCTGATTATGGCCGCATCAAAGCCCTGAAGTTCAACCTTGAGAAGTGCGGAGTCCTTAACACAATAGTCACGAACTTCGACCTCAGGTTCCTCCCCAAAAACTTCAGCATGCAGTTTCCGCTCATCCTCCTTGACGCCCCCTGCTCATCAGAAGGGACCATAAGGAAGAATCCCCTTCTGCTTTCCAGATGGTCGGAAGGAGATATACTCAGCAGGGCAGGCCTGCAAAGGAAGCTTATACTCAAAGCATACGAATTGCTTTCTCCAGGAGGGACTCTTGTGTATTCCACATGCACGTTCGCCCCTGAGGAGAACGAGTCTGTTGTCAGCCATCTCCTGGAAAGCGCTGATGCGAAGGCGCAGGAGGCAAATATCCCAGGATTGAAATGCTCCAAAGGAATAGAGGAATTCCGCGGCATGAAATATCATTCAGATGTAAGGAAATCCTTGCGTGTCTGGCCGCACCATAACGGCACTGAAGGATTCTTCCTTGCCAAGATAAGGAAGAGGCCATGAACCAGAAGGATATTCTCCGGTACTTCGAAGAAAGGTTTGGCATTTCCAAGAAGCTTTTCGCAGACCACAAACTCTATTCAGACCAGAAAGGCCGAGTGTTCCTAGGACCAAAGGTTGCGGCTGCAGGAGATATCGCAGTCTTTATTGGAATGCAGACAGCCCGGATAGAAAACGGAAGTTCGAAGTTGGCAAAGCCAACTTCTATGAGAATCAGGCCCAGCACGAATTTCTTCCAGCTTTTCGGAAAGCATGCCACAAAGAATTTTATCTCCCTCTCAAAGGAGCAGGCGCAGGCTTATGCAAAAGGCGAAGACATAGAACTTACACAACCGACCGGTTCCACTGAAGGCTATGTGCTCCTGAAGTATCTGGATTATCCATTAGGATGCGGATTGCTCAAAAACGGAAATGTGAAGAATGTACTCCCGAAGGAAAGAAGGATGAAGGTGGAATTCCTCTAGGCGCAAATAAACGGCAAAATACAAATATAAAGTTTTCGTTCAATTGAATGTAATGAACGGAATAGCGGCTTCATCCAAAGAATTAAATCTTATTCCTTGCGAGAGCCTTGAAGAGCTTGCAAGCAAGTTAAGTGCTGATTTGGACAAGGGAAGGGCATTACGTTTCTATAATGACGGGATCCTGATTAAAGATCCTAAGCTACCAATCGTTTACAAATTACGAATGAAATATTTCGATATGCCTACGGGAATGGCATATGGCGCCGTTTTGGATAAGGATGAGCCATTGAATTGGGAACCAGATTATTTCAAGGCAGTCAATTTGGCAGACCTATTATACCTTGCCCGGATGCCCGAATGGGGTCCGTCAGAGCCTATTCTGTTTTATGGCCTTCAAAGCGACTCTAATGAGACGAAAAAAAGTCACATTCTCCAACAGCAACTGGATTCCCCTGAATATGGCCCAGAAAGCGGGATATTATGGCCAAGAGAGGTTGGCTTATTCTGGTTTGAAGGAATGGATAGGATATACCGGAAAAACTGGAAAAGAGCAAAAGTGTGGAGCGTTAGGGAGCTCCAGGCCCCTTCATATTAACCTTCTTCTTCTCCAGGATCTCCACATAATCCGCTGATTTCTGGAGCGCCTTGGAGAATCCCGGCTCTACGCCTATGATTATTATCTCCTTCCCAAGCTTCTTCACAGCCTGGATAGCGGGGAGATAATCCGCATCCCTGGATGCAATGGCAATCACGTCTATGTTCCTGTCGTGTCCAGCCTCCATGACAGCCACAGCCACAGAGACATCCACGTCAGCAGCCCTTTCCCCAGCCAGCATTATTGCCGGCTCAAAGCCCTGGTTGGCAATGGCCTCCACGAGCTTGTCAGACGCGAACTGGTTCAGGAAGACTTTGGCTATAGCAATTCTTCCGTATTTCTGCACAGCCTTCCTCATATCATCAAGGTCTATGCTGAACTCCTTCCTGATTATGTTCGGCCCGTCCACGAAAAGCGCTACATTCTTCACTGACCTCTTGCTTCCAAAACCGAACATGATGATCACCCCAATATGCAATCTCGTTATATGATGGTTTGGGTATTATTATAGATTTGACTGGATGATTCATGCCCACAGGAAAGATAGTAGCCATGTGAATATGCCAAGGATCCCGCCTATTATGTAATCCAGAATGTCCAGAATGAACTGCCCTGCGTCAGCGACAAACTCTATGATGGGCGCAATAATGACGAGAAGCACAGCCATGAGCCCCAGCCAGAGCAGGCCTTTCATGGATTTTGAGGGCTTGTTAAACGTTTGGAGCAAGAATTCTGGCGGCTTCAGCCATCAGATGAATTGCGACC
>CAYGVS010000028.1:0-13649 GCA_964353635.1 uncultured archaeon | reverse complement strand
GGTGTTTTTGCGAATCCTCTCCTGAGCACAATGGTCTGCAGCCGTCTGTCAAAGATGTTCCTTATGTTGAGCGCAAGGATATCGTCAAGCGTGCTCTCTTTCTTGAGCAATATGCCAAGGCTGGCCATTTTCTCGATCAATACCTTTTCCTTCTCCCTGTCCTTGACAGCAATCAGATCCCTTGCCCTTTGCCTGTAGCCTCTGAGGATTTGCTGCGCCCTCAATATCTCCTTCTTCCTCCGCAAGCCATACTCGTTTAGAAGGTCTCTCTCCTCTTTGATCTTGTTTTTGTTCCACGTGACCTTTGGCTTCTTGAATTTCTTTCTTATTCTGCGCATGTTAACCTCGAATGAAGGTGTCAACTGACGCCTCCCATCTTCACTATGCCTTCTTTGTTGCGGCTGCCACAGGCTCTGGCCTCTTCCTCCTGACGCCTACGCTCTTGCCCTTCCTGAAAGACGAGCGCGTCCTCTGGCCCCTGACGGGTTGGCCTTGTATGTGCCTGATGCCCTTGTAACACTTCATCTTCTTGAGCTCATTTATGTCCATCTTGTGCGTGAAGTCAAGCTGAGACGCGACAAGGTGCCTATTCTTAGCTGTGAGAGGCTCCTTCCTGCGGTTGAGCATCCAGACAGGAATGCCTGCCTTCTCAGGATTGATTATCGCATCCTCGAGGGATTTGAGTTCACTCTCTGAGAGGCCGCTCAGCTTCTTCCCGTGCAAGCCGGTCTTTCTTGAAATGGCTTCGCTGAGCATGAAAGAGACGCCATCTATACTTCTTATGGCTACCTCGACAGCCTTGTTGCTGTCAATATTGGTTTCGACAAGCCTGATTATGTTCTGGGCCTCTCTCTGCTGCGGCTGTTTTGCTGATGCCTTGTGCTGCTCGGTTTGCTTTGGCTTCTCGGAGGCGTGGCCTTTTTCTAGCATAATTTCACTCATATCCGATAGCTGCCCGAAGAAACAGAGGTTTCAACGGGGTAATCGTCCCGCAAGCGAGACTAGCCCGGATTACATAAGTATAAACAGCAGAGTATTTAAGCGTTTATTCCTCGGGTATCTTGGAGGCAACCACTTTTTCATACTCCATCGAGGATTTTGTATACTCCTCTATAAGCTTCGCATATGCTGCAGCGGCCTCGATTTCTGCAGGCCTTGGGACTTCGCCCTCTTGTCGTATGGTATACTTCTTTAGCCTTGAGATCATCCAGGCGCACATAGCAAGCTCAAGCTGGGCAATCCTTTTCAGAAGCCTCGCACTTCTCCTTTCGCTCCATGCGCCTATGAGCATCTCATCAATCTCAGGGTTGGAGCCGATCCTGTAGTTCTTTATCTGATAGTTGGTCATGAGCCTCTTTGTGAATATCTCGCTCCTGGACTCCCTTACTCGTATCACGAGATTCTTTGCGCTCTCCATCTTCCTGGAATCGTATACATCGAAAACTACCTTCACGACATCCACTCTAACAATGAGATACCATATGAAGGCCATGAAGAAAACGAAATAGTTGACCTGCAGGATGGTTGCTATGAGAGATTGTTCACTGAACGCGCTGAAATACCAGAGAAGGAATGTCATTCCGCCCACAAAAAAAGTCATCACAACATGCTGCATCATGAACCTTAAAGAATTCAGTATCACAAGCTCCCGCATCTTCTTCTGCATGTACCAGCTTATGTACCAGCTGAATGAGGACTGGCCTACATATAGCAGGATGAAGATGATGGAAAACACAGCTGAGAAGCTGAAGATTATCGAGCACATGAAGCTGAACATGCCGATAGAAAAGTAGTAGTAATGAATAACCTCCAGGTAATCCGGATTTACATAGAATCCCATGATTAGAATTGTTTTTTCTTGCTAATTACTTTTGAGAGGCTGCTCCCAACCTTTTCCGAGCCTCTTCAACTCTTCAAGAAGGCATTCCCTGAACTTGTCCCAGTCAGAGACTATGGCACCTGCAGCCTTCTTGTGGCCGCCTCCTGTGCCTATCCCCTGGACGCATTTCTTTGCCAGATTGCCTACATTCACCTCTCCAGATTGGTTGCGGAAGGAGAGCTTCCATTCATTATCAGCTTTCCTCCTGATTATCACAACCTTGTCGGGATGCTTCTCCCCGAAATAAGTTGACAAAGCTGATGTGAGGCTCATCTTGGTCTTTATTGTGTATATGTTCAGGTTCAGCTTGCTATGGACCTCCTTGCTTTTATAGGCGTCTTTTATGGCCCTGCTCATCTCTTCCTTGACTTTTTTATGCCACACCTTCAATCGCTTGGATTCAAGGAACTTCCTGTAATCGCTTGAGCTGAGCAGGATTTTCAGGACCTTTTCAGAGCCTTCCGAGCCCTTTATGGTGACGGCAGAGCATATGAGCTCCGAAGCATAACCGAGCTTGGACTTCATGGGATCCTTGCCGACGGAGCCTGGGTATGATTTTTCGCAGGACTCCAGAACATCACCACAATCCTTCAGGTCATAATCCCCTATTATGCCAATCACGGCAATCCAAACAAGGGGCTGCACGTCTTTTCCGAGCGATGCCAAAAGCTTATAGATTATGCAGCTCGTAGCAAGGTAGGAATCCTCAAAGAATCTCGGGTTGACATGAACGGCATTCTTGGAATTGAGGTCCTTCTCGAATATGTGGTGGTCTATAAGGATGAGCCTCATTTTAGGCAGCTTCTCGACTAGCTCCTCAAGCCTCTTCCATTCCTGGTCGACAGGCAGGTCTATGAAGACGATCAGGTCAGGCACCTTTTCAACGACTTCCTTTAAAAACTCCTTCTCTATCCGTGGCCCCTGCCTTGCATACGCCTGGAAGTCTGGGAAGTATTTCAGCATGAGGGCAGCCGAGCATATACCGTCCGCATCCCTGTGGTAAAAGAGCAGCCTCTTCCCTGGCGTACTCAGGAACTCCTCAAGCCTTCTCAGCTCCTTCCCGTCCTTAATGATGACATGTCCCATATGCAGCAACCTGCGTTATATGTTATTAATTCAGTATATTATATGTGAGATTATGGAGCTTAAGGAAGGCAGGCTTGCAGTCCATCTGGCCCGGAAATCAGCAGAGGCATTTCTGGAGGGCAAGAAGCTCCATGCCGAGAAGTTCCCGGAGATTTTTTATGAGAAACAGGGCGTTTTCGTGACTCTTCACACCCATCCGGAGAAAGAGCTGAGGGGATGCATAGGTTATCCGGAACCAATTTTCCCTCTGTACAAAGCCTTAGCAGACTGCGCAGTTCATGCATGCCAGGACCCTAGGTTCGACCCTGTGTGCAAATCAGAGCTCAAGAAAATCATCTTTGAGGTCTCAGTCCTCACGAAGCCTGAGCTTTTGGAATGCTCCCCTTCAGAATATCCGAAGCGTGTGAGGATTGGAAAAGACGGCCTCATTATTAGAAAAGAATCCCGGAGCGGCCTCCTGCTTCCCCAGGTCGCCATTGAATATGGCTTTTCCCCAGAGGCTTTCCTAGAGCACACCTGCATGAAGGCAGGGCTGAATCCCCAGTCTTGGAAGGAAAAGGACTGCAGGATATTCAGGTTCCAGGCAGAAATCTTTTCTGAGAAGACGCCTGGCGGGATTGTTGAGAGATAAGTCCACTTTGAAATGTAATATATCCTGGAGCTTCCCCAGATTTTACCCAGGTGTCTTTGGAGGAGCAGTAACGGTCACGGTGCGAGCTCCAGTTGAGCTGATGATAATCCTGTAGGTGCAGGTGCCACTGCAAACATCTTTTAGTACTACTGGCTGTCCCTTAGCAAGAACCTTCGGCTCGCCCACGAACCCTGCATCAAGCCCGCCGCCGCTTGTCTTGCTTATTGTCATATCTCCGCATGTGACGCTTGTCCCGCCAAAATAGGTGCATTCCCCCAGGCTTATGTTTTCTGTCCCTATGTTTGATATCACGATATTCGCCCAATTGGTTCCTGCCATATCAACCATTACATAGCTGTCAGAAATCTGGATGTTCTTGGCAGTAAGGCCTGTATAATAACCGATGACGAACACCCATGCCATGCCGGCAACGGCGATTGTGATAAGGAGGAGGATTATTATCGCTATTATTGGGGTTATGGCTTTCATAATTATATTTGTCGGATTGAATTTATATAGAATTGGGCGTTAGGAAGGCTCGAAGCCGCATTCCTGGCAGGTGGAGCAATTGGTAAGCTCAAGACAGCTACTAATTACATTTCCTTGTGACCTGATTGTTTTGGCGTTCCATGTTGGAGGAAGACTGCTTATATCTTTAGATAGACACGTCATTTGTGCTTGTGCATTACAAATTGAAATTACTTGTTCCTTTGTGGCTGTTGCAAAATCCCCCTGATTAATTGTTATAAAAATAACTGGAGCTAGTATTAAGAAAACAGGAACTAATAACAACAAAATTTTGGAAAATCTTACACTTTTCCTTATCCCTATTATCGAGACAGGAATCGCCAAAACTAAAACTGAAGCATGTAAAATAAAGAAAAGTCTTGTGTATATTCCGAAAGTAATAGGATACAAAATAGAATTAGTTGCAATAAAATAAAACAAAATTGCCGTTATCAGAATAAGAAAAATCCAAACCTTAACCAGCAATTCCTTATTCATATCAACTCACATTAATCCCGCATTCCTGGCAGGTGGAACAGTTCATTATTTCGGAGCAGCTACTAATCACGTTTCCTTGCCTGATTGTTTTGTCATTCCATACATGCGGAATATTTTGAATCTGATTGCAGGACGCTTGCATTTGGGTCAGACAAATATCTCGAGCTGCGGCGGGACCACTAAATAGTCCAGAGTCATCACCTATGGTAAAAAAATAAATATAAGCCAAGAAAGAAATGGTAGCCAAAAACAAAATAATTATAATTAATTTTTTTTTCATAATTATATTTCTCCTCGCACCTAAAATATCCTAAACCCGCTAGGCTTTATCCCATCCTCAACTATCACGAACTTCACGGTCCCGCCCTCAGGGACCCAGCGGTGCTTGATTACTGTAGCCTTGCGCTCCGAGGTCTTGCCGGTGCGCTCCAGATAGACTATGGCCTTGGACCAGTATTTTATCATGTCTCCTCCCACTATCTCATGGGTGTCAGTGTCCCAGTTGTGGAAGGTGTGCGCGGTTATGATAACAGGGATGTTCTTGTCCCTTGCCAGGCCTGAGAGGATGGATATCTGCTTCGAGAGTTCGCGGTGGGCTTCCAGGGTCTCGGCCTTCGGGTCTGCGTATTCCAGCCTGTATAGCGCGACTGCTGAGTCAAGGATTATAAGGTCAGCCTTATGGCTTTCAAGGGACCGGATGACCTTTCCCTGCTCCCTGAAAGACTTTGGCTCCAGCAAGGTGATCTTTTCCAGAGCCTGCTCGGGATTCTTCGTGAGCTGCCTGAGGCGCTCTGCAGAGAAGCCGCCTTCCGTGTCTATGTAAGTGACGCAGCCGTTGTTCTTTATACACTCTATCGCGGCAAGAAGGCAGAGATTGGTCTTGCCCGTCCCCGGGCCCCCGTAGAAGTTGGTGACAGAGCTTGGCTCAAGCCTGCTTAGCAGCGATTTGAGCGGCTCCGGCAAACCTATGCTGGCTTTTTCCATGCGGTTATTTTGGTTCTCAAATTTAAAGAGTTTTCAGAAATATGCTACACAAGCAAACCAATTACGTCTGTAATGCGAGTTATAGGGACTTTTAAAACTTCACGACAATTACTTATCGGAACCATGCTGAAAGAAAGCTTTGTGGGTTTGATTTCACGGAAGCCTGAGCTTGCAAAAGGTCTTCCTCCAGAGGCCATAAAAACCGTTTATTCTGGTGTTTACGATAAAAGAGAACGCAGTTATGTTTCAGAAACAGACATAAATCTAATAAAACAGATTGCTGGGCAAAGCGGGCATGAACAGCTCAAAGGACAATTAAAAGGCTGGCATGAATATGCCAAACAAATCAGACATTTGCAAGAATATGAGTTTGTTGTGGGCGTTTGTGACGCAATTGGGTTTGAGTTACCTTTTGACGACGATGAAATAGACACTTTGTTCAACTCTTATTTTCACAAGGAAGACAAGCAGCGAATAGAACAACTTCAGCGCATGACAGGAAGGAAGCCTGTTTACAATGAACAAGAAATGAAAAGGAAGCTGGAAGAAATTGTTAAAAAAGAAGTTTATTCCAAACTCAGCGAGATGGAAGGAAAGACAGAAAGGGAAAGAAGAGATTATGTAAAAGGCTTAAGATTCGAATTTGACCATATAGGAAGGCTTTTGGAACTGACTGGAATGAACTATCAGTACGATGATGGCAAGATACAGGAGTTTTTTCAGCACCTAATAAAATACGGAAACATGCCAGCCATCAGGAGCCTGTCCAGGGGAACAGGAATAAAACCCGTTTTCAAGGAAAAAACTCATGCAAACGCGATTATGAGAAAAGCCCTCATGGGAAACGATTTCGATACGACTGGTTTTCTGATTGAACTTGGCATCCTACCAGAGGAATCCGCTGTGAAAGAGGCCTATTACACGTTTGGTTCTGAAAGGCATGGTTTGCATTTTCTCTTATACCTTTTTGAATTAACGAGAGTCGAGCCCGGCGAAGCAGGCGATCTTATTATAGAGAATTTTGTGAGGAGTGGCGATTTTTCCGATTTGAAAGAGGGAATGGAAAAACTGGCTAATTCAGGAATTAAAATCGATAGAGTCAGGCTCAAGAAATTATACCAAGAAATGTTCGATGAAAAAACTTATTATAAAATAACAGCAATGAAAAAAGCACTAAAAATAGATCCTGAATTGGATCCAGATAAAGTGCAGGAAAGATACAAAAGTCATTATCATGGCTTTAGAGGCTATGATAACATATCATCATTGTATGAGGCTTCAGGCGTGCCCCCCGAACCAAAGATCCTTGCTCAACTCAAATTATACAAAGATGATATAAATGGGGCTCTCCGCATCTTGAAAGAGCACAGCGAAATAATGGAAAAAGATGATGCAGAAGTTCTGGGTTGGCTGGAGAGTTTGCAAAAGCAGGAACCTGCTTAGGGTGTTTTCTGTTTTACTTCTTAAAGTTTGCAGCCCTACAAACATTTTAAACCAGTGGGTAAATTATTCATAACGATACTCATGGATATAGAATCAAGGCTTGGGCTGATTGGGCAGGTGGGTGAGGAGATTGTCACAGAGGAGGAGCTCAGGCACCTTCTTGAAGCCAAGCCGAGGCCCATTGCTTATGACGGGTTCGAGCCTTCAGGCAAAATCCATGTCGCCCAAGGAATCGTGAGGGCCATAAACACGAACAAGATGACTCAGGCAGGTGTGCACTTCAAGTTCCTGGTTGCGGACTGGCACGCCTGGGCAAACAACAAGATGGGCGGGGATCTGGAGAAGATCCAGACAGTGGGAAAATATTTCATAGAGATCTGGAAGTCTGCAGGAATGGACATGGATAGGGTCGAATTCGTATGGGCAAGCGAGCTTGCAAAGGATGATTCATACTGGAAGAAGGTCATGCAGGTCGCAAGAAACGCGACGGTTAACCGCATAATAAGGTGCGGCCAGATAATGGGAAGAAGGGAGAGCGAGGTCATGCAGGCATCTCAGATACTGTATCCCTGTATGCAGTGCGCCGACATCTTCCATCTTAAGGCGGATATAGCCCAGCTCGGGATGGACCAGAGGAAGGTCAACGTTCTCGCCAGGGAGATTGGCCCTAAGCTTGGCTACTGGAAGCCCGTGATAGTATCCCACCACATGCTTATGGGGCTCACGTCACCGAAGCCAACGGAAGCCATGTCGGCAGAGGAAAGGACCATTGAGCTGAAGATGAGCAAATCCATCCCGGACAGCTCGATTTTCATGATGGATTCTCATGAAGAGATCAAGCGCAAAATTGGCAAGGCCTACTGCCCTGCAGGCACTGTTCATGAGAACCCGCTGGCAGAATACTTAAAGCACATAATATTCGAAAAATTCAAGAAAGTGAAGATAGAAAGGCCTGCTAAGTTCGGAGGGGACATTGAACTTGAAAGCTATCAAGAATTCGCAAGGCTGTACTACGAAGGCAGCATCCATCCGGCCGACCTCAAGCAGGCTGTAGCCAGATACCTGAATGAGTCTCTTGAGCCTGTGAGAAGGCATTTCCAGACAAACAGAAAAGCAAAGGAGCTCGAGGAGTTCGTCAGGGAGCAGGAAGTGACGAGATAGATTATACAAGTCATGAGGTGAAAGATAATGGAAAAGAAAGATATGCATGTGGATTTGAAGCCGGTGTATTCAGATGCCGTAATGGCAAGCTATACAACGACCTGGAAGCCAGACAAGACAGGGAAGAAGGCCGAGAAGAAGGAGCACATGGTGAAGATAATATTCGGGGATTCGACCACGAACGCCCCTGTAGCATACATAGTGATGAACACCATAAACGCGAAGAGCCTGGCAAACGCGATTCATAGCCAGCTCGATTCAATTGAGAAGGATGCGAAGACGAACAAGGTCCCTGAGAAACCAAAGCCAGTTTCCACCGGTGGCGGATACATTGGATAAATGAAGGAGGCTTTGAAGTTGGAACGCTAGAATGAAGGCGGCTCTTGTCGCCTTCTATTGAAATTCCAACTTCTTTCCAGAAAATGAAAGAAACAATCGATCCCTGGGGGAAGATGGACGTCAAGGATTATGACAAGCTGTCCAGGGAGTTCGGGATAGAGAAGTTCGAAAGCTTTGCCAAGAAGCTCCCGGAGCCACACATCTCAATGAGGAGGGGAGCGGTTTTCGGCCACAGGGATTTCGGGAGGATAGCTGAAGCCATAGCCCATAAGAAGCCCTACGTGATGATGACTGGGCTCATGCCCTCAGGAAAGTTCCACCTGGGGCACATGATGCTGGCAGAGCAGATTATCTATTACCAGAACCATGGAGCGCAGATATTCCTATGCGTGGCGGACATAGAAGCTTACAATACAAGAAACGGCACGCTGAAAGAGCTTAGAAAAGTCGCAATAGAGGAATACCTGCTGAATTATATTGCGCTCGGGCTGAAACCCAAGAACTGCGATTTCTACTTCCAGTCTGACCGTTCGCATGATGCCAGGAAATCTGAAGCCTATTACAGGCTCATAGGGATGCTTCCCAAACGCGTCACATTCAATGAGATGGAAGCAATATATGGGGAGCTCACACCCGGAAAGATAATGTCAGTCTTTATTCAGGTCGCAGACATACTCCATCCTCAACTCGAGGAGTTCGGCGGCCCCAGGCCTGTGTTGGTACCTGTTGGCGTTGATCAAGACCCTCACATAAGGCTCACGAGGGATCTGGCTGACAGGTTCACAAGGAGCAATGATTTCCATTTCGTGCTTCCCAGCTCGACCTACCATGAGTTCATGAAGGGACTGAAGGGAGGGAAGATGTCAAGCAGCGACCCGACCTCTTACATCGCGCTTACAGACACTCCAGCTGAGGCAAAGACCAAGATTATGAAGTACGCCTTCTCAGGAGGCCGCGGCTCAGTGCAGGAGCACAGGGAGAAGGGAGGCGTCCCTGAAGTGGACGTGGCCTATAACATGCTTTACACCATGTTCGAACCGGATGACAATAAGATGAAGCATATACATGATGATTACAAGTCCGGGAAGATGCTCACAGGAGAACTCAAGCAGATACTCATAGACAAGCTTCAGAAATTCCTTGAGGAGCATGCGGAGAAAAGGGAGAAAGCGCGGGACAAGATTCACGAATTCATGATTAACTCATGATATCTTTCACAGGCATTATGCCGTTTTTTATAAGGATTTTTTTGAGGCGACTGCTTCCTGTCTTGAGCCATTTTTCATAAACCTCTATTATATCTTTATCTGCAGAAACTTCATTTATGCCTATGTCATTAAGGGTGTCCACTATCCTTGGAAGCTTTTCGACAAGCTCCTTGAAAACATATTTCTTTTGCCCGGGAAAAATCGAAGCCAGATTGTAGCCGCTTCTTCCCATTGTTATATGGTATTTCAGGCCGCCTGCCCTATCCACCCTCTCGGGAAAGAAACCGCACAGAAAAGTAGAGAGGTCTCCAATACTCTTTGAAGACTCAAAACCCAGATTTTCCATGGCGTTTTTGTATGCAATAGCAAAAGCGTCGTCTTTTGGGTTGGCAGCCCTGACCCTCTCGGCGCTGCTGAATTCAGAAGCCAAATTAACAACATAGAATTCGGCCTCTGGTGATATTTCAAGATGGTTTTTTTTCTTTGCGTCAGCAAAAGACCCCATGAAATATTCCGTTATCGTTTGCCTGCTTATCGGATACATTGAAAAATTATTCGTCTGTTAAAATAAAAAGCTACTCTGTCCCTCGAATTCCCTACTCGCTGAAGAAATCAAGGACAGCCCTTTCTATTGTCTTGTGCATCCCGAGCTTTCTCAGGAGGCTCGCTTTCCTCAGAAGTCTGGATTCCACTTTTTTCATCCTGAGCAATTCCTTGAATGCCTTAGAAGACGCTTTTCCAGATATCAGGCGAGCAATCTCCTCTCCTGACACAAGGGCCTGATATATCCCTTCTCCTGTGAGGCCTGAGGCAAAGCCTCCTGCATCACCTGCGAGATAAAAACGGCCGAAGGCATGGCCTCTGTAATCATAATTGATATGATGGGCTTCGTATTTTGCTCCTCTAAGGCTGATGCCTTGCTCTTCTGCCCACTTTTGGAAATTAATCTTCAGCGAACGTGGAGGGATAGTCTTAGGGTCGCATCCGCATCCTATCGAGGCATGCCCTTTGTGAGGAAATATCCAAGCATACCAGGTTCCGAAGAGCTTGGAATCTAAGAAAATCTCCAGCCTGTTGTATCTGCCTGGAACAATATATTGGAAAGCCATCCCAACTTCCTTGCTTTTTAGGCCCAGATGCCTCCTCACTATGGAGCATGGACCATCAGCCCCCACAAGTAGCTTGAAGCCTATCTTTTCAGAGTCGTTCACAGTCACATGATTATTTCCTATTCCTGTAACTTTAGAGCCTGCCCTTATTTCTGCTCCTGAATCCCTGGCCCTCTTGAGCATCAATTTCCCGAGCCTTTTCCTGTCAATAGTGTAAACGCCGTAACCAAAGCTGATAGGTTTGCTGGCCGTGCTATGGACTATAGTCTGGTCAAACTTACGCTCAATAATCCTGTCAGGCATCTTGAGATAGCCCAAGCTCTCGGGCGTAAGACCGCCAGCGCACACTTTATGCCCAATCTTCTTGCCTGATTCAAGAACTAGCACATCTTTGCCTACCAGCCTTTCAGCGCAGTTCAACCCAGCCGGCCCAGCCCCCACTATCACCACTTCATAGGATTCCATGCTATCTGCCAGGCATCATTTCAGGAGTTTTGCCGCTACCAGGCCCGCGAGGAGATATGTCACGAAGCCCTGAAGCATCCAGGAGAGCACGAGACCCGGGGGGAGGTTTATCAGCAGCAGCAAGCTCAGCGTCGAGGGTATCCCTGCGATAAGGAATACAAGAAAACCGTACATGAGGCCTTTGTTCCCCCATTCCTTACCTGGAACAGAGCCTTTAACCACAGAATAAACCAACGCAAAGAGCAGGCCTGATATGATGCCGAATGCAACGGAAGTTGCTGTGAATTCTATGGGAGGCGGGCCTGCCGAAGGCATCATGAGCTTGCTCCATACTGAATAATACGCGGGATCCATGTAATATGCCATGTCCGCATATGCGCCTAGCATAAAAACTAGCTGGGAAATTACTACATACATGACTGCTACAGCAAGAACTCCTGGCCAAGAGATTTTTAAGGCCATATCAAGAATTGACGTGAAGGCTTAAGAATAAGTGCGGGGGCGGAGATTCTCGCGGAAAGTGTCTCTTGACAATTTCAAACCACTTCGAACTCCGGAAGGCACTAAGCCACAGGATATATCAGGGTCTTTTCGTCACAGGCGCATGGTGCGCCTCATCGCACTTAAGAAAAATGCAAACCAGAATGGTAAGCCCTCTTAAGTCCTGCCCCTTTCGCCTGCTGAGCCAAAGCTCCATTTGGCCACTCGGGAACCCCCGCTTATGGAAAGAAGCCGGCTGTGCCGACTTCGAACTCCAGGGCCGCTGCCGGGATTTTCGCTTTCCAAATTTTATATGAACCAATATCATGGTTCAGGTAACGTTTTTTGGACTCCAAAGCCTTTTTTTCAAAAAAGGCTTTGCTTCGAACCCAGACCAAAGGATCCACAGTCCTGTATGCTAACCATTACACTACAGCGGCCATGAGTTGATAGTGTGTTTATGGTTAATAATATATATGGTGAGGAGGTTATTTGTGAGTTTTTGAAAGAAACTTATCAAAACAGGGATGTCCTTAGTGCGATGCTATAAAATAGCTAAATGAGAAGCTAACCTATCGTGGGAATGAACACCCCTAGAAAGTTAAAAAGCCATAAAATGCCCAATATCATAGCCAAAATTAATGAAACTTTTATGATGTTCTTACCTTGGATTTCTGCGTTTTTCCTTGCCAGTATCAAAAATATTACATTAATTATGAAGCTTAATGCCACAAGGTAAAACGAAAGCGTTGAAAATAAGCCGCAGTTATCGATGCAACTGTGATCGTTGGCGTACCATGTCGTGTACACGTAATAGATGCTTAAAGACACTGTAATGGCAGAAAGGATTAGAAGAATAACCGATATAATCATGAATTTCTTGTTCGCCATGATAATATTTTGACAGGCTACTTAAATAGCGCAAATGACGAAGATTGGGTCAAAGGGGTAAAAAACCTTTAAATATACTATAGCCATACGTATTGTGTCAGGTCGCAAGACCGGGCAGTTATGAATGGCGGCTTCATAGCTCATTGGCGCAAGCTGATAGAGTAAAGGCTAGACATGAGTAACTGCTTCTATGTGAGCTTAAAAGAACATTTTAAGTTTGAATTAGGTCTTTGTGAGCTCTGTGTGAATTATTGAGAAAATAAACGGAGAACCGCCAATATCTCAATTCCGGTTGATCCTGCCGGAGGTTACTGCTATCTGAATTCGACTAAGCCATGCAAGTCCCGGGTTAAACCGGGGCGAAAAGCTCAGTAACACGTAGCTAACCTGCCCTTGGGTCTGGAATAAAAGATTGACGTCCTCGGATGTCCTTCTATTCAATCCCGGGAAACTGGGGCTAACGCCGGATAGATATCATATGCTGGAAATGGCTGGACGGCTTGTATAGGTTGAATAAAGCCGTCAGGCACCAGAGTGCTTTGATGTCCAATCCAAGGATGGGGCTGCGGCGGATTAGGTTGTTGCCAGAGTAAAAACCCTTTTTCGGTTAAAATCTTCAAAAAAGCGTTTACGGAAAAACCGAGAAGGTTACAGTCCTGGCAAGCCGATAATCTGTACGGGCCTTGAGAGAGGAAGCCCGGAGATGGATTCTGAGACAAGAATCCAGGTCCTACGGGACGCAGCAGGCGCGAAAATTTCGCAATGCACGCAAGTGTGACGAAGGAATTCAGAGTGCTTTCTCTTTTTGAGGAAGCTTTTGCCAAGTCCAAAATTCGATTGAAGGTGCTTTAGCGCCTTCTATCCCTTGGAGAGCTTGGCGAATAAGTGGTGGGTAAGACAGGTGCCAGCCGCCGCGGTAATACCTGCGCCACGAGTGGTAATCACGATTATTGGGCTTAAAGCGTTCG
>CAYGVS010000027.1:0-13852 GCA_964353635.1 uncultured archaeon | reverse complement strand
ACATTGATGCTGAGGGCCAGAACGAGATGATGATTTATTTTTACTATGGAGAACTCCGGTTCTGGATATGGGATGGTTCGGGAAATGAATATTATGCTGTGCAAGACGCATCCTCGTTCCAGGCAGGCACATGGTATCATATTGCCGCAGTATGGGACTTGGACAGCAACGTTACGGGCGACGGAGATCGCATGGCAGTGTATGTTAGCGGCTCCATGGAAGAATCTGATTACAGCGGCGGGTCTACCATATCATATTCATTCACATCCTCCTCATTATCCATAGGATCGGACAAATACACTTCAGCCTTTATAAACGCTACCATAGACGACTTCAGGATATCCAGTACTGTAAGAAGCCCTTCGGAAATAAACCAGTCGTATTATAATGGTTTGGAAGATTACTCATCTGTCTCAAAATCATGGGCTTTCTCTAGCGTACCGGACGGTTCCTATATCTGGAACTGTATGGCTTACGACAATGACTCTGAGTCAAATCAGTCCTCACAAATAAATTTTTATGTAGATGTTTCAACTCCTCCGGCCGTAAATAGCATTTCTCTGAATCCCTATTCTGCTGGCGATGTAGATCCGGGTATAACCATAAACGCGACGGCCAATGTCACTGACCCGAGCGGGGTCAGCGCTGTGATATTCCAGTGGAAGAAGGTGGGGGAATGGAACAACATAACCATGGATTATAACACATCCTCCGGCCTTTATGGGAGTGCCTCGTTCCAGACAGGAATGGTGAGCGGGGTTTATTTTTACAGGACATGGTCAAATGACACCAATGGGAATTTAGACTACTCCCAAACCCAGAACTTTACCTCTGCCTGGGATTTCACCTGGACAAGATCCCCAGTCTCCTTCGGGACTGTTTACGGCCTGATAGATTCAAAAAGCAACGTGGGGATGCTTGAAATAAACAACACGGGTGATGACACCCTGAACTTCTCGCTCTTGCATAACTGGCCGCGTACTGTCTACTACAACGATAGCGAGGAGACGAATTTTTACGTTGCAGGTCATGCCACGATGACCATAAACATAACCGCAGATTTTGCGTCCACCAGCAGCGAGAATGACATGCTTATAACAATTAACGCAAGCCATCCCACGGAAACCGCATCCCCCCTCTCTCTCACAACCAACGCCACCATAAACTCCTATAGCGGCGGCCCCTATCTTTCAGTCTCGATAACGGACTACACGGCCATGGTTTCCCAGAGCCAGACCTTCAACCTGAGCGCAAAGGTGAAGAACATAGGTAACGAAACTGCGGAAGGGACGTGGCTCAACTGGACTCTTCCCGAGGGATGGGAAAGCGCATCGGGGAACATCACACAGTTCATAGGAAGCCTGAGCTCAGGCTCATTTTTTTTGAGCAACCTCACCATAACTGTAAGCCCTTCGGCTGCAAGCCCAGGGACACTCATAATATACGCAAACTCGAGCTGCAGCCAGAACATTTCAGGCTATGACTCAAAGACAGTCGGGGTGAGCTGCAGCAATTCAGACGGGGTGTGCGGCTATGGCTGCAGTTACGTCACTGACACCGATTGTGGTATACCATCAGCTCCTGGCGGGGGAGGGACAACCGACATACTCGTTGGTGGGGGAGGGTCTGCTACAACAGTCCAGTATGCGCTTTCCATGGACTTCGAGAAGAGGATGGATATAGAAAGGGGCCAGAACAAGAGCCTCAGGATAAGGATATCCAATGGGGAGAAGGCAACCAACCTGAGCAGCATATACATCTACATTTCAGGCTATCCGCTCACTCACGCAAGGATAAGCCCTGCCTACATAAGCGTGCTTGAGTACAATACCTCAGGATTTTTCGACATAGAGCTCTTCGCTCCCAACTACATGAAATACGGGATCTATAACATCACTCTGACAGTCAGGGCAACAGGCAACACCATCACCTCCAGGAACACCACTGAGGTGGAAAAGTCAAAGGCGCTGGTCCTGGTCATCCGCAGCGTAAAGGAGAACGAGACAGCGGAAACGGTTGAAAGTGGCAGGAGCGCAATAGAGGAGATGGCAGGCCTCGGCCTCGGCACAGCAGGAGCAAGGGGTCTGTTGGAGAAGGCGCTGGCCCAGATATACGAGTGGGATTATGACAACGCCCTTGAGACACTCAAGTCCCTGATGGAGACAAGGGACAGGTCGGTCAGCATATACTCTGCCATAAAGCAGGTGGAGGTGGACGTAACCGAGGCGGAAAGCTATGGAATCCTCACCCCTGAATCCAAAAAGATGAGCTCGCTTTCGAAATCAGCCTTGCAGAGAGAGGACTATGCAAAGGCAGAGGAAAGGATAAGCAATGCACTGGTGGCCTACGTAATTGAATCAAGAGGGATAGAGATCATGAAGTTCCTCCACACATACTGGTGGCTCGTTGTTGGCTTATCGGCATCCCTGGCTTCCGGATTTTATGCATTCCACAGGAGGAGGTTCAGAACCACCCTGAAGAGGAGGCTGGAGAAGCTCTCAGAGGAGGAGGCTGTGATAAAGAGTATCATGGAAAAGGCAAGAACGCAGTACTACAAGGAAAGGCTCGTCCCCGCCGTGGAGTTCCATGGTATGATGGCGCAGAATGAGTCCAGGCTCGCTGAGATAAAAAGGAAGAAGTCCAGGCTGCTTGAGATGTCCGGTCTGTTAGGGAAGGGTGCCGGCAGCAGTGAAAGCTACCTGAGGAAGGAGATAATGGAAGCCCAGAAGAAATATTTCGAGGAAAGGACCATCACAAAATCAAGTTACTCAAGGACCATACAAGGCCTTCGGGAGGAGCTCGCGGACGCAATCAGGAATATTGAAAGTATGGAGGGTCGCAGGAAAGGCCAGTGTGGGTTCCTTATCATGCTGCTCTTCTGCATGCTCCTGATCCCTGCCATCCTTGCGCAGGCGGATGAGAGGCAGTCAGCGCTCGATTCCATGACAAAGGCGGAGGGATGGATAAGCGAGATGAGTCAGATGGGATTCCCAACCAACAGGGCAAATGACACGCTCAGTGAGGCAAGGCTGCTTTTCTCAAGAGGCTTCTACAAGGGCGCGGAATCGCTTGCCAATGACGTGCAGTCCATAAAGGCCAGGACGATTCAACTCGATGGCCTCGCAGACCAGACAGAGGAAAAGATATTCGAGCTGGAGTCGCAGGGCATTGACGCTTCCCAAGCAAAGGTGCTTTTTGTGCAGGGATTGGATGCACTGTCCAGGGAAGATTATGACGGGTCTGAATATCTTTTCTCCCAGGTCCAGTCAAAATCAGAGGAGCTGCAGGTAGAGGCCTCCATTCGCAGGGTCTCCCAGTCAGGAAGCCCGGAATGGCTGCTTGCACAGGCAAGGGAGAACTGGCATATCATCCTGGTTGCATGCCTTGCCGCCGGGGCCGCAGGCATGGAAGCCGGGAGAATTAAGCGGAAGAAGAAAAGGCAGCGCATGATGGCAGGCCTAGAAAAGGAGAAGGCCTCGCTCGAGAAGGCTGCTGCTGAGACCCAGAAGAAATACTTTGAAAGGGGTAACATGAGCAAGGCTGACTATGAGATTTTCTCTTCAAGCTACAGGAAAAAGCTGGCTGATGTAAAAAGAAGAAAGGCCGTTCTGGAAGGAGCGGTGAGCAGAGGAAAGCAAGGAAAATAAAGTAGAAGCATAATTTATTCTCCAATAACCATTATATTAGCATGATGAGCAGAAGGCTGGTCCTGATAGCAGTCTTATCCATGGCGATTTTCTTTGCTTTTTCTCTCAGCAGAATGGCTGCAGAACCAAGATACCAGGACCAGTGGTGGAACGCCAGCTGGCATTACAGGATGAAGATAGAGGTGAACACAAGCGATTTCTCAAGGATCAACTGGCCAGTTGAAAGGGAGGTAAACTTCACCGCGGTCTTGCAGAGCCTTAACGTCACTGGAGCCTTTGACTTGAATTCCACAAGGGTTGTGGAGTACAATGCCTCAGGCTATATTCTTCATGAGATTCCCAGCCAGTTCGACTATGCTGATGACTTCAATGCATCGACCAACGCCTACGGAGAGCTTGTCTTCATCCTTAATGGCACGACCCAGAACTATACAGCCAGATACTTCTATGTGTATTTCGACACGCTCCAGCACGGGAGCAAGGCGGCGCCTTCCTATGCCACCCTGTTGAACTCCACCTCTGCGGGGAGCGAGATGCAGATAAACAACTCCCTGTTCATCTTCTACCTGAATAGCTCAATGGGCGAAACCACTTCAGGTATGTACAGGGTGGTCAGGGCATCGGACGATTACGAGTGGTTCAACCCTGCAGGAGCAGGCGAGCCGTCAATGGAATATGTCCAGGTAACGAACGGAAGCCAGAACTTCGGCTTCGACCTGAGAAATAACATCTCCATTACCGTAGGCCCTGTGAGGATAAGGATAAGGCAGACGGGGGATGAGATTTTATGGAACCAGCCTTCTGCCAAAACCAATGAGAGCATGATAGTCAAGGAATACTACTTCTACCCGAACACCACCTGGATTAAGATAAAGAGCAATATAACCAACACAGCCGGCTATTCCATAAACAGGAGCTCCACTACAGGCATCACAGGTTTGGATGTCGCAAGGGCGTATAACGTATCTGTGCCGCCCTCTGTATACAAGGTCTTGGGCAATGAGACCAACCCCGGCTCCTGGATAAGGGGAACTTATGATTCAGGAGGCCCTCTCACAGGCTTCATACACATAAACCAAAGCGCTGGGGATTTTTATGCAACCAACAGCAGCTCCCCTGACATGATAGGGATATCCATGAACACCACGAGCATGGCAAGCGGCACGTCCCTCACGAACACGCTCGCAATGGTCTTCGGTCACACTGTGTCCACACCCAGCATAATGGAGGACACCCAAAACATCCTTGTAAGCGGGATAAACCTGACCCAGGATACGCCTGAAAGATGGGTCCTGGATACCTATGCAAACACGACCTATCTGATTTACAGCAGGAACGAAACCATATTCGTGACAGCCAACGTCACTTCAGACCCATGGAACATAACGAACAGGATAAACGCCACCTTTGACATGGGCACGGTCTCCTCAGCAGACGACCAGACCATCCAGCTCAGCTACAATTCCAGCTACGGCAATCAGACCCATGGATACAGGCTTTTCACCGGATACCTGCCTCTTTCCAACAGCTCCCAAGCCGGCTACTGGAATATCACCGTAAAGGTCTATGACATACCAGGCGCCTACCTGAACGAGAGCTATTACATCTTCAATGTGACTTCAGACCTCTATGCAAACCTGAGCATCCAGAATGCCTTGGGCCTTCCGGACAGGATAATCTATGCAAGCCTTGCTGTCAAGAATTTCAGGCAGGACACATTGATACCCGGCGCCTCAATAAACTGCAGCTACGGGGCTACACAAGTGACCAACATAACCAATAATGGCAATGGAACATACTCTATAAACTTCACAGCTCCTTCCATCTTCGGCCTGTACATGCTCAACTGCTCCGCTGCAAAAGACGGCAACTTAGGCTATGGCACCGAGAACTTCACAGTAGAGGCTGCAAAGACCAATGTGAGCATAAGCAGGACGCCCTCAAGCTACACAGCCTCCAACGTGACTCTCTACTCCCCGGAGAGCTTCATATTCAACATCACCTTGGGAAACGACGGGAACTCCAGCGCATATTCCACCAACATCACACTTTCCCTTCCATCAGGCTGGTCTTCCTCTCCATCCAACGCAACATGCGGGAACATACAGATATCCGGCTCCTGCCTGACAACATTCAACATAACCATACCCGCTAACACCACCCCGAAAAGCTATTACATAAATGTGTCAGCCAACTGGACCAACCTTGACGCCACGGCCAGCGGGAACTCCACCAATCTTAGCGTGACAGTAACTTCCCATCCTTTGCTGAACGTGCCTCAGGACAGCCTTTCTGTCATAATGGGGCCTGGCAACACCACCACAGCAGGGAACATCACGGTAAGCTCCATAGGGAACAGCCAGCTCACAGGCATCTCCTTCAGCGTTTCTGGCCTTCAGGGCTTCACGATAACCTTCATCCCGTCAAGCGTGGCCAGCCTTGATGTTGCGCAGAACAGCTCAGTCCAGGTGAACGTGACCACACTCATGAGCCAGGCGCCGGGGATATATGAGGGCGTGATAAACATCTCTTCCTCAAACAACGGCTTTGATTTGGTCAACCTTACTGTTACTGTTTCAGGTACCAATGTCTCAATATCAAGCCAGCCGCAGAACTTCACTGCAAACATCACCTACTACCAGAACGACACCTTTGTCCTGCACGCGGTCGCCAACAACACAGGGAATGTCACGGCATTCTATTCTTCCATAAACCTCAGCCTTCCGTCAAACTGGACAGCAAACGCCTCCTCCCAATCCTGCGGCAACCTCACAAGGGGCTCCAACTGCACTGCGGATTTCCTCATAACTGTTTTCAAGGGCACACCTTCCGGCAGCTATATGGTGAATGCCACAATGAACTGGCAGGACATAGGCATTGGCTACAGTTCGAACACAACCTCTGTCAATGTGACAGTCCTGTCAAATGTGACCCTTTCTATCCTCCAGACTCAGCTTTCTGACAATGTGAGCCACGGGACCACAAAGACGATAGGCTACCTGACCCTGAATTCAACTGGCAATGACCCGGTGCTCAGCATAGCATTCAATGTTTCGGGCTTCACGAATATCACACTGTCCCTCTCCCCTTCAGGAGTTGCAAGCCTTTCCGGGGGCTCTGTGCAGAACGTGTCTGTGAATGCGACAGTCCCTGTTGGCTATGATCCAGGGACATATAACGGCACCATAAACATGACCACGAACAATGCCGGCTACAAAGTGATTAATGTGAGCATAACCGTTCCCCAGAACGGGAGCTGGAGCATGTCTCCTACCTACTGCGAGAAGGTGCAGACGCCTGACACAGGTAATGTGTGCAACGTCATGGTAAACAACACGGGAAATATTCAGCTCAACTTCAACATCTATCCAGCCACATCCAGTACCAACATGTCCAACTACAGCTGGACCAATGTCACAAGCTTCGTTGTGGCCAAGCAGGCCGCCAACATTTTTTCAGTCCTCTATAACGTCACTGGGGTGGCAGGTCAGAACTGGAAGAACTCCAACTATACTATAGACCCGCAGCAAGCTTCCGCCTCCCCCGGCTCCGGGATACTGGCAATAGCGCTCAATCCCAACCTGAATCCTCTTGTTTTCCTGTATGTGACCCCGACAAAGGCAGAGCAGACGAGCTATTTCATCATCTATTCGAACGTGACGAGCCAGTCCGGAACAGGCATAACCTATGTCACAGTGAACGTGACAAGGCCTGATGGCACAACCGATGAGATAAACATGACCCAGCTCTTCTGGGCGGCCTGCGTGCTTGGAAGCACAACATGCTGGTACGCGAACTGGGGAGATACTGCACTCAAGGGGAACTATACAGTCATAGTCACAGGCTTTGACAACAGCCTGACCAATGAGACCAACACAACAACCTTCCATGTCTACACAAAGCTGCTCATAAACTTCAGCACAGGGTCCCAGACATATGCACAGGGTGACATGGGCTATTTCGGATATAGGGCCAGGGACTACAATTACACCTCCCTCCAGGGTGTCAACACCACAATAACCCTCACAAACCCAAACGGGAACACGCAGGGGATAATCTTCACTTCAAGGAACTACACCACAGGCACGGACGGCTGGGCAGAATCCCTTCCATATTTCACCCTGACTAATGACGCGCCCACAGGGAACTATACAGCCACGTCTCTGTCAACCTACTATGACCCAAATGCATCAGTCACAGTCAACTCATCAAGCCAAACGGGATTCCAGGTCCAGGAGAGCACTTCTCAGGGCCTGTTCGCAGACATAGCCACGACAGTCGTGTGGTATCCCAACAGCCTCATGACATTCTCAATCAACGTTTACGATTCCAACTACAACCCGCTTGACCCGGACCAGATGGATATGACTGTATACACAGGCAACCCTCTACTGAACAACGTCTATCTTCAGGTCAACCTGTCCAGCGCGTATGTGCACTGGGAGGATACGGGCCATTATATAGTGAGCTACTATATGCCCATAAACACTCCAAGCGGTGACTACTGGGCCGAGATCCACGCAACCAAAGGGGCGCTCAGTAGCCCTGTCATAATGAAGGCGTTCAGGGTTGCCCAAGGAGGCCCGTATGACGTGAGGCTCAGACTGCTGGATAACGAAGTCCCGAAGGGAGACTACCTTGATTTCGAGATAGTGGTGGAGAACATGGGTGAGTTCGGGCAGGATGTGGATATAAACTACTGGGTTTCTGACGGGACCCGGATATGGTACTCTACCCAAGAGGCCACATATACCCCTCCTGTGAGCACGCCTCCTCACACTAACGTCACTCTCCTGAGGAATGCATACATATACAGCAGCCAGAACACAGGAATGCACACCCTGAGCGTAATGGTCAATTACAGCGCCATGAGCCCGCCGATAATAAAGAACGTAACTTTCATGGTTACTGAGGCGGGAATTCAGCCGCCGCAGCCTCCGCCAGGAGTCGGTGGCACGCCAGCTGGGGGTGGTGAAGAGAAAGGCGGCGGAGGCGGAGCCCCTGAAATAAAGATAATAGAATATCCAGAAGAGCTTGGAATTGAGTCAGGCGTTGCAAAATATCCCAACATAAAGATAAAGAACACAGGGGATGCCGATGCCACGAACGTGACCTTGTCGCTTTCAGGGATAGATGCGAGCTGGTTCGAAATAGATAATCCCAATGTAGGTGTAATCAAACCCAATGAGACCAAGATAATCCCGATAAAATTCCAGGTGCCTGCAGGGACCAAGTCTGGCGACTTCACAGTGAAGATAAAGGCGAATGCAGACGGAACAAGCGACCAGAAGATTTTCACCCTCAGGATATTCACCTCAAGGAAGGACCTGGTAGAGTTCGAGCTCGCAAGGCTGAAGGCCAAGACGGATGAGCTTGAGCTAAAGGCCAACGAGATAAAGGAAGAGTATGACGTGGAGGATGTCCTGAAGCTCATAAAGGAGATACGAAGCAAGATAAAGGAGACAGAGGACTACCTTACTGTTCAGAACTATGATGCAGCCCTGGGCTCCATATACGCGGGCTGGGGGCTCTACAACAGGGCTGCCGAGCTCCTGCAGAGCGCGCAGCCGAAGAAGGTCCCTTCGTTCATCATACCAGTGGAGTGGCTGTTCATAATCATCCTTATGATCGGGGTGATAGTGTTCCTAGTGATTGTTATAAGGAAGTTGAACTTGAACATGAAGATACTGCTCCGCGGCCGCTACACAGAGGCGAAAACGGTCGCAGGCATAGTGAAGAAGGAGCCGCAGATGGAAAGCCTTCGGGCTGAGAAGGAAAAAATCGAGCGCATGCTCTCCCTAATGGAGAACCAGTACAAGCAGGGTATAATACCCAAGGAGGCCTATGACGGCCTGCGAGCAAGCAGCGAGCAGAAGCTCAAGAACCTTGAGGAGAGGATACGGAAAGAGCTGAGCGTATGACCCAATCGACACCTTCCAACGAAAATCGAAAATTCTAGGTTTATCCGAAAGAAATGGATTTAAAAATACACAATGAAATGGCTTCATTTTAAAAGAGTAAAAGTCAAAATTTAATATATGAAAAGGAAAACTGATACCGAGCAGATGATTGATACTTTAGGTAAGGTTTTTAACAAGACCATGAAAGTTACTAAAGTCGCATATAAGGAAGCTGTTAAACCTGAAAGTTTTGATAAAGGAGAGGATTTTCAGAATTTCGTTAAGAATATGTTTCCAGATTATGAATGGGCTGTTAGCAGCCAAACACATGATTATAATACAAACAAAGAGCGATTCATAGAAGATAGTAAAAATCCAGATTTCCTTTTCCGTCATAGGCGTTCAAATAGAGAAATATATGTTGAATGTAAATTCAAAAGCGATACTTTCCATGATAAAATAGAATGGTGTAGCATTTCTCAGTTGGAGAGATATAAAAGGATAGACAATCAAGGCCACAACGTTTACATAATTATTGGTTTTCGTGGAACAGCAAGAAATCCAGAACTGATATTCAGAATACCTTTATCTGAAATACCTTCAAAATGGACAGGACTATACCTTTCTTGGGTTGACAGATACAAAATAGATAAAAACCATAAATTCACTTTGTGGGAAGGAAAGCTGAAATAATTACTTCCTCAGCTTAGCCTTAACCTCATCAAAATGCTTCGCCAGCTCTTCGGGGGAAAGCTGGTTCTTCAGGTAAAGCGAGAACCTCTTCTCGTATTCCTCAGGGCTTTTGGCCTTGAGAATGGAAGCGTATTCGGCAACATGGGTGCCTTTTATCCTCTCTTCCGAAGGAAGGATTTCCTCTGAGTGCGGTATGCTTATCCCAGCATCAATAGCTCCCTTCACAGCCGCAAAGATTCTGGAGCCTTTTGATGATGTCTGCAGCCCTATGTCAACTATGGCTTCCTTTATATTCGCTTTTGCAGCCTTCTGGCCGCAAAGGTATCCTGTGAGGTATGCGGCAGGGATGTTCCCTGTCTGGCCCTTCCATCCGTGCTTCCTGAGCTCGAATGATTTGGCCGATGCAAGAGTCCTGTCGCCCTTCTCGTCATGGGTAACCATCTGGCATGTGACTGAACCCAAAGAGGCGCGCACAACAAGCCTTGGCTTTCCGGACTTGAGCAAAGAGAGCCTCTGCCTGTAATCAGTCCTCTGCTCCCTTCTTCTCCTGTGGGCCACTACCCGGCTGCTCATCCTTCTCATAAATCACACCATCACTGCTTCTTCTCCGCTTTTTTGGCTTTTGTCTTGCCTGGCTTGGGTGCCTTCAGCACTTTAGGTTTCTCCGCTTTCGGTGCAGGCCTTTCCTTCTTCTTCACACCCGCCTCCTTCCTTGATTTGAGGAGGTCGTGCTCATCAAGATAAGTAAGAATGTGCTTCTTGTTCCTGAATTCCCCTCCCTTTATCCTCGGGTAGAATTCAGTGTAAGTGGCCGGCTCGATCTGGCCGTTCTGCCTGAGCTCCTTCAGAAGCCTTCTCAGCGCCCTTATGCTCTTTATCCAGTGCATCTTCTTTGGGCCGCTCCTTGCCCTGAAAGTCCCCTTTCTGCTGCCTTCTTTTGTCCGCCTGCCTTTCTTCTTCTGCCTGGCGAGCCGCTTGACGCGGAACTTCGATGTTCCCTTCTTCTGTACCTTCCATACAAGCCCGGAACGAATCAGTGAACGCACGTCATCCCTTGTGAGGGCTTCCTCAACCTCTTTGGTGACGTCTATCCTTATCCTTGACTCGCCGCACTTGAGCATCCCTGCAGCCATTTTCCTGACAGAAGCCATCCCCATATCAATCACCGAAATCCGAAACCTTGGGCTTGAACTCAACATCCTTCTTGATCTCGCCCTTGCTCTTCAATATCTCCCTTGCCAGTATCCAGAAAACTAGGCCAACGGACTTCTTGCCGTTGTTGTTCATCGGTATCACATAATCCACGTCCTTGGGATGGTTGAACGTGTCGCACATGGCCACCACCGGCACGCGCTTCTTCTTGGCCTCCTTTATGACCTGGTTGTCCACAAGAGGGTCCACGACGAAAATGACATCAGGCTCATAGAAGCCCTTATAAGAGGGATTGGTGAGAGTCCCAGGAGAAAACCTTCCTGCTATGGCTCTCCCTCCGATCTCCTTCACGAAGGCCTCTACTCCCTTGCTTGCGCTCTCCTTCCTGGAAACCACAAGGGGATTGCTGTACTTCGAAAGGAGATCAGCAGCTATCTTTATCCTCTCGTCAACCTTCTGCAAGTTGAAGACAGCCAAGCCGTCATCCCTTATCTTGTACACGAACTGCTTCATGAAGGGTGTGCATGACTTCATGCCTATGTGCACGCCTGCAGTCAGATATTCAGTCTTGTTAACCAGCATATTCACACCATATAGCTTCCAGCATCTAAGGAATTATCATATAACATATATATAAGGGTTTAAAAGCGTTGTTTTCCGGCTGATGGCTTATTGCAACATATGAATTAAAGTCTTGCTGCCATAGATGTATTAGGTGTCATGGATGGTACTGAAAAAACCCAAAGCCAGAAACTATGATAGAAAAATGGAAGAGGCGGCCAGAATATTGGGCAGCAACTTGGATGAGTATGGCATATTAAAATACAGGGAAATCCTCTTGGAAATGCACGCTGATTCAAGCATCGATTCCACTCACACAGCACTATCGAAATTAGGCTTATCCACAGAAGATAAAATACACACCATCGACGTCTATAATAGGAAAATAGCCATTTAAGGCAGCTCCGCCATCTTTGGGTTAGGTACCTCTTCCCAAAGCTCGATTAGCCTGTTGTGCTTTGCGAGTCTCTCCATTCCCATTATTCCTGTCTTGATGAGAGGGGTTTTCCAGAGAAGGCCGAGGTCGGCTATCCAGTCATCCATGCTTTCCCCTGACCTGTGGGAGACCACAGGTGCGAGGCCGTATCTCTTTGCGAGGGACACCACACTTCCTGCCTGAGAAAGCGTGCCTGCCTGGTTGGGCTTGATTATGATTCCATTCGTAGCCTTTTCTGTCACTCCTTTCTCAAGCCTCCTCAGCTGTGTGCAGTAGAGATCATCCCCCACTATCATGCATTTCTTCCCAAGCTCCCTTGTAAGGGCTGAGAAGGAAGCGAATCCGTCCTCATGGAACGGGTCCTCCAGGTACCAGATTTTATACCTCTGGACAGCGTCCTTGACAAGCTCAAAATGCTGGTCGGTGCTCAATGTCTTCCCGGATTTCTTATAGCTGTAAGCCTTGCCGTTCCAGAATCCGGATGCAGCAAAATCCACACCTATCCTCATGCGGAAATCCTCAGCAACGCCAGATATAAGGTCCAGCGTCTTCTCCTCATTCAGGGAGGACATCCAGGCGCTCTCCAGATTCCTTCCAAGCGATATCTTCCTGGCTTTCAGCTCCTCCCCGATGAGAGACCATGCATGGATCAGGCTCTCTGTTGCCTGGAAAGGGTTTTTTGCAAGGTGGGGTATCAGAAGGAACTCCTGCCAGTCTGTCCCGCCTCCGTGCGCTCCCCCACCCATGACATTCCCAAGAGGAAAAGGAAAGATGTTCTCATCATGGAGCCCTTCCAGCCTCCACAGGCTCCCCTTGCTCTGTGCCCTTGCGGAAGCGACGGATAATGCCAGGGCGAGGTTGCCGCCGATAAGGCCCCAGTTCCTGGTCCTGTCAATATCCAGAAGAATGCCGTCCACTTTCTTGAGGTCATGGAGCCCTATGAGCTTCTGCCTGACCTTTGGGAATATCTTCTGCGCTTTTTCGAAAGAGAACTCCTTGGCCTCGTTCGAGCCTTTGGATGTACCGGAAGGCACGCAGGCTGAATAGACTCCGGATTCGGATATAAGCTTCACCCTGACAGCAGGCTCTCCCTTGGAATTGAATGCCCGAAGCAGCCTGGCGTCAGTCATCATAGAGATAAATTGAAGGCCAGGATTAATTAGTTTGACATCAGGCAGCCAGAAGGTCGCCCATCCATAATAAGCTTAAGGCTTCTTCTCTCCGCCAGGAGACTTGGGCTTTATGTCAATGGGTATCACTCCGGCCTCCCACTCCAGCTTGGCTATCTCAATGGGCTTGGTCATCCCTTTCGGGACCTTGACTAGAACAGGAGAGCCCTGAGATATCTGCAGCGTTCTTGCGGAGATGATTCTTGTCTTCTCGTACCTGCTTTTGTACTTATTGTTAGCCATATTAACCCTAATCTATGGGAAATTCCTATATAAGCTTTCTGCCGCCCCTTT
>CAYGVS010000026.1:0-14959 GCA_964353635.1 uncultured archaeon | reverse complement strand
AATACAGATTATCTTTTTCTATATTTAGCAGCATGGATAAATCTCCAGCCTCTATATTAGTAGTATCAACTGCAAAATTTCTATTTGAATCCGAAATAACCTTCGTTATACGGCTAATCTCCGATTCAGGCAAATTGCTAATTCTCTCCACCCTCTCAATTTTGCCTCCGTCTCTAAGATTTGCAATACTATTAATAATTGGTATAGCATCCTCCAGAGCTTCCTCATACCCACCCTCCTCCAGAGGTCCTCTTCCCCCATCGCCCTGGACGTGACCCAGGCTCCCCAGACCCTGCCTGCCCAGGAAGACTATGCGCAGATGTTTTCCGTCTTCATAGTGATGCAGGGTTTCTTTGCAGGCCTTGCCACAGGCAAGATGGCTGAGGGATCGATAGCTCACGGGCTGAAGCACTCGATGGTGCTGATAGTCGTCGGCTATCTGCTTTTCTCCATCGCGTCCCAGTTCCAGTTCTCATTCTGAACAAGTGCAAAAATATTTATAAGCAGGAAAACACAATAGAATAAAAGATATCATGGCAAAAAGAAAGGGAATATCACCTCTGATTGCAGTAATCATGCTTATAGCATTCACCATGATAATCGCAGGCATACTCGCGACATGGACGACTAATTTTGCAAACAGGCAGAGGGTGCAGATAGAGTTCTGCTCAGAGGCCGGGGCATACATCCAGGGCGGGACATACGACTCCGGAACACAGACCCTAAATCTGGTAGTGTTCAACAACGGGAAGGTGCCGCTCAACTTCATAGGGATTGTCACATACAAGAACGGCACCATAGTCAGATACGCGAGCACCCTAGATAATGTCACTGCAGGGAACATAAAGACCTTCACGATGTATGGCATAAGCCCTGATGTGGAGCAGGCCACCATACAGTCAAAGGAATGCCAGGGAGTGCAGGACCTTCTTTACTACTACAATATCAGGGGACTGGGCTGATTCTCTGATTTTTCTTTTTAGCTGCAGCTTTATCTACGGACAATAACAAATAATATTTATGTTCAGGCTCATGCCAAGGAGATACAGGGAGAAAATCCAGGAGCTGATAATCTTCTCCGGCGGCCAGAAGACGCCAAGCCACTTCTTCAATACCTCGCTCGTCATAAGCCTGATGATGGCTCTTGTCATGGCTGTGATAGTTAGGCAGTATTTCTCCTACATATTCGGGCTTGCCTTCATCTCGGTTTTCGCATTCTCGCACGGCCTCCTTTACCTGGCTGTGGAAAGGAGGACAAGATACGTGGAGAGCATACTTCCGGACGCGCTCCAACTTGTTGCGGCGAACATAAAATCAGGCTTCATCCCAAGCAGGGCGCTCATGCTTTCCGCAAGGAAGGAATTCGGCCCTCTCTCTGAAGCGATCAAGAACGTGGGCAGGGAGATGATGACAGGGAAATCCCTGCAGGAAAGCATGAAGGAGATGACCAGGACCATCAGGTCTGATGTCCTTGAGACAACAGTCCAGCTGATAACCAAGGGCATAAGGGCAGGGGGCCAGCTGGTCTCGCTGTTCGAGGAGACGGCCATAGACATCCGGAGGAAGGAGGCGATAAAGAAGGAAGTGAGGGCCAACATCATGATGTACACCATATTCATCGGTTTCGCAGGCTGCGTAGGCGCGCCCCTCCTTTACGCCCTTTCAAGCTTCCTTGTGGGCACCATATCAAGGCTTGGCAGCATGATATCGATACCGGAGGACGTGACAGCCAAGATGCCGCTCCACATAAAGTTCGGCATCGAGCTCTCGCCAGACTTCCTTTTCATCTTCTCCCTCCTGGCCATAGCCATAACCACTGTGTTCGGTGGCATGATAATCGGGCTCATAAGCTCAGGAAAGGAGAAGGACGGGATCAAATACATACCAGTGCTCCTTATCACAGCCCTCGCCGTGTATTTCATTTCCGGATTCATGATAAGCTCGATGTTCGGAGGGATAGTGCCCAAGTAAGCAAGAATTATATAATGCTACGACCAATAATTTATGCAATGATATTCAATAAGGAGAATGGGACAATGAAGAAAGCGCAGTCAGCAATGGAATATCTGATGACATACGGATGGGCAATACTGATAGTGATAATAGTGGCAGCAGCGCTTTTCGCCTTGGGAGTATTCAACCCGGCGACCTACACCCAACAGACAGCCATAGGTTTCCAGGGCTTCCAGATACCCTCAGGCGGATGGCAGTTCACAAGCGGTGGCCAGCTCACGCTTCAGCTTAAGAACATGGTCGGAGCCCCTGTGAACATAACCAACATCCAGGCGACATACTCCGGATTCACTGCGACGAACGCCAATTCCAGCGGCACCATAACGCCCGGAAGCGCGTACACTTACATCATTTCAGGTCTGCCCACTTCAGCTGCAGGGTCCTCCTACTCCATAGAAGCGGTCATAACTTACACGAACCTGGACACAGCCCTTTCAGGATTCAGGAGCACAGGCAGCGTGACCGGGACGATAAGCTAAAAGCCGCGGCCGCCGCTTAATAATGTTTATATAGCGGTTGAACCAATAATTAAAGGATTAATATGAAGAAAGCGCAGTCAGCAATGGAATATCTGATGACATACGGATGGGCAATACTGATAGTGATAATAGTGGCAGCAGCGCTTTTCGCCTTGGGAGTATTCAACCCGGCGACCTACACCCAACAGACAGCCATAGGTTTCCAGGGCTTCCAGATACCCTCAGGCGGATGGCAGTTCACAAGCGGTGGCCAGCTCACGCTTCAGCTTAAGAACATGGCCGGAGCCAACATCAACATTACGCAGGTTCAGGCAACATACGCCGGTACACCTGCAACCAACTCCAACGCAAGCAACACAATCGGACCGGGAAGCGCAAAAACATACATAATAACAGGGCTACCGACAGCAGCGGCAGGATCTTCATACTCGATTGACGTAGTAATTTCCTACATGAACCTTGACACCAACCTCGCTTTCACGAGCGCTGGCAAGGTGACAGGCACCGTGAGTTAAGTGGTTTGCCCTTTTGTATTAATTTGTTAATGATGGGGGAGTTTCCCCATTACTCTTTTTATTCGTTTCTATCTTTCCCTCCATATTTAAGTCCACACAAACAAAACTGGATAAAGGGAAATGCGGCAGGTCAGAATATGCACAAGCAGGTCATTGCTGTTAGGCAGGACCTCAGGCTGGACAAAGGCAAGCTGGCTGTCCAGGTGGCTCATGCATCCCTCAGCTCATATAAGATATCCAGCCCTGATGTCCGGGAAGCCTGGGAAGCAGAGGGCTCAAAGAAAGTCGTCGTGAAGGCCTCAGGGCTTAGGGAGCTGCTTGACCTGCAAAAGAAAGCCAAGGCGCTAAAGCTTCCATGCTCCCTGATAAGGGATGCTGGCAAGACCCGGCTGGAGCCAGGGACAGTGACAGCCCTTGGGATAGGGCCTGCGGATGAGGATATGATTGACAAGGTGACAGGAAGCCTCAAAATGCTATAAACAAAAGAGGAGATTTCATGGAACAGAAAGAACTTCAGGAAAAGGCGATATTGTACCAGCTCATGCAGAGGCAACTGGAGGAGCTTTCACAGAACGCCATGCTCATAGACAAGAGGTATGCTGAGCTTGACCTCACGCTCCAGGCGCTGGAGGATGTGGATAAGCTTAAGGAGAAGAACGAGATATTGGTCCCGTTGGGGAGCGGAATTTTCACATACGGCAGGGTTACCGATAAGAAGATTCTGGCGGAAATAGGGGCCGGAATGCTGCTGGACAAGGACGCGGAATCTGCCAGGCAGCTTATCCAAGGCAAGAAGAAGGAGATAGAGAAGCTCGCTCTGGACCTGCAGGGAGAGATGGTCAGCATATCCTCGAGCATGAATTCCCTTGTGTCCGAGATAGAGAAGGCTTCACAGGAGTCAGAAAAGGCCAGGTCCCATGACAGGAAGCCAAAAGCCTGATTATTGAAAGAAACAGGCGGCAGTCCGCCTGCTTCAAGAGCGCCTGAGGCCTACATCCTTCTTATGAAGCACGAATCATTACACGTGAGGGGCACACCCAGCTTGCACTGTGAAAGGTGCGAGCACAGGTAGCAGTCCTCAGGAGTGCATGTTATGTCTATTCTCTTTCCCAGCAATCTTATCCCTACCATAATAATCACCAATCCAAAGTTTATTCTGCCCGGGAGAAAGCATTTAAACCCCGGAGAGCAAATTCAACGTTATCCCACCGGAAAGACGGCTTCACTTAATTACCGGTTTTGGCGATTAATGATGCGAATAAGCCGTCAATCAGGAAATTAACATTGCCCTGTTAATTTTATCAGGGTCGGGTTGAGGTCCGGGAAGTAGAACGCCATATATTGACCAACTCCGGCCAGAGTCGGAAGGCCGGATACTGCGTCTCAGGCGAATTGCCTGATACGAGATAGGTCTTGGCGGAAGGACACATCAGCAGACACGTCCTGTCCTTTAATGGATTACGCTCCATGAGCTTGGGTCCCGCTTGGCCGGACCTCTGTTTGCGAATGAAGGCGGTTTGCATCATCAGACAAGAACACAGGCGGAAATGCAGCCGCCTTCAAACTGACAATCCAATGAAATTCAGGCCGGATAGAGGATGTCGGTCATCCAGAAGATTGAAAGCGGAATCATCCCGACTTATTCCCATGTGCATCCGCACTTAATGGAAAATGTGGGATAGAGTCCGTTAAACACTGTATTAACTGCTGACCTAACTGCCATAGAATTCGCTGAAATATGGCCAGCAGCTATTTTCATGATAAATAATTCTCAGGAGTGTTTATAAAACTACTGTGCCCCTTACCACAATAGACGAACCACTAAATTGGAGTGGTTGAGGGACAGAACAGCTGAAATCATCTTGTGCTTTCATATGCGCTTAGCAGAAATTATGTTTACTATGATATTTTTGCCAGAAATACATTCCAACTATTACCTCTTTTCACTTCAATCTGAGCTAATTCTCCATGTAACAACTTCTCCAAATCAATTGCTTTCTTTCGTGCTGCTTGAGGTTCTTTACCTAAATATTCAACTACTATGTCACCAATCAAAGAATCATTAATATACGCCTTGTATTTGTTAAAATTCTCTCCATATTCTCTTTCTAATCTCGTCACACTTTTTAGATTTTCTGGCATTTTGAATTATTGAATAATAAAATATTTAAAACTTTCGATAACTTTTAATGGTGGCAAGAGGTTCAATAATTAAAATAAACTTATGATTAGGAATCAGTGGTGCTCGTACTTCTCTTTGAGTTCTATATCTATCTTCACGCCCTCCGGTATAGGAATCCTTACAACCTGCCTCAAAGCACGCTCGTTAGAGCCTATGTCCACAATTCTCCTGTGAATCCTCATCTCCCACCTGTCCCAGGTGGCATTGCCATGGCCTGTGCCGTCGCCGCATGGCGTCTTGAGCGTGGTGACCCTCAGCTTCCTTGTGGGGAGGGGTATGGGCCCGCGTATGGAAACCCCGTGCTTCTTCGCTATCTCCTTTATCTCCTCGCATATCTGGTTTATCTCCTCTATGCTTCTTCCAGCGAGCTTTATCCGAGCATATTCCATGCCATCACTACCTGCTATATTTATTAATTATATGAAGACGACCTTTGCAGATTGAATCAAGTCGTCAATCCATAATTATCTCTTCGAACGTTGCTTGTACCTTCTTGGTCCCCATGACGAGTGCGGGGGCTTGTGAGGCTCTGTCCTCCTAGAATCGTAAACCATTAGGTTCCTGTCGTATGAAAGGAATGCTTTCTTGGCATCCTCTCCGAGCAACTCCGAAAGCCCTCTCGCCAGCGCCTGCCTGACAGCATCAGCCTGGCCTGAAGGGCCTCCTCCCTCAACAGTGACCCGGACATCAAACCTCTTCCATTCATCTCCCACAAGCATGAGAGGCTCCATCATCTTGAGCCTGAGCATCTCAGGCCTGATAAGCTCAAGCGGGATGGAGTTCACCTTTACAGATCCCTTTCCCTGCTTGAAATGAGCTCTTGCTACAGCCCTTTTTCTTTTCCCAGTGACCAGTGCAGAGGTCGGGAGCGGCTTGGGCTGCTTCTCCCGCTTGGCATGGGGAGACGCTTCCTCATCCTTTTTGGCAGCCTTTGTCTTATGTTCATCAGCCGGCGGCTTGGCCTCGCCTTCCTGGCTCCTTATCTTCTCCATCTTCTCTTCTATGAGCTTCTTGACCCTTTCCTTGGAGGACTTTGCTTCCTTCTTGTCCGCTTCGGGCTTTTTGGCTGTTGTCATAATGCACCTTTACGCCCATACCCTTTTTGCTCCCAGCCTTTGCGAGAGCTTGTCAAGGGTGATGAATTTTGGCAGGCTTCCTTCATCCCCAAAGGAAATGAGCTTATGCTTTGAGAATTCTTCAGGAACTGAATTATAAACCTTTATGCGCTTGAGGGCCTCCTTGCCCCCGGCCTTCCTGTGGGGGAGCATGCCCCGTATTATGCGCTTGAGCATGCGGTCAGGCATCTTGGGGTAGAACGGGCCGTTGAACGGGTCCCCCCTGCTGACCTTCTCGAAATACTTCTTAATGACATGGGGTGGGTTGCCGGATATCACAGCCTTCTCTGCATTGAAGACAAGGACGATTTTCCCGTTTAGCGCTTCCTTGGCTGCCCTTGAGGCAAGCCTTCCTGCGACCTGGTTGGTCGCGTCAATGAATATATTCTCCCTTTCCATACCCATCATCTCTACGCCAGAATCCTTATCTTGTCAGCATCCGGCTTCTTTGCAATGAGCTCCTCTATAAGCATGCATTTGCCTCCAGCCTTCTCGATCTTCTTCTTCGCATCAGCCGAGAACCTGGCAGCAGCAACTGTAACCTGCTTCTTTATCTCACCATTCCCCAGCACCACTCCAGGGACAACTACGATATCCTTCTCTACCGCGAACTTTTCAATCCTAATGAGGCTGACTTCATGTCTTTTCCTTCGCGGCCTGTTAAGGCCTTTTGCAACAGCCTTCCAAACAGGCGTTTCTATCCCTGCCTTTGCCAGGTCTTCCATTGTCTTCTTCATCAGGTGGTTCTTGTCCCGCAGCTTCATGCAATCGCTTCCGCTTGTATAGTTAATAAATCCCGTTTTGATTTTGGCAATCTTTGTATTTAAAGGTTTATAAAGGTGCGGAGGGCCGGATTCTCGCACAGTCAGCCGCTTTTCAGCCGTCTATGTAACTCCCTTCTTTTGGGTGAGCCTTAGCCTTTTCCTCGTTGGAAGGAAGGCGTCAGAAAACGCCTTCTAGCCATTTTCGAAAAGGGTCAGGTTTCGAACCGACGAAGGCACTAAGCCACAGGATTTCTCTATCAGAATCCTTGAGTCCTGCGCGTTTGACCACTTCGCTACCTCCGCAAATCGCCAACAATCTATAAGTATAATGAGGTGTATTAAAAGCGTTTTTTCTGGCAAAGCGGCATCAAGAGAAAAAGATTCACTGGGAAATGGTCCTTAGGTCATCCCTTATCTTGGCTATCTGGTCGTATACGTTCTTTATGTAATCATCCATATGCTCCGGGGCCTCTTCCTCGAATTCGCCGCCATCCTCTCCCTCCGAGAGCCTTATGAGTTTGGTATCAAGCACTGCTATTATGGCATTGAAGTCATCCAGCGCTTTTTGAGTCATCTGTATGCCTGTCTTGAGCTCCTTCTCTATGTCATCCAAGGCATCCAGCGCGTCCCTAAGGCTTAGAGCGTAAGACTTGAGTCTCTGCAGGTTCTGGACCAGGTCCTTGTACTTGTCAATCTTGATGAAAAGAGGAGGAGATTTCGCCTCTGACTCTGATGGTTGAAGCCTTTCCCTGCGAACAGCAGGCCGCCTGGGCGGCTCTGGAGCAGCTGGCATCTGTAGGTCTTCGTCAGCCATAGAATTCCCGTCTTAATAATTGATATTATTGGTTCCGTTCTTATAAATAGCTGGTAAAAAAGGGCATGCGTAGGGCGGGGATCGAATTCGCGCCTCCAAAACTCTGAGGTTTGGGAAGTCCCGCATTGCCACCTTGGCAAGGTGGCGTCCTACCATTAGACTACCCACGCTTACGCACGCTCAGCCCTTTCCAAGAAAGGGTTGAGATCCCAAAGACATTACCCAATTTCGGTTGTATTAGGGAATATAAGTAACGGGGCTATTTATCCTTTTCAGACCTCATCTTCTTGAGGTTGGTTCCCCTGCACTGTGGGCAGAGCCTGGTGGCAGGCTCCATGAATATTGGCTTGCCCTTCCATCCGCACTTCTCACATTCGTATTTGGCCATAGTATTTTCATTCCCCGTTGAGATTTAAACCCATCTGCTTCATCATGCGGCCGAGCGGCCCCCTCTTGAGGCCCTTCCCGCCCTTGGCCATCTTCATGAACTTCTGGACCTGCTTGTAGTATTTCAGTATCTCGCGCACATCCTGCTCCTTCGTGCCCGAGCCTTTTGCGATCCTGATTATCCTGGAGTGCTTGATGAGCTCAGGGTCCTCTTTTTCTGCAGAAGTCATGGAGCCCATTATGTGCTTCCACTTCTTCATCTTCTCCTGCTGCACGTCCAGCATGTCCTTAGGTATCTTCATCCCTGAGACACCGGGAATCATCTCAGCTATCTTGGTGAGCGGCCCCATCTTCTGCATGGCTGAAATCTGCTCTATGAACTCATTCAAAGTGAATTTCCCTTCAACGATTTTTCTTGCAGACGCCTCGTCCACGCCTATCTCTTTCGCCTTTTCAAGCAGTCCCTGAAGGTCACCATAACCTATGAGCCTGGACACGAACCTCTGCGGGTCATAAACCTCGAAGTCCTCTGGCTTCTCGCCCACCCCGATGAACTTGACTTTGGAGGCTGAGGCAGCAGATGCTGCAAGAGCGCCCCCACCCTTTGCCGTGCCGTCAAGCTTGCTCACAACCACGCCTGTTATGCCCACCAGCTTGTTGAACACCTCAGCCTGCTTCCTTGCGGCCTGGCCTATGTCCGCCGGGATCACAAGCAGGACCTCCTGCGGCTGGATTATCTTCCCCATCTCCTCCAGTTCCTTGGCGAGCTCCTTGTCCAGCGCATCCCTTCCTGCGGAATCGAAAATCAGCACGTCCTCCTTTGCGCTTTTAATCGCGTTCCTGGCGATCTCCTGCGGGTTCTTCCCGTGGGAATAGACAGGCAGTTCCAACTTGCTCCCTATCTGCCTGAGCTGCTCCTGGGCAGCAGGCCTGTGCGTGTCGCAGGCCACGAGCCCCACGCTCATCCCCCTGACCTTGAACCATCTTCCGAGCTTCCCAGCTGTCGTGGTCTTGCCTGAGCCGAAAAGACCCGCAAGAAGAACTTTTTGAGGCCTGAGTTGCATCTCGCCTTTTTCAGAGCCCATGAAGGCAACCATCTCGTCATAAAGGGTCTTTATGAAATACTCTTTCAGAGTGAGCCCTGCGGGCGGCTTCTCCTCAAGTATCTTCCTCTTTATCCTCGATGAGAGCTCTGCCACAAGGCCCACATCAACATCAGCCTGCAGCAGGCCGCGCTGCAGCTCCCTGACTATGGCCTCCACAGCCTGCTTGTCTACAGTTCCCATCCCCGCTATCTTCCTGAACGTGCTCTTAAGGGAGTCTCCAAAGTTGTCCAAAACCATACGCTTCGCCCATTGTGGAAAGAAGGCGGCTTCAATTTATTGCTTGAGTCGCCTCCATTCCATTATCCACTTAAGGCTTGATATATTCACTTAAATGGGTGAATATAAATATAGAGCGATGCTGTATGATAAAGGCCGTGCTTTTCGATGTGGACGGGGTGCTGCTGGACTCAGCCGAAGGCAATGCGCGTTATTTCAGCTATGTGTTCCGAAAGTTCGGGAAACCGGCTATATCAGTAGAAGAATACAGGAAGAATTTCTATAATCTCTCATCCAGAAAGGTGTTTGCGCATTTCTTCCCAGAGAAGACGGAAGCCGAGCGGGAGGAGATAGCCAGCTACGGTTCTGGTATCATCCAATCATTTTTCAAGTACATAAAGCTCAATCCTTATGCTACAGAAACACTCGAAGTCATCAAGAAGAAATTCAGGCTGGGAATAGTGACCAGCAGGAAGACGATGGAGATACTGGATTACCTGAGGATAAGAGAGCATTTCGAGGCCATTGTAGGCTACCACGACAGCGCTAATCACAAGCCGCATCCAGAACCCATACTGCTCGCACTTGAGAGGCTCAGGGTCAGGCCAGAAGAAGCGGTATATGTTGGAGACGCCCAATCCGACATGGAGGCTGGGAAGGCTGCGGACGTCAAGGTGATAATCTACAGGAACCCGGAAGTGAGGGGAAACTGGAACATCACGGACCTCAGGGAGATTCCTGGGATCGTGGAGAGGGTGAACAAATAGAAGCTATTTCTTCAGATATCCCTTCGCCTTCAGGATAAGCACGCAGCTCGGACCATGTGTGATCTTGCTGTCCACCACCATATTCACAGCATCATCAAACTTCACTTTCAATAACTTGATAACCTCAGTTTCTGGATTTCTTTTAGTTAGCTGAAGGTCCCTTGCAAGAAATAGGTATGCGGGTGAATTGACAACAGTCGTGAAAGGGTTCACAAGCCCCAAATCAATCCATTCCTTTGCTTCTATTCCAATCTCTTCAAGAAGCTCGCGCTTCGCCGTTTCCAGCGGCTTTTCACTGCCGTCAATGCCGCCGCTGACAGCCTCTATGCTTTCCCTGCCTAAGGCGTAATGGAATTCCTGCGTCAGGTAGACAAAGCCGTCCTTGTCCATGGGAAGCACGGACACACCGGCTTTCATCTTCACTGTCCCGAAAACCCCAGGCTCGCCATCGGGCTTTATGACTTCGTCCTCAGAGACCTCTATCCAGGGATTCTTATATTTCCGGATGCTGCTCTTTATTGTCCAGGGGCCGCGCTTCTTGTTCATGATAAACCGTTCTATTGCGGAAATATAAAATACGATTCAATCAGAATAAGCTACTCCTCAACCATCTTGAATGTGCAGTCCCCTTTGCATTTGTTAATCTCGCTGGTGACAGACTCTGCGACCTTCTCCACCTTCGCCCTTATCTCCTTGTAGTTCTTGCCCTTGGCCACCAGGAGGTATTTAGGGGCTGATATGTACTTGATCTCCACACTGTTCTCCTTCACTGCGTTGATGAGGGTCCTCTTTATTACCTCGATGCCCTCGGAGCTGAAGCACATGAGGTTTAGCTCGGCCTTCAGCTCGTAAGTCTTCTCGGAATAACTCTTCTTGGCTATCTCCGTCAGGGGCCCTATCCATACTTGCGGGATGCCCTTGCTCTTGAGCAGCTCCGGGTTCTTCCAGGCAATCTCGAAGGCCTTGGAAAGCGAGCCGAACTCATCCTGAAGTCGGTAACCAACCTCATTGAAAGCCTGCTCCAGGGTCTTCTTCTCAGTCTTCGCTGCAAGCTCGAGGAGCTTCTCAGCCTTGTTCTCCCTCTTGAACTCGTTCATCCTGCTGCTGGCTTCCTCCTGCCTCACCCGCTTTATGGACAGGGAGAGGTAGTCCCTGCTGATGTCGATAACCCTGCAGACCACGAACTGGTTCTCCTTTATGAACTCCCGGATGTCACGAACCCATCTCGCAGCGACCTCCGAGACATGAATCATGCCTGACCTGTTGTATTCCAGGAGCTCAGCGAACGCAGAGTTGGGATTGATCTTGGTAATCCTGCATATCACAAGCTCCCCATACCTGGGATCGTTCTTCCTTTTCATGACCTTCGCCTTGTTTCGGTTCGGAGCATGTTCAACTCATCTCCAGCGGTGTTAGCATTATATAATCTAATATATTATATACCTTTCCGGCTGCTAGAACAAGGCCCGCGCTCTCCAGTTCATTCCTCTTCTTTCTGGGGCTTCTCCTTCTCAGTGGCCATATTCTTGATCATGAGCCTCGCCTTCCCTCCCGTGGGTTCGGCAAGGACCTCGCCGCAAACGAGGCACTTCACCTTTGAGGCCGCCTTCTCGAAGACCATCTGCTCGTTCTTGCACTTCTCGCATTTGAGCTTCATGAATTTTGAAGTCATGCTTTTCCTTCCCTCTTTAATCTGTATGCAGCCCTGTAAGCTGTTCTTATAACTTCCATATCAGAATTTATTTTTTCCAATAGATTGGGATTATTATATTCCTCTAAAAGTGGATGGTCAGCTCCTTTAAGCAGGACATAAACCCTTTTCGGACTGAGATCCTCTGTAAAGAGATGCATATCATAACCTGTGAATATAAGAAAACGAGTAAGGCCTTCTATTCTTGCAGAATCTTTAGCTTGCTTTTTCTGCATTTTCTCCTGATAATTGTGGTAATGGGAATTCAGCTCTTTCCTGTTTCTTCTTACCTCATAAAGAAACCTGGCCATCTCCTCTCTGCTGGTTTCCAAAAAATCGAAAAAACCGTGCTCCGCTTCAGGTCGTACCTCTCCATTTATGCTGACATACCTAGGGACATTCTCAACGATTTCTATTTTATCAACTTTAGCTTCTAAACTGCTTACAGCAGGTATTCCCACCAATTCGGATAGCAGTTCTGCTATAAATCTCAACCTTTTAGTATCCGATTCATCCCTGATATAAACCATCTAAATCAACTCGAACTTCTTTATCCTGAATCCCTTCTTCATGTGGGACTTCCCGCAGGCCTCGCACTTTATCCTAAGGTCAAGCTTCTGCGTGGGCTTCTTTGACACTGCGGGCTTGGAGAACTTCCCGTGGCCGCCGTAGCCCCTCTTCAGCCGCTCTTTCTGGCGGTTTGATGCGGACATCGGCCTGGCAGAGCCTCTTGTCTTCTTCTTCGCCTGCTTGACCGAATGCTCCTGGTGCTTCTTGCAGTACGGGCAGTATGTCCTTATCTTCTTGGGGTATCTCATAGCCTGTTACCTCATGGGCGCAGCTGAAGCGCTGCGTGTTAATTTTATGTGACTTATACTGATAAGAAGTATTTAAATAGCTTCTTCGCCTTGTTTTCCAGGCTCGATGCGCTTCGCCACTCCCCTTTCTGCAAGGAACATGCAAAGGCTTTCAGGCAGGTTCACGATGTCGTTCTCGGAGAAGGGCCCGTAGGTCTTCATGTCAGTCCACACGAACTGGGGTATGCCCTCAAGCAGGACCATGAGCGATTTCCTGTCCTGCACAGCCTCCAGCGCATCCTTCTTCCTTTCCCTGAACTGCCCGGCTATCGAGGATATCTGCTCGAAGAATATCTTCTCCTCGGGAGTGAGGTTCGAAGGCTCCACTCCAGAGTCCAGGAACCCTAGCGCCGCCATCAGTATCTTCTTTTCCCTGCTCTTGAGCAGGTCGCCCAGGACCATCCGCGCATTCTCAAGCTCCCAGGCATCCTCCTTGTCCTTGCTGGCCTGCACCTTCTTGGAAATGTAGCTTGAAACCTCCTTAAAGAAGCCGTCAGGCAGCTGGGAAAGCGTCTGGGATACCTCTTCTTCCCTCCTCAGCTTGCTAAGCGTCTCGAAAGTCAGCATAATTGCACCGCGCCTTATTGCCGATTTAATGAGAATTAGTTGGAAGAAAAACTTTTAAAACCGAGGAGGGCCTTTTCTCCTCTTGGGCTTCTTCCTTTCAGGCTCTGGCCTCTCTGCTTCAGCTTCCATCTTCCTGAGAGGGTAATTCACAGGGTTCCTCACAGTCTTTGCAGGGCCTCCGCACCAGTTGTCAGGCCTGCAAACGCCGAAGGACTCGTACCATCCTACGTTCTGGCAGGCTGGAGGCAGGATCTCCCTCTTCTGCATCCTGTGCCACCTAAGCTGCCCGCGGACGTAGCTGTCCCTGAGCGGAGGCTTGTTCCTTGCATTCCAGTCGAACACCATCTTCTCGGTCTCAGGCCATCCCCATTTCACTGAGCGCAGGAATGTCGAGAGGATGAACACAGAGCGCTTCTTCCCGTCCGGCAGGCCTTGGAGTATGATTTTCAGGCATGGTGGAAATAGCTCTTCAGGCACAGCCTCCTTGATTAAAGACCTGCGCTCTACCTTCCTTGCTTCCTTCCTTTTGCTTTTCCTGGCCCAGTCTAGGGCTTCTGCTATGAGCATCTCTGCCTCATCAGGCTCTCCTGCGTTCAAGAAGCCTTTTATTTTGATGTCATGTTTTTGTGGGTCCGCATCCTCCCTGCTTAAAGCATCCAAATCACCTGATTTCACCGGCAGTGACACAAGGAAGGAGTTCTTGTTGAGGGAATAAGGCATCCTGAAAAGATGCCTGGGAGAGATAAGGACAGTGTCAACGTCCACGACATTGAAGGGGTCAAGGACGCTCTTCTCGCCCATGATATCGCCCAGCTTCCTTTCCACCTGCTCCGCAAGCTGCTCCATCTGGTACCTCTTGAGAAGCTCCCTCTCCAGCCTTTCCCTTATGTATTCCCTGAGATAGAAGCCCACATGCCTCGGAAGCTCAGGGAACATTTTCAGAGATGGCTTGTAATCTATTGCCTTGGGTATGGATTCCCAAGGGATTCCAATATGGAAGCCTGTGCCTCCAGTGAACTTGATTGAATAGCCCTTCAGCCCGTGCTTTTCAAGGGCCCATGCCAGCACTTTTGCCGCTATCTTCCCGTGCTCGAACAGGTGGCAGTCAAGGTCCAGTATGATGTCCCACCCTGTCCTCAAGGAATCATAATTGTCAGTCTTCAGGCTCATGGGCCTGGACCACCTTTCTATGGAAGAATGGAATTCCAGCGACCCTTCCTTTACCATGGCCACTATGTCCTGCGGATAAATCAGCGTTCCAGGCCTGGTGCTGTAGGAGCCGTTCTTGTAGACGCCAACGACTTCCCTACCCTTCGAGAAATCCATGAAGAACTGCCGGACATCCGGCCTTGAGTAATACTCGTAGACCTGCCTGAGATTCATAACATAAGATTAAGGCTGGATATTATAAGGTTGCCTCCTGAATAATGACATATATAAGCCCACTTAACCCAAATATTATTAATGCATCCCTTCCCAAGGTCTTT
>CAYGVS010000025.1:0-15039 GCA_964353635.1 uncultured archaeon | reverse complement strand
TCAAGTCCGCCCTTCCATTTCAGCCTGTTCAGGACTTCGAATACCATGACCATAAACAGAGATTGATGAGTTGGTTTAAATGGACTGGCCGGGAGATTCAGGACCGACGGCCTCACATCATTACCGATTTGAACGGTTAATGATACGATCAAGCCGTCAAGTGCCATTTGAACCCGGAGCCTCTGCCATGCCGAGACAGCGATCTTCCCTGGACAGACGCAGGCTCGCGCCTGCGTCAGGCTACCAGTTGATCTACCAGCCCATGGGCCGGGCAAGATTCTCAGCCTTTAAATCATGACCATTGAACTTGCGATTTCTGCCTTGTAAGGGCAGCGTCGTCGCCGGTGACAACCATCTTCGGTTGAAGGCGGCCTCAGCCGACTTCTGGTTCCGATTGGTCGCCACATATAGCCACTAGACCACCGGCCCGATTGGATGAGTGAAGGCGTCTCCTAACGTCTTCGGGCTCATTAACGTTTAAGCGTGGTTTATATACATTTATCCAAATCTATATATTTAACTTAAAAAGCGCATCAGTAGTCTAGTGGCAGGACACGGGCCAAGCTTGGATATCCAAGCTTTGGGTGGAAGCTTCCCAAGCCTGTAATGCGGGTTCGATTATGGATAGAAGCGGCAACCGCTTCCAGCGAAAATCCCGCCTGATGCATCATTCCAGAAGCGTGGGGTTTTTGCTCCACAGTTTTGTGGATGAAGGCGGTCTTGCGGCTACACCGCAAGAGATTTGCCGCATCGCTTGTGCAGAGGCACAAGAAAGCTTCGAAAAGGCTTTGTGCTGAGGTGGCCGAGCTAGGCTTAAGGCGCAGGATTGCTAATCCTGTGTGCGAAAGCACGCGAGGGTTCAAAGGGAGCTTGACAGCTTCAAAGAAGCTGTCCTCCGGGATGTCCCTCCCTCAGCGCTTCCATTTTTGCTACGCTGCAAGAAGGAATAGTGGGGCTTATGCTGGTTACACAATGTTTTTATAAGCCCTTGTCCAATATAAAGTAATGTGAATGGTCTTAGCATAACCGTTCTCAGACTGGCGGCATCACATAATTAACGGCTTAAACCGTTAATGATATGAGGCCGCCTTTCCATAATCGGGGTGATTTGCATGGCTATCAGAATATCAAGTGTTTCCCAGACATGGTCAAAAGACGTATTCACTGACAAAGGACTGTACTGCGGAAAGGTCGAGGATGTGGAGTGTGACATAAAAAGGTACAAGCTCAGGTCCATTGTGATAAATGCCATGAGAGGCTCATACCTCTCTAAAATGGTTGGCGGGAAGAAAGGTCTCATAGTCCCGTTCCCCATGGTGCAGGCAATTGGAGATGTCGTCATTATCAAGCATGTGACAGCTCCTGTTGAGGAAGAGGAGCCCAAGAAGTCTCCTCGGGAAGCTGCTGATTAGAAATGACAGGGACCGGATACGTTTAAAAAAATCAACTTGAAAGTATTTTGGCCCTACCTTTTCTTACAATAGCAATGTCTTCTATCCTGCAGCCCCCAAAATTCTTGATGTAAGCGCCTGGCTCTACTGTTATGGCCATACCTTCCTTGAGAGTGTCCCCTTTTGAAGGCCTCTCATGAACGCTCAATCCGATGCCATGGCCGAATGAATGCAAGACCTTGTACCTTTTCTTCCTCATGAGATTTTCGAATTTTCGCTGTATGTCATCATATTTCACGCCTTCCGAGATCATGTCTATGAGCTCACACTGCGTTTCCTTCACGTTCTCGATTATCTGCTTTTCTCTTTTGCCAGGCAAGGAGCATAAGGTCCTGGAAATATCAGAGCAGTAGCTGTCGATAACAGCGCCTGCGTCGATTACCACAAGGTCTTTCTTTCCAATAGTCCTGGAACTGTTTATGTGGTGCACATGGCTGGAGTTTTTGCCGGATGCAACTATTGTCTCGAAGGAAGGCTTCGAGTATGATGATCTGAAGGCATTCTCTATAGAATCCGAAACCTGCATTTCAGTCTTTCCCGAGAGGTCTCCTAGATTGGAAAGGGTTTTGCTTGCGATTTTTGATGCTTTTCCTATATGCTCAAGCTCGAATTCATCCTTAATCATTCTAGGCTGCTTGATCTGGCTGGCGAATGGCACCAGAGAGCATTTTGATTTCTTCAGCTCTGAGAAAGCCCAGAAACTGGTGGTGTACTCGTCAAACCCGGTCCTCTTGAAGCGGGAGAGCCTTTTTGCGATATCGGCTATCCCCCTGACCCAAACCACGGCGAATGCGCTGGTCTTCTGGACATAGTTGTTAAGGGAAGTGAGGAAGATGCAAGGCTTGCCTGATGAGACAAGAAGGGATGAGAAGTCGCCTATGCTCTCTCCTGTATAATAGAAAATGTCATTCCTGCTGTTCAAAAGGCATGCATCGAGCCTTTTTTTCTCCATGAGGATTTTGAGCTTCCCCATCCTTGAGGCGAAGTCAGGCTTTTCCATAATATTACTGAGACTTGCTGATTTATATTGCGCCTGCACAAAATTAATATCATGAAAACAGTCAAGCTCGAAGATGTTGCCAACAATCAGGACGTTCGTAACGAGATGATGGAGGAGATGAGGACTGGATCAATCTTTGTTTACCCGACCGATACCGTGTATGGCATCGGATGCAATGCCTTAATTTCGGACTCTGTGAAAAAAATCCGGAAGATCAAGAAGACAGACCATCCATTCTCCGTGATAGCCCCATCAAAGGAATGGATATTGAAGAATCTTGTTGTGGATAGTAAAAAGAGCCTGGATGTGCTGCCAGGGGCTTATACTCTTATATTCAGGAAGAAGGAGCCCTTCTTCCTTAGGGAGGTATCCAGCCTTCCCACGCTGGGTGTGAGGATTCCGTCACACCCCATAACAAAAATTCTGATGGATATAGGAATCCCCTTCGTGACAACATCCGCGAACATCTCGGGGAAATCTCATATAAGGAAAGCCAAGGGCGTGAAGCTAAAGGGCGTGAACTTCCTCATAGACGGAGGGATCCTTCCCGGCCCTCCCTCCATGGTCATAGACTTGAGCGGAGACGAGGAGAAAGTGATAAGGGGAGAGTTGCGATACCAGAAAGAAAAAGAATGAGCGCCGAGGGCAGGATTTCCACACACAGTTAATCACTTTACTGGTTAATTGTGATTATCCCTTTCTTTTGGATAATCCCTACACTTTTCTTTCGGGAAAGAAAAGGGTTGGGTTTTGAACCTGCATTTCCTTTCGGAAACCCGTTTTCGAGACTTACGCTCCCGTTCCTATGAACAGGATGGGCGCATTAACCTGGTTCTGCCACCTCGGCTGATTTTTGATTGAAGATATCATGGGACATCTTCTTGCCATTTTCAATTTTATAAGTTATGTATTAAAGAGTTTTGTATGAAGCGAACAACAAAAAGCCCTGTGTGCAAGTGCGGGAAGCCTGCCGTGATCTTCAGGAAGTATGAAGGCTCCTACCTCTGCAAGGCGCATTTCCTTCAGTCTGTTGAGAAGAAGGTGAAGAAGAACATGCGCGTGCACAATCTTGTGAGGCCAGGTGACAGGATAGGCGTAGGCCTCTCAGGCGGCAAGGACTCCATTACATGCCTTTACCTGATGCACAAGATACTGGGTCCGAGAAGGGACATAAGGATTGTGGCAATATCACTGGACGAGGGGATAAGGGGCTACCGGACGGACAGCCTGAAGTATGCCAGGGATATATGCAGGGAGTTTGGAATCAGGCATTACGTTTACTCATTCAAGAAGGAGTTCGGGAAGACACTTGACCAGAAGGTCAGAAAAGCAAAGGTTGGCAAGAGAAACTATGAGCAGGAGCTTGCATGCACGCTCTGCGGGGTAGCGAGGCGTTACATGCTCAACAAGTATTCAAGGCATCTTAAACTCACAAAGCTCTGCACAGGCCACAATCTGGATGACGAGAGCCAGGCCGTTCTGATGAACTACATAAGAGGGGACCTTTATCGCGCTTCGAGGATGGGTCCAGAGCCAGTTGTATATGACAAGAAGTTCATAGGACGGATAAAGCCGCTCAGGCTAATCCCGGAGAAGGAGGTCGCGCTCTATGCCATTCTTACCGGGATAAAGTACCATAATGAAGAATGTCCGCACAGGTGCGGGCTCAGGCTGGAGGTCAGGGATTTCGTGAACCATCTTGAGGAGAATCATTCCGGTGTGAAATTCACGATTTTGGAGACGTTTGACAGGATACTGCCTTCCCTGAGGAAACAGATTGAAAAAGAACAGAGAGAGATGCATTATTGCAAGAAATGTGGAGAACCTTCTGCAAGATTGGTTTGTAAGACGTGCGAGTTGTGGAGATAGATTCTTGGAGGTGGATTCACAATTTTTCAAAAATTAATCAGAACTGGCCTGCTTTATCAGGACGCGGTTCTCTATCTTCCAGTAGCCTATCTCCCCGCCTAGCTGGAGCTTGCCCTTGAATTCCTCTGGGACTGAGGCTGAGAACGTCTCATAGGATTCCATGTCCATGAGTTCCGCTATGTCTCCGGAGACGGAAATCACCTGGGCCTTGCGCTTCTCGATTATAGGAACGTCCAGATCGTCTGCCGCAGGCCTGAGAATGGAGCGGCGCCTGTTGTCAAATATCCCCATCACATCAATCCTAGCCTTAGTGGAGCCATGCTTCCCTGGCTTGGAAATGGTGATGTCCACTACCCTGCAGGGTTCGCCGTCCTCTGACATGACGAAGTGGCCTGGCTTCAGGCTCTTTATTGGAGTGGGCTTGGTAACCATCTATAACAACCGCCTATATCAACTGACAAGTATTATGGGGTGGCAAATTAATAAACCTTTCCTCATATAGCACCTTATGGAAGACAAGGTCAAGAGGGCGAAGAAGCTGCTTTACAGGAAGAGCTGGAAGCTGAGCGATGGCCTGGAAATAAAGGGGTATGACTTCGGGAAGGGCCTGGACATTGACAGGCTACTTGATTCCTACAAGAGCACGGGCTTCCAGGCCACCAACCTGGCCAGAGCCATAGAGATAGCCAGGGAGATGAGGAAGGAGAAGGTGACTATCTTCCTTGGGTACACTTCGAACATGGTCACATCCGGGATAAGGGACGTGATTGCATACCTGGTGAAGAACAGACTCGTTGATGTGCTTGTGACCACGGCAGGGGGTGTGGAGGAGGACATAATAAAGTGCATGAAGCCTTTCGTCCTCGGAAGATTCGATGCTGACGGAGCCATGCTCAGGAGGCGTAGCATAAACAGGACTGGAAACATATTTGTTCCCAATGATAGGTACATTTTGTTCGAGAAGTTCATGAATAGGTTCCTCAAAAGGATGCACGCCAGGCAGAAGGTGGAAGGCAAGGTTTTCACGCCTTCCGAGCTCATCAGGGAAATGGGGAAGGATATAAATGACGAGAGGTCCATATGCTACTGGGCCTACAGGAATGACATACCCATTTTCTGCCCCGCCCTTACAGACGGCTCGCTCGGTGACATGACATACTTCTTCAAGAAGAAGAATCCGGACTTCAGTATTGACATAGCAGAGGATATAGTCAAGATCACTGACGTGACTATAAATGCCAGAAAAACAGGGATAATAATCCTTGGTGCAGGCCTTGTGAAGCACCACATATGCAATGCGAACATGATGAGGGATGGGGCTGACTATGCGATTTACATAAACACATCTCAGGAGTTTGACGGTTCGGATTCTGGAGCTAAGCCTGATGAGGCAGTCTCATGGGGCAAGATAGGCACTGGTGCACAGAGCGTGAAGGTCCATGGGGACGCCACCATAATCTTTCCGCTGTTGGTGGCAGGGGCTTTCAGGAAATAGATCGGTTTATATTTCTTAGTGCTAATTATGGTTATGCTGACAAAAAGCGAATTGAAGGCTGCTTTAGAGCTTGATTCTGAGATGAGACTTAGTCTGCCAGGACAGGTGTATAACCCAAAGACCGGTCTCTATGAAAAGCTAAAAAACTTGGGCCTCTCTGTGAAACCATTTGAAGAAAGGATAGATGAGAAGGGACATGTGACTTATCATCGATCTAAGAAGTAAATGTCTCCTCTCATTCGTTTGAAATCACTGATGCATTTTTCTTTTTCAGGACGAAAAGCACGTCCTTCCTCATTATGGTCTTCCTGCCTGAGTGCTCGGCGATGGTGGCTATCTGCCTGGATTTCTCATCAGCCTCTTCCAGCACCATGTCCCTGATTGCTTTCAGGGCCAAGTCCGAGATGCGCTTCGCTCCTGCGTCCTTGGAAATCCTTCCGAATGGTGTGTAGGGGAATTCCGTTGTCCTCATGCTACCAGTCATCCTTTTGCGGGAAATGCTTCCTTATACGCTCCTTGGTTTTCCTTATGGCGTCTGCAGGCGTGATTTTGCGCCTCTTGGCCTTTGGCTTTTCCTGCTCCTTGGGCTTCTCGAGAGAGGCTATCTTGTAACCCAGCTCGTCTTCCTGAATCTTCCTGGGCTTCACACCAGACTTGTAGGCAGCCCTGGCGATGGCATGCGTACCTACTGGAGAGGTAAGGAAGATGAAAATTATGAGCAGGATGGACTTTGCAGAGTAAAGGGAAAGGAACGGGGCTTCCAGGAAAACACCGACAAGTATCATGCACGTGCCTCCCACATTCACCACAGTCTGGGCGTGGGTTCTCGTGTATATGTCAGGGAATCGCAAAAGGCCAAGGGCCCCTATAATTGAAATCATGGAGCCAAGGATTATCAAAGGAAATCCTATCATTTCATTCACCGAGCTTCCTGCCCTCCAGGAATTTCGAAATCCCAATAGTCCCTGTAAAGCCAAGGATTGCGTAGACTATTGCCACGTCCATGAGGAAATCGTTCGTTTCCAGGGAAAGCAGGACTATTATGGAGACTATTATGGAGGCAAAGGTGTCTGTTGCCAAGACCCTGTCTGGGATTGAGGGTCCCCTGAACACCCTGATAAGGCACAAGGCCGAGGCTGTCAGCAGCAGGTAGATGGGAATCTCATAGGTCATGGCCACACCCTCCCCAGGAACCTTTCAAATCCCTGAATTATAGATTGCTTGTCACTTTTCATTCTGATGCAATGGACATAAAGGCTGGATTCTCCTGTCTCTAGGGTAAGGGTGCCTGGTGTCATTGTTATGGAGTTCGCCAGGGCCGTTGTCCCGTAATCGGATTTGTGCGGGTTGCTTATCTCGACTATTCCGGGGTTTATCTTTCCTGTGACTATCATTGACATCACTTGGGCATGCGAGACTATCTCGGCGTAAATGTAGTAGGGTATGTAGGCAAGCAGCCAGAGGAATCTCCTTGGATACGTCCTGTCCCATGTGAAGAGTCGGTAGCTCATGAAGGAGACTATTATTGCTGCCACCGTGCCTGCAATGAGCTCCTCGAAGCTGAAGCCTGACAGGATTATCCAGAGCAAAAGCATTATGGAAAACACAGCGAGTACGGATTCCTTGTTTTTCATGCAGAACACTTTATCTCTTAAATCATCTTCTTGGACATTATTATCCTCTGGGTTGCCTCATAGGCCTTCTGGCTTATCAGGCCTTTTCTGAAGGAGTCCTCAAGGTCGGACAGCATCTTCTTCTTTTTGTCCACAGGCTTTTCCCTTGCAGTCTCGGGCCTGGAGACTAATTTCTCCTCCTTTACTACCACAGGCTCTTTCTTCTCTTTGGCAGGTTTTGTGGTCTCTTGGACCTGTTCTGGCTTTTTCTCCTCGGAAGGTGCGGGTTGTAAACTGGCTATCTGGGATTCGGTCTTGGTTTCTGGTAAAGTTTCTGGAACCTCTTCCTGGGCCTGTGCATCCGCGGGAGTTTCAGGCTCTGCGGATATTGGAGCCGGAGGCGGGGATTGCTGAGGCTTCTGGTCGCCCATCTCTTTCAGCTTCTTCATGTTCGCATCCCTTGCTTTTTCGTAGTCTTTCTTTGAAATCTGCCCCTTTTTGTACTGTTCCTCAAGCAGCTTCATGAGCGCCTCTATTCCCGATCTGTCCTGCTGGACCTGCAACGCAGCAGACGGAGCCTGAACGGCGCTTTCCTTGGAGATCGTGTTTATCTTGTTCTCCAAAGTGTCCCTGAGCAGCTCCAAGTCATCCTTCTCGGCATACCGGGTGAGCTTGGTTGTGAGCTCATCAATTGACTTTAAAGTCTCCTTCATGAGGTCGTCAAGCGAATCCTGCTTCGCCTTGTAGAACATGAACTCTTCCAGCCTCTTGTTTAACTCAACAAACATGCTGTCAATCTTGTCCGCGAGCCTGGTTATCTTCTTCTCCTTGTCGTCTATAGACACCAGTTTTTTGGATATGTCCTTGGTCATGTCGGCTATACTCTCTATGTTCCCCAGCTTCTCCAGGATGATCTGTATCTGGTTCACGCGCTTCAGGATGGTGGAATTCATGTCATCTAGCTTATCCAGCCGTGCCTCGTGCATCTTAATCTCTTCCTCCTTCTTCTGGAGTTCCTTGGCGAATCTCTGGGGCTTGAGGTCGGCAATGGTTTCGGAGACGTCCTCAAGCTTCATCTCTATCTCGCTCATCCTGCCTTCCATGTTGCTCGTGATGGAGCGAGCCTCCCCAACCTCTTCCGTAATCCTCTGTATTGCCTCCCTGTCGCCTCCCTTTTCCTCCTTGAGCGCGTCCACGAAGGCCTTGAGCTTGACTATCTTGACGTTCATCTTGTCCATCTTGGGTGAGAGCTCCATGACTATTTTATCTTTGACTCTTTCTGCATCCTCATCCTTCTGGCCTTTTAGCCTTTCCGAAAGGGTGTCCAGCATGCCTTTCTTGTCCCCCTCCTTTAGCGCATCTTTTGGCGACTCCTTGACGGTTGGAGATTCAGCTGGAGCCTCCTTCTGCTGCTCCTGCTTTTTCGGTTTCTTCTGCTCTTTGCCTGCGGGTTCCTCTGGAGATTGGGCAGACTCTGCTTCCTGAGGTGGCTCCTGCTTCTTTGGCTGTGACGGGAGCTTCTTCTTTATCTCCTCCAGCTTGGCTAGGTTCTTCTGCTTGACCTCGTTATAGTGCTCTTGCGTTATGCTTCCCTCGGAAAAGGCAGTTTCCAGGGAAGAGAGCAGATTCTCTATATCCTCCTTCTGCCGTTGGAGCTCTTCTGGGTCTTCTTTTTTTGCCATTCAATCACTGATCAAATTCAAGCGGTTGTTTCGTGCACTCAATCCACGTTCACTCCTTGCTTGGCAAGCCTGCCCTTTATTGAATCTATGTAAGTCTTTGCCATCGCGAACATGGTCTGCCTCGCCTTGTCCTTGGCGAGCTTGAGCTCGAACTCTAAATCGCCTGTGTCGGCGCCTTTCGCTTTCAGCTCTGCGACTTTCTTCTCTATTTTTATAATTTCATTGTCGTACTTAATATATTCCGTAATCTCCTCCTCGCTCAGCCTTCCAGTATCGTGAAGGAGCGGCCTGAATTCTATGAAGTATGGCTTGCCGTCGTTGTATTCCGCGTTCTGCACCATACCGGTCCCTGTCTTGAGCTTCGTGGTGGTTGAAGCATACTGGAATCCATACTTCTGGCTCACCCTCTTTATGTCGCCAGTGTACTTGGTCCTCATCTGTATTTCATTGGATATGTTAGCCCTTATGGTACCCTTGAAGTCCATAAGCACTTGGGATATGACCCATAAGCCGAGGCCCCACTTCCTGAACTCCCTGAATCCCCTCTCCAGGGCCACATATCCGCCCTTTCCTCCGTACTTCGGAAGCAGACGGTGGACCTCGTCGTAGACTATGAACATTTTGAGTTGCTTGGCTTCTGGCCACTGCACCCTGAATATGTCGTTCATCGTGTTCTGCACGAATGCGTCCAGTTGCGCCGGCTCAAGCTTGTTCAGTAGGAATATGCTTATCTCTCCAGGGTTCATGAATTCCGTGATGTTTATCCTCATGTTGGGATCTGTTACCTGGATTATCCTTCCCTTGAACCTTCTGGCGTCTTCTGGCTTGAGCCCAAAGTTCGGATAAAGCTTGAACATCCTGTCATCCCTGCAGGGCCTAAGGAATCCTGTCCATTGCGCAGTGGGATCGAAGACTACCACCGGTACCTTCCTCTTTAGTAGTTCCTCGGATACTATCATGGCTGAGACGGACTTTCCTGAGCCTGTGGCGCCTGCTGATATTCCGTGTGTCAAAAGCTGCGTGGAGTCCATGTATGCAACTACGTCCGTCTCTGCCACCTTTCCTACAGGGAAGGAGGTCGGGCTGTTCATGGGCAGCTTCTTCATGTCAAGCGGGAATATGTACCTGGCCTTCTTGACCTTCTTCTCCCTTATCTTCCTGAAGAGCCTGATCCCAAAGTAGTAGCCCGGTATCACTCCCAGAAGCACAACATACGTGATCCAGTTCATGAAGATGTTCCTGATTGCAACGAGGGGTGCCGGAAGCTGTATCACCTCGAACGTGTCCACGGCTGTTGCGAACTTGCTCCCGTGCCAGTAGGTCACATTGGCTTCTATAATGTATATCTCCTGCGATATGCTTGCTGGGAGGGTGAAGTTCCTTATGAATGCTATCTTCTGGTCGACTGCTACGGTTTCTTCTATTTTTGCTATGATTGTATCCGCCGAAAGCGTTCTGATTGTGTAGGAAACCACGATATCATCTATTTTGGAAGTCTCGCCCATGTTCAAGAGGGTTGTCCTGTACTTGAATTCCCCCCCAGGCTCTATTGACTTGGTTAGAGCTTCCACCTTGACGTCAAGGAGAGGCTGCTCAAGCTTCTCAACCTTTATCGTGACTGGCGTCTTGTGAGTTATGTTCTGCCCTGAAATGTACGTTATTATGTCCCCAGTGTATATTCCGGGTGTCGTGGTCAGCGGGGCTTCTATCTTTATCTTTATCACTCCAGTAGACCTGCCTTGGACGGTGAACTGGGTGGCTTCCATTGTTATGAATTTTAATATATCTCCCGTTATTTCTGTGCTTGCGTTGACTGTTGTCGCAAGGTTGTTCAACAGTTCTATGGAATGGATTTCATACTCACCCTGCTTTAGCACAACGAACATGAGTGTGGATTTGATTTCAACTGGTATTGGCTGTCCTCCAGTCGCCCCGCCAGCTCCGCCTCCGCCACCGGCTCCTGCACCAGCACCTGCAGCGCCTCCACCGCCGCCACCGCCGCCACCACCGCCTCCTCCACTTGGAGGTTGTGTAGGCTGTGTGACATTGCAGTCTTGCGGACAGTTAGCTACGGATTCACCGAAAGAGGATTCGCAGTCTTGGTTACCGCATATGAACTGAGCAAGAGCATATGCTCCCGTTATGTTAGTCAGGCTTATGTAGACCTTTGATATTGTGGTGTTTGTCGTGCTGTCCATTCTTAACCATGTGGAATTGCATCCGCGGTACCTCGTCCAGCTAGAGCAGTGATATATGGCCAGATAATCCTCGACTATGCCTGTCTCACCTGCATAGTCCATTGTAAGGGTTATGTTAGGTGAGCTTAGGACGGAATCAGCAGATATTGCCTTTACCAGGCCAGGACCTATAAGGGTGTTTCTTATCTTTCCGAAGACGACGGGATTGTAGACATCGGAGAGTACGGGAGTGTTGTGGAACAGAAGGGTCTCGTTCCATACGCTCACAAGAATGTCGTAGCTTCTCGCATCTATGCTCCTGTTGTAATATCCTGTGTTTATATCTGAGCTGAAGGTGAAGAATGACATGTTACTGCCGGCCATGAAGAATTCAAATGTCACATTAAGAGCCGGCTTGTAGTTTTTCTCCTCATCAAGAGCATAGCCGCTGAACCAGACTGCAGGGTATATCTCAAAGGTTGTCGATGTCGAACCGCAATTGCTTGAAAGATCGCAGGCTGTTCCTGTGACTGCATAAATTCCTATTTGGCTTGTGTTGGTGAACAGTAATGTGTAAAGATATGTGTCGCCAGACCTTGATACAAGCGTCATGTTAAAATACTCTGAGGAATTGTCTGGATAGAAGACTGTCATTGTTGCGTACTTGACTCCACCACCGTCTATTGCTGTCAGGTTTATGTAGGTGCTGGTGTTCGCAGCAACCCTTGAGGGTACCCCTATTGAAATTTCAGGTGGGTAGGGATCTGTATAGATTATCGCCTTAACTTCATAGTCGGAATGTGTGATGTTGATGGAACTCATGGCATATGTCACAGTCGCATTTATGTCAAACCCTGAGCCCATGGACATGTTAGGAGCGGAGAAATTAAGATGCCAGAGCCTGTCTCCTGCTGAGTAGTTTATTGATGTCAGGTTGACCTGGTATGTAGCGCTTGTATTCACCATGGACAGGCTCCATGTAAGGTTTTGGGTCACGGGAGAGGTTCCGTAGGTCACGTTTACTACAACCTCTATCCAGTCTCCGGCCGTAAGATTTATCATTGGGTTGGATTCCGTGGGGTAAAGAATGTTTACAAAGAATGGATAAACGTTTATAACTACGCTAGTTGATTTTATGCTTGGGTCAGCTGTTGTGTTTATTGTCATCACTTCAGAAGTATACGTTCTTAGAGAAGTGATAACTGGCGCGGTGTAGTTAACCCCTATTGTTGCATAAGTGTCTATAGGCATGCTCAGTTGTGATGTGTTTATCTTTATGTAGCTGGTCCCGTTTCCAAGACTAGTTACACCCAGTGTGATGTACGCGTTTCCTGTGTTGCGTATTGTTATGTCTTCGAGCTTTCCAGCTGTTCCTTGTATGACATTCTTTGTTATGGATGTGGGTGTCTGTGTCCAAGAGAGGTTTATGGGAACGAATATGGATATGTTTGCAGTGTCGTATATGCCCCCAGTGGCGTTAGCCTTTATCTGACCGTTGTATACTCCTGTAGGGAAGTTGTTCGGGACTGTAACATTAACGCTGAATGTTGTGGAATTCCATGGCGGCATACTGCTTATGTTCGAGGGTGCGAAATTGATTGTGAAGTTCAGGCAGACAACATCCGATATGCAATAGAATGATATGTTTGTTGCATTAGAGTTTCCTATTGACATAAGGGTGAATGTGACATTCTTCGTGTTGCCCCCGCTTATCACAGCTGACCGGTTGTCTTCAACGATGTTTATTAAAGGATTGGGTGTTACGATAACTTGTATTGCTGTTGAGTTGTAGCCAGGCGTGCTGTCCAGATTTGTCCAGTTTGAGCTTATGCTAGCATAATATGTTCCCGGGGATGTGTTGGCAGGAACTGTTATTGTCGAGGTGTTGTATCTGCTGCTGTATTTTAGTATATTCCCGAAGCTATAGTAGGAGTAATATGCTGACCAGTTCTGGGGAACGCTTGTGCTGGCTGTTACGTTGTATGCCCTTGCGTCCTGCGGATTCAGGCTGAAGTTGACAGCAAAGGAGCTCCCTGTGTAAATAGTTATATTGGTTATATTGATGCTGCTTATGTTCTGTAGTATGTTCATTGGGGTTTGACCCGCGGCGGTAAGTGCTGTTGATTCAGTGCATCCGGTATATCCTTGGGTATCGTTTGCGCATATCCTGAGATAATGGATGCCGTTTATGCTTGTGTTGTATACGGTGGAGTAATTTGAGCCGTTTGCCGACATCGTGTACGTATAATAGTTCTGGTCTGCGACGCTGTAGGAGATATATGTTGAATAGTTGGCTTCATTCAAAACGCCATTCTGGTTTCTTATCGTAACGTTTATTGTTTGGCTTCCAGGAAGGTTGAAAGTGACGCCATATGCCTTGGCATCTACGGTGAAATTGGACCCGTTGGATATCGACTGATTGCTTGCAACCACTACTTCGTTGACCTGTACGTATGCGTATATTGTGGTGCCGTTGGAATTTGATATGGTTACATTAAAGTATTGCATTAAGGGCTCGTAGCTGGTTGTTATGGTTTCCGTGTAATTAAGCCCTGAGTCTGACAAGGAATCGTTATGTATGGACTTGGAGGCGTTTACGTAATACGTATCCCCAGGCCTCATGACCTTTATCCATGCACTGCTGACATTGGTGTTGTCCGTTATAGTTGCGCTTATGTTGACGTTTTCGTATATGAGCTCGAATGTTGTCGGGTTAATGTTAACATTCGTTATGTTTGGAGGCATGTCAGTGACGTTTATCCAGAAGGCCGAGACATACTCGGTGGGTGTTGCGCTGTCGTTCCTTATGAGCAGCCTTACGTAATACATTCCATAGGGCTTCGAGAGAGGAACTGTGTAGGATACTGAAGACTGCCTTGATACCTGCCTGTCCACAGTGAAGAAATCGGGAGATATCGTAACCATGTCGGAACCGTTTTCTGTCTTATATATCCTGAATGCCAGAAGCATGTTTCCTGTGTTGATTATTGTTAGGTTGCCGACTGAACCCTGCGTGTTTGGCTGGCCAAGGAAGGTTCCAAACGTCTGGGGAGATCTTATCCAAGATGTGTTTACAGGCACGCTTATGTTCATAAGGCAGTTGTCAAATCCGGTATTGCTGGAGGAGGCTCTTATATATGTCCAGTAATATCCTGGCGTCTGGCCTGCAGGCACAGTTACTGTGACGTCTGTGGTGAAATTATAGCCTGCTGGAAGATATCCCCAACTCCCTGGGACAAGTGATACTATGCATTGCGGACAATCAAGGGCCAACGTCCCGCCAACAAGGCTAAGCAATACGCCAGTAACGGCATCGTTTCCGGATGAGACGACAGTAATGTTGCTGACGTATGTTGTTTGCTGGTGTGGAGTGACATTCTGGATTGAGGTTTCCAATATCTCGAGTATGGGGTTTGATGCTATGTATATGTCTGTCGTGTTCTGTGTAAGGTTAGTTGTTCTTTCAGGGTTGGTCCAGGTCCCGTTGACATAGAGTTTGATTATAGTCGGTGGCGTTGCGGCTGGCACGGTTATGTTCAAGGTCCGGTAGCATGTCTGATTGAGGGTGAGGTTTCCGCATGTTATCAATGTGCTGTTGTTGAATGTAAGAGTGCCTGAGGGGTCGGTATAAGCTGTCATGTTTGCTGTGTACATGTTTGCTGGCCCTAGATTGGTGAAGTTGGTATTAGTTGTGAATGTATAGCCCTGGGACTGCGTTATACCTGAAACCAAAATTTCTCCTATCTGGTTTA
>CAYGVS010000024.1:0-15680 GCA_964353635.1 uncultured archaeon | reverse complement strand
TGTGAAGCCGATGAACTGCCCGGGAGGCATACTTGTGTTCAAGTCGCGGCCTAAATCCTACAGGGACCTTCCCATGAGAGTGGCGGAGCTGGGGACTGTCCACAGGCAGGAACTCTCCGGGGTTTTGTCCGGCCTGTTCAGGGTGATAAAGTTCACGCAGGATGATGCCCACATATACTGCACAGAGGAGCAGATGAAGAAGGAGATAATAGCCGTGATGGACATGGTGCACAGGTTCTACCAGAAGTTCGGGTTCGACTACCATGTGGAGCTGTCCACCCGGCCTGAGAAGAGGATAGGCTCGGATAAGATTTGGGACAAGGCTGAGCGCACCCTTGATAAGGTGCTCAAGGAGAAGAAGGTAAAATTCAAGGTGAACAAGGGCGATGGGGCTTTCTACGGCCCGAAGATAGACTTCCACATTAAGGACTCACTTGGAAGGACATGGCAGTGCGCGACCATACAGCTGGATTTCGCCATGCCTGAGAGGTTTGAGATAACATACATAGGGGAGGACAACACCCCTCACACGCCTGTCATGATACACAGAACAATATACGGGGCGATTGAGAGGTTCATGGGTGTCCTTTTGGAGCACCTGAACGGGAACCTTCCCGTGTGGCTCGCTCCTGTGCAGGTTCGCGTGCTCTCCTTCACTGAGAGGAATAACCCTGCCACTAAGAAGGTTTATGAGAAGCTGCTTGAAGCAGGCGTGCGGGCAGAGCTGGATACAGAGAACAAGACAGTGGAATACAAGGTCAGAGATGCGGAGATGCAGAAGATCTCGTACATGCTTGTTATAGGGGACAAGGAAGAGGCCGCTAAAACAATCGCGGTGAGAACCCGCGGCGAGAAGAAGGTGCAGTTCGGTGTCAAGCTCGAGGATTTTTTGGAGAAGGTCACGAAGGAGATTCGCAACAGAGAGAACGCGCCCAAAGTTTAAGAAGCTTATTCTCGTTTATTTTTTATGGATGACTTGACGAACTGGCCGAAGGAATCTAAAGAGTATAAAGTCGTTCAGATGGTTGTGGACGGAGAACCTTGTGTAAGATTTCAGGATGACTCTGATGATAGGCATTCTGATATTATTAAAACGTTGTGCAATAAGTTGAAAAGAAATTTTACCGCTACCAAAGATACAGAGATTTTCAAAATAGATAACCTGAGGATGCCTGATCTAAAATCAGAATGGTACGAAGTTGTGGGAGCCGGGAAGGTCGATGTAGACGTTATGGAACACCAAATACTTTTTAGTGGAGACAGTTACGGATACAAAATCGCTATTAGAAAAGACCATTTGCAAAAGATGCAGTCACTATATCCTGAATGGAAGCTAAAGTATTGATGATTTCTTGAGTTATAAGAATGTGACACAAATAGTTTACCATGCTCGAGAGATTCGTCACGAACTGGCCCAGGAATTCCGGGGAGTACAAGATTGTGCAGATGGAAATCGAAGGCCATCCTTTCATAATATTCGGGCCGGATACAGGATTCCACACGCTCATGATAAAGGGGATCGGGGAGAGGCTGAACAGGGAGATGCCTTCTGTGAAGGACCAGTCAGGCGGGGATATACCCGCGCTTAAGGATGACTGGTACAAGGTCTGGGGCGCTGGGAAAGCCCTTGCGAACAAAGAGAAGAGGGAGCTAATATTCTACGGCTCGAGCAAGTCCTATGGTATTGGGATAAGCAGGGAGCACCTGGAAAGGATAAGGGCCATGAAGCCTGTGTGGAGGATATTGCTAAAAGACTGAATATCCCTGATGGCCGCTGATTGCTTATAAATCATTTTTCCAAAACAACTTATGCAACTGAAGAATCTCTCCGCCAATCGAGAATTCCGATGGTATGCTCTCTATTTGACTTTAATCTGTGTGATTATTTTCGCGCTCACCCAAATCTTCCCGGATTTTTTCTACTCCTATTTTGTCTTGTCCAGCGGTTCCCTGCTGAGCATGCCCTGGACGCTGATCACGAGTATCTTCATGCACTCAGACTTTGTTCACCTTTACTCAAATATGTTTGCCCTTGCTGTCTTCGGCAGCCTTTTCGAGAAGCAGGCCGGTTCGCGGAATTTCCTGCTTGTGTTTTTTGCAGGAGGCATCCTGGCTGGCTTGGTGGGATTGGTTTTTTACCAAAGCCTGCTGGGCGCTTCTGGAGCCATATTCGCAGTGCTGGGCTGCTTCGCGATATTCAGGCCCAGGAGCGTGGTCTGGGTGCTTGGAGTCCCCATGCCTGTGCTGGCTGCGCTGTTCGTGTGGGCTGGGCTAGACCTTCTTGGCGTTTTCTATCCGGACAATGTGGCGCATTACTCTCACCTAGCTGGGATGGCATTCGGGGCAGCTTATGGGTTCTGGCTGAGGAAGATTTATCCAGAGCTAAGGGCACCAAAGGAGAAGCCTGCCCTGAGCGAGAAGGATGTGGAAGAGTGGGAAGAGAGGTATATGAAGGAATAAATTTCTTTCTGCGAACAATATTTTATGCGGAAAGCCAAATATAATTTTTCACTTCAGGATTATATCGAGGATCTGAAGCGGACCAGATTAAGCGATTACTGCCTTTCTGAATGCCAAAATAATTGCTGCATGAAACTTGCAGCCTTGAGGCTTGATGTCGATGAAGGCCAGCTTTTTTTCTTGTATGAGGATGAGCTGAGAAGACAATATTCTGAAAAGGCGAAGTTTGAGAGGGGAATGCAATCGCTTTTTGATTCAAAGAAATCCGATCTCATTTCGAAAGGAATGTTATATAAGAAATCAAATGACTCGTTCGAATATCTTGGCTTCAAATGTCCAAGATTTGAAAACTCAACTAAATATTGTCAAATCCATGAAGATACAAGGCGGCCAAAAGGTTGCATGAATTTTCCGATTTATTTTGAAAAAAATGTTCTTGAAGTGGATCTTAGGTGCGATTTTACCAGAAAGAATGTCAAGGGAATTATGTCTGGATTGGATGATACTACAATTGAAAATATTAAGAAGAATAGAATTTTCCTTAGGTTTACAATACCCTTAGAATGAAAATGAAAAAGGAGCCCTTATCCACGAACATCGCGATAAGAGGCTCCCTTTCCTCTCCCCTCTCCCCTTAGCGGTAATATTATAATGTCATAGGGTATTTAAATACTTTTCTATACTCCAATGTTTACATTAACCTTGGTTTCTTATGGACAAAGGTTCATTTCCTATGGAATTCCTTCTAAAAAAAGCACAAAGCGGCCCATCTAAGGGATTTCCATAGAGGACGAAGGGGTAGTGAAAACCAGTCTGGATTCCTTTATTTAAGCCTTGGATTCAAATTTTCTTTAGTGGAGGTGTTCCTTATGCCTTTTTCGCCTAAGAATTTCGACCACCTGCTTGGAACAGCAGGATTCTCAGAAGCCCTTCTGAAGAACCATTTCACCCTTTATCAGGGTTATGTATCTAACATGAACAAGCTGAATGACATATTGGTTGCGATGGAGAAGGAGGGTAAGTTCTCTGCGCCGGAATTTGCTGAGCTTAACAGGAGATTCGGGTGGGAGTTCAATGGGATGCGCCTCCACGAGCTCTATTTCTGGAACTTGGTAAAAGGCGGGAAGCCCCTGGACCGCAACTCAGACCTTTTCATGAAGATAGAGGAGGAATGGGGTTCGTTCGAGAAGTGGGAGAAAGATTTCAGGGGAATGGGCGCCATGCGTGGGATAGGCTGGGTCGTGCTCTATTATGACCGCACATCAGAGAGGCTGTTCAACGTATGGATTAATGAGCATGATGTGGGGCATCTTGCAGGGGCCATGCCTGTGCTCGTGATGGACGTGTTCGAGCATGCATACATGCTGGATTACGGCCTGAAGAAGGCGGATTACATAGAGGCTTTCTTCAGGAATCTGGACTGGAAGACATGTGTGGAGAGGTTTGACAGGAAATAAGACTTAAATCTCTTTACATCAAATAAAATTTCATGGATGCCGAAACAACGAAACATATTGAGAAAATGTACCGTATTAACCATAAAGACCTAAGCGATTTCCCGTATTTTGCCGAGCAGTTTGAAAAAGTGCAGGGCTATCTAAAAGAACACCCGGAAGATTCCAGAAGGCATGTATATTTTGCACATCTCCTGAAGGAGCTCGGCGCGGCCCCTCTTGCAATAGAGGAATGCGAAAAGGCGATGGCAAAGAACCCGGAAGAAAAATCCCTTCTTTTCTCAATCAGAGTTATCTTCAAGGAATGCAAACAGCCAAAACTGATAGAAAATTATCCCCTCCTTAATCGCAATGACGTTGAAGAGATGGATTTTGTTCTAGAGGGAGAAAGGCGAATAAGATTTGCAACTGATGGCGAAATAGAATACACGGCCGGGAAACTTGGGCAGCAGGTTTGGTAGATTCTATTTCTGCCTAACCAACAGGTTCACGTTCTTCAAAAACTTCTCGGCGTTTCCCAGGCTTTCCTCAGCAGGCCTCAGGTTCGCCTGCGGGAGCTTCCTGTACGTGAACTTGCCTCTCTTGGACTTCTCCTTCTGGAAGATTCCCAGAAGCTCGTCAGCCCTGACAACGATGGCCTGGTATATCATGAGCAGCTCCTTGTCTATCTTCCCAGACTCCACAAGCTTCTCGAACTCTTCAAGGGTCTTCGCATGCTCCTCAGGAGGCCTGGTCTCCACGCCGTTAGCCAGAAGAAGCGCCTTGGCGGAGTAGAAAATGCAATAATATGAATTCCCTATCACATTGCTGAAGAATGTCTGGTCTTGCTTTAGCCCTAGATCCAGCTTTAGGGCAGGGCTGGTGGAAACCCTGAAGATTACCTTGGCAAGGTCAAACTCGCTCTTTGCCCGTTCAAGGTAAAGAACATCCCTATGGTCTGAATCCATGCCTATGCGCCTCCTTCAAGAGCTGATAGTAGATGTCTCCGTTATAGAAAAGGATATGATTCCTGTATATCTGCTTCCCAAGGTTCTCCTCATCCCTCAGGAGCATCTTCACAAAGTCCTCAAATGTTATGTAGTGCTCATCTATTCCTGTTTTGTGGTTAAGCTTTACCTCGTCCAGATAAGGCTTTATCCGCTTCTCAGTCTGCTGGCTTTCTATCAGGAAGCAAATATCAATGTCCGAGTTCTTGGTTTGCCTTCCAGAGGCATAGCTTCCAAAGACAAGCAGGCAGTAGCTCCTGGCAGGAACCTTGTTTATGATATCCATTATCATATCCAGCCTGGGAAAATCCAGATGCTTTTGCGATTCAAGGAAGTGCAAAGCCTGGATAAGTAATGGGTTCTCCAGGTTCAGGCTGTACAAGTCCAGGTTTCCCTTCCTTTCGGATATCAGAAGCCTGCTTTTCTCCAGTTCCTTGAGGGAGTTGAAGGTCCATGTCTTCGTGTTCTTTCCTTCGGCCTTTATTATCTCGGAAACGGAAAGCTTCCCGAACATGTTCCCATTCCATGCTTCCAGAAGCTCTGCCTTCCTGTTCTGTATCATACTTGAAATTAGTGTTACTTATTTAAATAATTATCATTATTTTAATAAATAACATATTATGGCCAGAAGACATGCGCGGAGAAATTTGACAGGAGGTAGGTTTTTAAGTTTTTTCAATAATTATAATCATGGCAAAACAGAAAAGCAGATTCGTCATAGCTACAAACACGGAATTGCTGGCAGCTCTATATAATCTCCACAAGGCTTATGGAACGTATGATATGGATGTTATTCTTTCTTCATTTTGTGCGAATGACTGGAAGCCTGTCATTCCAGAAAAATATCCAATTAAGAATCTTAAGAAATATTGAGCCTATACTTTTTTTTCGCTTTCATAATCTTTTCAACAATCTGCCTCTTCGTCAGACTGGTGGTGTCTATCACAAGATCGTAATGCCTCATCTTGTTTATGTCCAGCCTGTAGTACTTCCGGTAGCGAAGGCGGTCGCTCCTGTCCCTTTCCAGGAGGGCTTTCTCAGCATCCTTTATAGAGCGGAACCTTTCTGCCTTCCTCTCGTCCTTGAAGACGCGCTTCGCGCGCATCTTGATATCAGCATGCAGGTAGACCTTGAAAGAGTGCGGGATGAAGTAAAAGCATGTCCTGCCGTCTATAACAAAATTCTTCCGCTGCTTGCCCAGCTTCTTCTGGAGCTGGTCAGGCTCCTTGTCCGTCCAGTCGTGCCTCTCGCCGAGCTTGTTGAGCTGCGAGATTGTGAGTTTGTGCTTTTTTGCAATCTGCCTCCTCAGGTCTCCCACAGAATAACGCTTGTATCTCAGGCGCTTTGCAAGAAGCTTGGAGATGGATGACTTGCCAGAGCCTGCCTGGCCGTGGATGGTGATTATCATGTATAGGAATTGGGCTAGCCTGGTTATATAGAAATGAAAAAGAATGGAATCCGAGCTATTAATTAATATACCCAGATTCTATTTCTTCTTTGATTCTCTGTGCCCTTGAAATAGCTTTTTCCTTGCCTATAACATTAGGCTGTGTTGTAGGAACCATGTCAAGCGGATCAAGACCATCCTTCCAGTCTATTCCTATTCCAATCCTGTATGTATCTTCTCCTATCTGATAAACGCCGATACTTGCAGGTGGAAGATAACCTCTTTTTACCAATTCCTCAGGCACCTTGATATCATCTATCTTATGGATAAGTTTTTTCATTTTACCACCTCAATTTTAATTTTGTTACTATTATTTAGTAACAAAATATTTCTTTTTGGATTTATAAAGCTTTCTATCAGTCGCTGCATGCTGAAAAACTTACACGAAGTTGCCTATAACCATTGCCAGCACCAGGCCCGCCATTATCCCGAGCCCTATCGCGTGCGGGCTGCCGTACTTCTGGGCTGTGGGGATGAGCTCATCCATGGTTATGTAGGTCATCACGCCTCCCGCGAAGCCGAGCATCAGGGGAAGCACGCCGGGCATGAAGGAAATGAAGGCGATGGCAGCGACAGCGCCCAAGGGCTCTGCCAGCCCGGAAACAAGCGATATCAGAAAGGTTCTCCGCTTGCTGCATCCGGATGCACAGAGGGGAACAGCCACGGCCACCCCTTCAGGTATATTGTGAAGGGCTATCGCGAACGCGAGCACAATCCCGAAGGCTGGCATCGCGGCGTATCCGGCCCCTACTATCATGCCTTCCGGGATGTTGTGGATAGTTATGCCCAGTGCCATGATCACACCTGCTGTCATGAGACCGGATTTCCTCTTTGACGGAAGGCTCTTGGAGATTCCGTGCTCTTTGTGCATGAACTCATGGGGAACCAGGTAATCTATAGCCAGAATGAAGAGGGCGCCTGCCATGAAGGAAGCCACGGCAAGGTAATAGTTGCTTAGCTCTATGGACTTTCCGAAAAGGTCCCTTATGCCTATTATGACCATTATTCCTGAGGAAAGGCCGAGGCCGAAGCTCAGGGTCCTCTTGTTCACCTTCTTCAGGCTCACTACTATCAAGCCGCCAAGGCCTGTGGCAAGGCCTGCAAGGAGGCTGAGAAGGATTGCGTCTATCATACTATAATTTGGCTTTGATGGAATATATCCCTATTTCTTTTTTGCAAATCCCACGAACACCGAATCAGAAAGGGTGCAATCTTCCATCCCATCCAGGGATGTGCACTCAGATACACGGATTTTGTAGATATCCCTTGGTTTCAGGTCACATATTTCCAGTTCCCGGGAATCTGTTGCAGGTATCCTCCGGGATTCATAATCAGGCTTTCCTACAGTCTCTATATCCAAGAGGAAGTAGCCTGGGTTTCTTGACACGTTCCTGTACGGAAACCTTATGCAGCCTTCCTGAGCCAGTACTTCTTTACAACCTGAATCCAGAGGAGAAATAAGAAGTCCCAGTCCTAGAAACGGAAGCAACCATCTTTTCATAAGACCCACTTAAATAAGATAGATGCTAAAAATTTAAGGAGAAAGGCTTCCGGGACTACCTCACCATATCCGCCAGTTCTATTGTGGAATCGGGATTATTTTCGCTCTTTTGCGAACCCATCGGCAGAAGCGGATTCACTGGAGCATAATTTATTTTCCGGGATGAGTTTAATCTCAACCTCGTACCTTGCCCCTGCGACAAGGCCGGTGATTTCTTTTGAGTATGAAATCTGGCTCTTATTGGCTTTTTCGGAAATTTTAATGTCAAAACCATGGTCCTTCTCGTCTATGCCCTTTGCCCTTATATCAAAATGGGAAATGCCTGAATTCGGTATTAGGACCCCATCAGCCTTTTTGCACGAATAATGAAATGGGGCTTCCCATTCTATGGAGATATATCCGTTCCTGAGCTGCTGTGCGATGTCATCCTTTGCGAAAATTTCTCCAGGGCATAACACAGAGCTAAAAATTCCTCCGGCTATGAATGCTTTGTAAATAAATCTTCTTTAAGGCTAAAGAATATATAGGCTTACCTTACCATATCCGCCAGATCTTCCAGCATCTTCAGGACGACCTTCTCCTTCTCGGGGTCCTCAAGGATGAGCGTGCCCTTTATATCCATGGCCATTGTCTCCTTTATCATGTGCCGGAGGTTCATATCAGAGCCCTTCAAGGGTATGTGTTTTATTTCTCCGTGCGGGCCGTATGAGATGCCTGAAAAGAGGAAGTAGGCGTTCCCAGTCCACCCATGGCCTATTTCTTGCTTGATTTTGGAGAGTATGCGCATGTAATCGCTCTCCGTCCGCAGGGCTCCGTAGCCTCTGGCGTGGAGGTGGGCCCAGTTGATAACTGGCTCAGTGCCATGGGTTCGCTTCACAATGTCTATGACGTCTTCCAGGCTTCCCACATGATCCTTCTTCCCAGTGGTCTCTATCCCTATCTTGGCCTTCGCTCTCAGGCTTGTGGTTATCTCGTTTATCTTGTAGACAGCCAGCCTGAGCGCCTGCTCGTGGGGCATGTTCGAGTAGAAGGTGGGGTGTATTATGAAGGATCTGCAGTCCATTATGGAGGAGATGTTGCAGAAGGTCTTGAGCTCCTCGTCTGGCTGGTCTCCCAGTGATGGATGGTGGATGGCCAGCTCGATGTTGAACTTCTTGGCAAGCTCCTTTATCTTGAGGAGCTCCCCGTAATAGTTCTTGTACAGGTCTGTGGTGGTGAGGATGCCTGAGAACAGCTCCTTAGGGAGAAGGAAGGCCCTGAGCCCAATCTTGTAGAGCTCCTTGAGCGTTGTGAGGGCCTGCTCGGTGGTCCTTACAGTGGGTATCCTGTGTATCCCATAGGCTATGCCTATGTTCATCCCGAGCCTCTCCTGTATCTTCAGGACCTTCTTCCTGATTATCATGTCCATAGTCATTACCTTCGCCTTGCTGTTGGTTACGGAGAAGGCGCCATTGGTTTGAAGGTGACTCTTGTCGCCTTCTGTCCAGCCCAGTCCATGTCACCTTCATTCAATGGCCGCTTCGCCTTGCTAGAGGCAAACCTACGTTAATCGTACCTCTGCCTGTTTATATTATGTGCATGCGGAAATAAAAATGTGCTACTCGATAGAAATAACTCAGCTGGATGACTCAATTGAAGGTCGGTTGCATTTGCCTGAAGGGCTTGACCGGCTGTATGGCATCAAGGTAGTAGGTGTCCAGGCGCTCAACGGCATTCTCCGCATGATTCTCAATCATAGGCCTGGAGTTTGGCCCGTAAATGTCTAGCATTGTGCCTATTATACCCAGTTTGTGCTGTGCATAGTGCACTATCTCGTGAGCGGTGACCTTTTCCAGTAGCCTTTCATTGTTGTAAAGCAGGGGATTCAGGTAAAGCTCCTTTGTTTCGGTATCATAATACCCCAATACCATTCCAACTTGCCCGTCTTCATTGATAGAAAACTGCTGCTTCCTCATGGCCTTTATCTTGAGGTCCCTGTACCTGAGCTTCACCCCGCCCTCCTCAAGCAGTTTCTTGTTGATAGAATGCAGAACGCGCCTCACGTATTTCGATGCCTTCCTTGTTATTTCCGTGTTCTCAATCCATGGCTCATTGATGCCTTCCATTGGCTTAAGGAGTGGGTCGTCGTAATTCCGCTCGCCAACGTATATAACATCATCCTTGTCGGTATGAGGGTTTTTCAGGGTATCCACTACAACATAGCTTCCCCCTAAAGAAATCTTTCCATCTGCAGCCAGGTATTTCGCCTGATTGAATGTGGCATAGCCACCTTCCCTCCATTGTGCCATGCTTAATCATGCCTCTCAAAGTATTTATTCCTTTTGGGAGGGGATTGTCAAAGAGCGCTCTGAAAGCTGCTCGAGTAAGAAAAAAGGGTGGTGGCAAAAGCCACCAATAAGAAATCACTGGTTTAGAAGCGCAGATTTGAGACTGAAGGTGTCCGCGGACACCTTCCATTCACTGATTTAACAGTGTATTTTCTATGTCAGACTCCGTCATATTGGCTATCGCCTGGTCAAGCTCGCTCTCCAGGGCGGAGGCAGCCTTGTCCTCTGTGGCCTTGTTTATGGCCCCTCCTGTTGTGCTGGTCTGGCTGGATGGCGTCTGGGTGCAGCCGCTTATGAAGACCGCTGAAAGCACTGCTATCATGGCCAATGCTGTTATGAGCTTTTTCATTCTACTGGCCTCCCGAGCTTGAGTTCTGCTCGTTCTCCACATCCGCCTGCACAGTCTGGTTCATCCTGCATTTCTGGGGGTATATCCTGCACACTGCCTGGCACGCAGCATTACCTGAGTTGGTGGAGCAGAAGCCCTCTATCTTCTCAGTGACCTTCCTGCATGCGTCAGGATAGTTCTGGCAATAGCTATGGCATTTGGTCTCGTTCTGGTTGGTCAGGCAGTACCTTGCAAGGTCTTCCGTGACAAGCTTGCACATGGTAGGATGAGCCTTGCAGAATTCCCTGCACTCCTCCTTGTTGGGCTCCCTCTCACAGATACTTACAAGATTGGAGGAAAGCCTCACGCAGCTCCTTGGGTTCATCTTGCAGTACTGAATGCAGCTTGAATGGTTCGAGTTCTCCAGGCAGAATTCAGCTAAGTTTTTCACAACATTCTGGCATTTCTCCGGATGCATGCCACAGAATGTTCCGCAGTTGGTGTTGTTGGAGTCAGTCCCGCAGAAGTTTTGCAGCCTGTTCTGTATCGCATTGCACACAGAGGTGTTCTCATGCTCCTCGCAGTATTTCTCCGTCCTCTGGATAGCGTAAAGCCTGCAGTCCGTGACCTCTGAGTTGTTCTGGCACCAGCCTACCATGAACTCCCTGCACCTGGAATCGTCCATGTTGTTGCCTTTCATGCAGTGGGCCTTGAACAAAGCGAGGCATCTCGTGTCCGTGGGGTTGTTGCCGCAGTAATCAGCTATATTGCCCGTGCAGTTAGAGTCCGCTGTCTCGTTGCAGTATTCCGAGACCTTGTCCTTCAGCTCTTCCTTCTTTATGAGCCTGGGGGCCTCAAGCACGTGCAGGTTGTATGTAGTGCCTTCCAGTCTGAGCGTCCCTGCCCACACTTCCATGTTGACCTTCACCACTGATTTCACTGACAGAGAACCTTTCTGGGTGTCATTCTGGTAGAGGTTGCCTGTAATGGACCCGTTGTCTATCACTAGGTCCTTTAAGATATACCTCTGGTCGTCCAGGTAGATTATCCCTATGGTGACCTTTGTCTCTGTCCCGTTCACATCCACCTTGACCCTTCCTACCCCGGCCTTCACTATCATGAAGTTGGCGGGGTCTGAAGGCAACGAGGCAATTCCCTTCCCAAGCATGCCGAACATGTCTATCTTGGGCTTTGCAGAGGAGCTTTGCCCCCCTAGGTCATTGTCAGCAAGCGCCGGGATTGCCATTATAAGCAGCGCTGCCATTGAAATTAATATCGCCTTTTTCATCCGCATCTCCCTCTCTTATAGCGCGAACTTATAATGTTGGTCTGCCCAAGCCCGCGTTATAGAAGATAATATGGTTTCGCATACTAAAATAGCGGGTGAAACCGTGCGGAACGATTATGAAAAAGGCGCTCGAAAGGGGAAAACGCTTCACGCCTTCAAGCAACCAGCAGAATCAGATATCACCCCTTCCATTCAATCCTCTTGCTCTTGCCGGACTTCTCTTTCTGTATGAGGCCCCTCTTCTCCAGCTTGTAGGTTATCCTGCTCATCTTGGCCTTGGAGAACCCGAGCTCCTTAACTAGGCTGTTCTGGTAGCAGCACTTCCTCTCCTTAAGGAGCTGCACGACCTTCCCCTCGTCATCTGTGAAGCCTTTCAGGAAGGCCTGATGGGCCTTCTTCCTGTAGCGGAAGAACAGCCATGCAATCCCTGCTATAGAGGCCAGGCCGATGGCAGGGGCAAGGAAGATGTCCGCGTCCTGGTAGGGGTTATACATTTTCACAGAGATGGGCACATCCTCTCCCGGGTTCTGGAGGCTCCAGGACAGCGCTATCCTTGTCCCGTCCGTGGATTTCTGCACGCCCTCAGGGGAGCACATGTCCCTGTACACGGAGAAGCCCTGCGGGAGTATCGCTGTTATTTCCGCTGAAGGCAATCCTGTAGGAGGCCTGAAGTTCGTGAAGAACTGCATGATATTCCCGTTCCAAAAAACCAGGTCCCTGGAGGAGAAGGTTATGAATAGTTCCTTTGTCCAGGCAGGCACAAGCAGCCTTACCGTGTTCTCAGAGCCCGAGCTCTGGACAGAATATTCCAGCTCTACCTGTGTGTTATTTATCCTCAGGGCTGAGATGTCCCCAGTGAACATGTAGGAGAAGTAGGTTTCCTCCGCTGGCTGGGAGAAGGAGACATGTATGCTTTCCTTCACCTCCCCTGATGGACTGACATCAAAGGTTATGCTGTAACGGCTTATGTCAGCTGCATATGCCGGGATTGCCAGAATTGAAAAAGTCGCTGCCAACCAAAGCGCAAGCAGAGGGGCTTTCATATCCCATTCTTGGCCGCATTGCTTATATAACGGGGTCTAGAAGCCTAGTCGCCAATGCCCCTGATTAGCTGCTTGGTCATTATTATCTCCCTGAAAAGGTCGGACGACATCCTTAGCGCAAGCTCTGCGGCCTCGCTGTTAGTCATCCTTTCCCCTGTGCTTATCCCCATCTTCTTCGCTGCGGACACAATCTCGTCAGAAACCGTCCTCCTCTCCTCAAGCATCCTCTCAAGAGGCATCAGAAGCGGACGCTCTCTCCGGGGCATGCATGCCTTCCCGAGCTTGAGGAGGTTTCTGCAGTACGCATAAACCTGGTTGTCTGCAAGCCCCTTGTATGCTGCCTGCGGCTGCATCCTGAGCCTCACGTACTCATGAGGCGGGATGTGTATAGTGCCTCCCTCAAGCCTGAACGGGCTGCTCCTTCCTGCCATCGATGGCTTGACATTGAGGTATTTTTCCTGGACTGCCTTCGATATGTGGCCTATAAGGGCTGCTACTGCCAGGATCACCCTGGGGTGATTTATGTCCATCCCCCTCTGTTCCAAAGTGCCATGGGAGCTTATCTTTACCGGGTTCCATGCGGTATCAAGTATGGAGCCCCTTTTCAGGAAAGCCTTTAGGTTCACATCTATCTTCTTTATTACCCTGTCCCAGCTCTGGAACCTGTTGGTGATTATCTGGGCCAGGTCCATGTCATCATGCTTGTATGCCTGCAGCCCTCCGAACTCCTGGAAATTGGAATAGAGACCCTGCGGATATCCGAATATTTCCCCTCCTCTGTATACTATCACCCTGGAATCCTTTCCCAGGTATCTTCCCTGGTAGAATGGGGAGCTTTGCGTGAAAGTGGTCAGGCCAGGATCCATGGCTATGAAAAGGTTGTATAGGTTGATCATGCTCTGGTGGTTCTTTGAGTTCACAAGGCTTTTTAGTATCCTGTTGGCATGGTCGAATACGCCCCAAGGAAGGCAGAAGTGGCAGTGAAGCCCTATGCACCTTGCGGCTATGTGCATCCTCTGGGTGCCGAAGATCAGCTCCTTGATGTTGTAGCCTTCGCCTTCGCTTAACTCAGGTATGAAGGAGCCTGGATAGGTCCCATAGGAATACAGCACCATGCCTTCCTTCTCTGCAGAGTGCAGGATGCTCTCATAATCCTCAAGGGTCCGCTGGATGGCATTGGGTATGCTTGTGTCCGGCCTGCTTATGACCTCCACCATGCTCTTGCCGCATTCCTTGAGTATCTGTATCCTGGGATGATCCCTTTTCACCCTTCTCATAAGCCTTGGGGCTCCGCTTATCATCCTGCCTTCTCCATCGAGCGTGAACAGCTCCACTTCAAGGCCGAACTTTAGCTTTTTTAGGGACTGCCTCCTGATCAGGGATTTGCCTTGCATATGGCATCGAGATTGTGCTGAAGGGTGAATGCACAAGAATGATATATTATTTGTGGGCTTTCCTTCATATGATTTCCTGCGCCCCGGCCGGTTTTTATAAATCCCGGATTCAAAATCTCACAATGGCTGATTTCCTTTCAGAATACTTCCTGAACCCCATCCTGATAAACGGTTGGTTCAACCCCGTAAATACACTTCTCTGGGGGGTCATACTTGTGGTCGCAGCCTATCTGACTTACACCAAGCTCCTGAAGGCCATGAAGGTGAAAGTGGACAAATATTTTGCGCTGGCAATCCTGCCCTTCATATTCTGGGCTTCCTCCACAAGGGTGCTCAGGGATATAGTCTACGGCATCGCTTCACAGGCAGCCGCAGGGAACCAGGCTTTCCTCACTGACATAGTCTGCCAGATGGGAGCTATATGCCAGGCTGCATATTCCTACACAATGAGGTTCATCCCGATTCCTCCTCTGGCAGGGGCCTTCGCCTGGGTGATCACCTTCTTCCCCACTCCAGGTAGCTACGTGTTCACGTTCCTGTTCGCACTTGCGTGCCTTCTCTTGGGCCTGGGAATCCAGAAGATTACGTCCAAAAGCACAAAAATTCCTTATTGGAAAATCATGTTCCTGATAGGCCTGATAGCCTGCGCAATAAATGTGCTCATGATTCCGCTCACAAACCCGTGGGGCCTTGGCATGATACTGGGGATAACAGGAGCATTCAGCCTTGCTTTTTTCGGGCTCGCTTACCTGCATGAGAAGAAGCTCCTGAAGTGGAAGCCGCTCGGCGTATTTACTAGGGTCAATTCAAGCCTGCTATCTGCTCATATGCTGGACTCCTCAGCCACTTTTGTGTCAGTCGCTTTTTTCGGGTATTACGAGCAGCACCCTGTCCCCAGGCTCTTCATAGAGGCCATTGGGCCCTGGACTTTCTTCATTCTCAAGCTTGCCGTGCTCCTGCCTTCCTTGTACATTATAGACAGGTATGCGGATGGAAAGCCCGACAGCCATTCCAAGAAAGAATGGCTGTCTTTCGAAGGTTCGGAGTTCAGGGATTTCCTGAAGATTGTTATACTTATTCTAGGATTAGCTCCGGGGCTGAGGGATGCCATTAGACTGGCCGCAGGAGTTTAGCAAATGTTGTATGATTTCTGTTGCCATATATTGTGTTTAAAAAAACTAATCGTTAATAACAAGCAATGGATTCAAAAGACGTCGATAGGATTCTTGAGGATGGAGTGATATTGCGTTCCAGGCAGCAGGATGCAATAGAAGCTCTTAAGAAAATCAGCAACATGAAAGACAAATCTATAGCATATGCTGATCCGTCTATTCATTTTTATACGACTTTTGAGTTGAATATGATTGAGATTAAAATACTATGCGACTGCGGGCTTTAGCCCGCAGAATTTTGGTTATATGAAGCTCGTTAGGGCTAGCTGATTGTGCCGGT
>CAYGVS010000023.1:0-16552 GCA_964353635.1 uncultured archaeon | reverse complement strand
TTAATATACAGGGCGCTTGAAGCCCCGTTTATTATTACAGCGACGTGATACCAGGTGTTTGCGGAGAGAACGCTATTGCCATCAAAGTTGCCTCCTCCAAAGCTGCCCACGTTTATCTTCCCGCTGGAGTTTATCCAGAGGCCGTAGCCGTCGTTTCCTGCAGCCACGCCGTCAGACTTTCCTCTCGCTATAACAGCTTGCTGTGCGCTTACGGTATTTGGTTTTATCCAGGCTGCTATTGTCATAGGGTTTGAATCTATGTCCAGGGTGGAGCCGCTGGGTATTGAAACATTGATGAAGTCATTAGTTCCGTCATAAGTGAATGCGCCTGAGAACTTCCCTGAACTACTCCATGTGGCTCCTGTTGCTGTTCCGTTGTTGCCATTTCTCGAGAAGTCGTATGCTTTTGTTGGAGATTCGCCGTATTGGGCCTGGTTGTCGAAATGCATCAGCAATACAAGATTGTCGCATAGTTGTGTGCATACATGGTTTATGCAAGTTTTTGGGGATGTGCAATTCGAGTCAGAACAGCAGTTGCCTGTGTACAAGCCTGAACAGCAGACCTGGGCTCCAGGGCTGTAAACCTGGCCGTTGCAGCAATTCTCTATAGGGCAGGTTTCTCCTGGATCGCAGTAAGTGTCTCCGCATACAGGCGTTCTGCAGGTTCCTCCTACGCAGCAGGAAGAGCAATCGGAACTGGACAGGAAGTAGCCTGTGGAGCAGACCTGGCCGGAAGGACAGCAGGTGCCGGAGCAGGTTTGGGGATTTCCGGAGAGCGTGAGGGGATGGGGGTAGGTGTAAGGGGTGTAGTAAGCTGTCCAAGTATTATTTGAGGCGCATTTGTAGAGAGTGCCGGCTTGGGTATAAGTCTTCAAATCAGCCAACGTAGTGGGAGGCTGATTTGAAGGGGAATAACTCGTCTTCCAATATCCGACCCCAGTGGTACAAGTCCCAGTAGGTGTGCTTAATCCCGTTCCAACGCCCGAAGAACAACTACCTGCAGTGCATCCTGAGTTGTAGTTGAAAAACTCCCTGTTTTCTTGTTCGGCAGAACAGCAATCATTTACGACATAAATGTTTTGATTCTGTCCTGCAATATCATTGTTAAAGACGTAAATGCTGTTTGGCTTTTGAACGGAAGTTGAAGGATCATTTACGGGGCAATAAGTCGCCTCATCATAATTGTATTCAATTTTGGAACGCTGTGCGGCAGATATGCCTCCACTTAACTTGTTGTTTAACATTAAGAGTTTCCCGCCGCGAATGTACTCGAACCAGTAAACCATAGAAGAAATATTTGTGAAAAGGTTCCCATAAATCTCACTGAGCATCAGAGCATATACGGGGTTCGGCTGACATCCGTGTTGATCGAATAATGGACTATCAAAGCTCATCGAGTCGAAAGTATTATATCTAAAGGCGTACCTTCCAGCATGACCAGAATTAACATAAAATTTGGCAGTATTTAGGAAAGAATTGTCCTCAAGATAGAAGTTATTCGCCGTTCCGTAAGTTCCGTATCCAAAGGTATCCCAGTTAGTTCTTTCATTTCCAAGGAACTGCATACTAGAACAGTTGTCAAAGATATTGTTGTGAGCAACTCCCCAAAAGTTACCCTCTATATTAAGCACATTGCCCGGTGCATTTACAAACCTATTATTTGAGATAACCATTTTGGTTGAGGGAACGGTATTACCTGAACTTTCGTAAAAATAAATCATTCCCCCAATAAATGTAAATCCGTCAATTTTGAATTGATAATTGTTTGCCCTTTGAGTTGCATCAGGAGTGAAGGTAAAAACATTCCCAGAATAAGTTATGACTGTATTTCCGATTCCCGCTCCTTGAAGGGTTATTCCTTTTGTAATGACAAGCGTATTGCTCCAGATGCAATTACCTGATGGGACAACAACTGTATCCTCATAATTCGCATTATTCACCGCTGCCTGCACAGCTTCCCGGGAGCAGTTCGCAGCGTTTATGGTGGCGGCTTTTGCGTGCGGAATGAAACAGCTTAACAAAAGGAGCAATCCGAGGGATAGCAGGAGAGGGGCTTTCATTGATTATAAATTGTGCTTGCCTGATAATAAATCAGCATCCAGTTCTCACTTGGTTATGCCATTAATTATCTTGTTGTAGTCGTCCATGCTCCCGATGTCAAGCCAGAAGTCCGAGAACTTGAAGCCGTAGATTTTCTCCCCTGACTGGAGGAGCTTGGGTATCACATGGTCAGTGAGGTTAATCATGCCTTTCTGGCGGGGGATGTAGCTGAATATCCTTGGGTCAAGGCAGAAAATCATGGTCCCTGCGTTGTGCTTGAAGGTGGGCTTCTCAAGGAACCTCTCGACTCTGCAATTGCTGTCCATCTCATAGATGCCCCAGTTAGTCTTCTCTTCGAACTCGAATATCGCGATGGTCGCAATGCCTTTCTTTTCCGTATGGAACTTGAGGAAATCATCAAGCTTGAGCGTGGTCAGGTTGTCCCCTCCAAGAACTAGGAAAGGCTCCTTTAGCTTGTCACTGAGAGGGATGAGGCAGCCGGCAGTCCCAAGTGGCTCTCTCTCCTCGAAATACTCTATGTGCACGCCAAACTCCTTGCCGTCGCCAAAGTAGTTCCTTATCTGGTATCCCAGGTGGCTTATCGTTATGATGATATCAGTGACGCCGTAGTTCTTCAGGTAGAGGATTATGTGCTCCAGGATGGGCCTTTCCTTGAAGGGCAGCAGCGGCTTGGGGACAACGTACGTGAAAGGCCTGAGCCTTGTCCCTTTCCCTCCTGCCAAGATGACTGCTTTCATGGAGCTCACTTAATATTTCCCAATGGGGCTTAAATATTTTACATTAGTAAAATAGTGTGGGTAGGGTAGGGTATCTGGATGATAATGGTATGAAAAAGCCCATTTTCCCCATTCTTAGAGGGGGCTAAAGCTTTATAAGCTATAAATCTTATTCCGATTGTGTAACTATATAAAGCGACGGCTTGCGAAGGCTTTACAAGGCCGTCCAACCATCGCACGGAGGTATAAACATGGAAATGAGAGAAAGAGAAGATGGAGTGAAATTCGACACCGTCAACGCACAAGAGGTAAAGTTCGGCAAGAACAACTTCATCGAGGTCGCAAGGAAGAAGGCAATAGTCGCCGAAGGCGAGAACGAGTTCATTGCGATTTCGAGAGGATTCTTCCTGCCTGACGGCACGAAGAGGTTCAAGAAATCCATCGCAATACCCGACGACAAGGCAATCAGGGAATTCATCTCCAAGCATGTCAAAGACATCTGAGATGGAGTGAAACTATCGCTTTGTGACAAGCTGTATTGAACGGAATGATGATGGCACCGGATGAACCGATGGCTTGATTTCCGCTATTTTATTTCTTGAAAAGGCTGAACTACGGTTCGGCTTCAAACGCTTTATCCAGAAATCAGCAACAAAAGAGGCTCCGCTGAAGAAATACTAGTTGGCGGGCTCCATCCTGGTAGCCATGAAGGCCCTGTTTATCTGCTCCTCCTCGTAGCCGGCGTTCATCAGGTCCCTTGTTATCTTTGCCCGGGTTTCATGCTTTTTCATGCTGTCCATGATGGTCTCCACAAGGATATCCATATCCTCGTCCTCCATCCTTATGGGAGGCAAGTCAGGCTCCGTTTCGAGCGGTTCAGGAGGCAAAGGATAGGGTCTCTTCGTCACAGTGCTTTCCCTGAGCTTGGTGAATATGGTGCTTTCGGCTGGCTCTATAGGCTCACGGACCCTTACAGGCCTTGGTGGTGGCGGAAGCAGCAGGGCTGCCTTGGGCGCTGGCTGCGAGCTGGGCTGCATCATGGACTGGGGTGCAGGCTGTATCGCTGGCTCAATCTTCACAATGGTAGGTGGCCTTGCCTCAATAGGCCTGAGCCTTGAGTCCAGCCTTCTCGTGCTTTGAAGGAAGTAGTCAAGCAGCTTCTGCATGTCTCCGCTGAGCTGGGTCAGCTTGTCATGTATGCCGGAGGAGCTGGACTCCAGCAAGGCAACCCTCTGCGAGAGGTTGTCAGGGATTGGCTGCCTGTTTTCAAAAGATTTCAAGGCCTTCTCCAGCAGCATTATCCTTTCCGCCAGGCCTTTGCCTTCCTTGTCGCTGCTTTTATGCCTTCCGTACAGGCTCTCAAGATGACTCTCGATTCCGGCAAGCCTTGTGCTCAGCTTTTCGTTTTCCGACTCCGCCTTCTCGAGCCTTCTAACTGTGTCAGGAGACTCGCGCGATGATGCCGCCTGCCCGGTCTTTATCTGGACGAAATTCTGCTGGAGGGTATTGACCTTGTCTGTGAACATGTCAACGACATTCATGAGCTCGTCTATCTTCTTCATGACCCCTGCTATCTGTGTGTCAAAATAATCAGGCTTGGCAGCAAGCATCTTCAGTGTCTTTTTCTCGCCTTCTGCGAGGCTTGAAGCATCAGGCTCCAGCTCCTTCCTTGAAGGAATCTTCTCCTCGATGGCAAGCATGTCCTTGGCAACTCTCATAACAGACCTGTCAAGGGTTTTTATTGAATCCTTCAATGATGCTATCTCCTCTCCGACACTGAGGGGCTTCGGCCTGTGGTGGACTATGTGCCTCTTCTTTTGCGGCTTCGAGGCCATTCGGGACGGCTTCTCCTTCTTCAAAAGGGCCTTGGCTTGCTTCTTCGGAAGCTTGGACTTCATCGATTTGACGTCTTTTCTCATTCCGGATACAGCTGACTCAAGCCTCTTCACATCGGCCTTGGTGACCATGAGTTTGGCCGATACTGGCTTGAAGGTGACTCTTGTCACCTTCTCTCTTTTTTCTGGTTTGAAGCTGGATTTCGATTGGAAGGCGTCTCTTGACACCTTCTGTCTATAGTCCGCTTTCCCTTTCCTTTCTGGCTTGAGCATTTTGGTTTTGGCCTTGCTGGTTGCTTTCAGATGCTTCTTTGCCGGGATTTTCTCTCCAGTGATTTTCGCTTCCTTTCCGCCATAAATGGAAATGTTCACAACGCTTGGGGACTTAGATTGGGGCTTCAGGGTTGCCCTTGCGGTCTCCTGCTTGGTCACTGCCTTCCTCACTTCTTTGATTTCCTTCTTGATGTCGGCCAAAGGTTTGGACAGCTTAGGCTTGGCTTTGGGTTTTGGAGGCCTGGCCTTGCGAAGCGGAGGGACAGGCATCCTCAGGATTTCCGGCTTTTCCGAGATTGAGATTTTTATGGAGGGCTTCGTAGTCTGCTGAGCAGGAGGCTTAGGGGGAGCTGGCATGCCTGACGGGATTGGCTTAGCCCCTGGTTTTGGAGGCTTGGACACAGTTGCCTTAGGCTTGGGGACCTCTTTTACCTCAACTGAGATGCCCTGGCTCTCGACCTTTACCTTTGTCTGGGCGGGTGTTGGAGCTGGTACTGGAGACTTTTTCACCTTCTGCTTATGTGCATGCTTGGATGCACCTTCACTGAAGGTTTCCTCCATTGCAGCATCAACTTCATCAGCGGAATAATCCTCCTCTCTTAGCTTCTTTAGAATCTGGATAGGGGAAATTTTTTGGGATGAAAGAGCCTTGATTCGCTCCTTGGCAGATGGCCTTCCACCAGGTCTCTGGGAAGAATCTACCTCGTCACCAGGTTTTTTCTTTTTGAAAATCTGCATCTGCTTCTCTCCTCAACTTATTTTTGTTTTAGGGTTTATATTAACGTAACGAAGGATGCTGCTCTTTATAAATTTCAGATAGTGAATATGGTTATGAAAAATCTCCTGATGAAATACGCTCTCCAGAACGCTGTTTTCTATAGCGGGAAGGCCAATCCTGGTGCAGTCATGGGAAAGGTCCTTGCCACTGATCCAGGACTGAGGAAAAAGCTCCCTGAAATCCAGAAGGAAATCCAGAAAATCGTGCAGGAAGTCAACAAGCTCCCGCTGGATGAACAGAAGAGGAGGCTGAAAAGCCTGGCCCCGGAGCTCCTTGAGAGGGAGAAGAAGGTGCAGGAAGGCCTGCCTGAGCTTCCTCATGCTGTTCCTGGAAAGGTTGTCACAAGGTTCGCTCCCTCGCCAACAGGCCCACTGAACATCTCGCATGTGCTCAGGGCTGTCATGTTAAACTTTCTTTATGCGAAGAAATATGGCGGGAAGTTCATGCTGAGGCTGGAGGATACGGATGCCTCCAAGGTCAGGAAGGAATTCTATGGAATGATAAAGCAGGACCTCAGGAGCGTGGAAGCCGAGCCTGACCTGGTGGTTGTGCAGTCAGACAGGATGGACAGATACTATCACTATGCTGAGCTTCTGATAAGGTCAAGGGAGATGTTTGCCTGCTTCTGCACTGCTGAGGGTTTCAGGTCCCTATCCAAGGAGAAGAAACCCTGCCCGCATGAGAAGGCCACACAGCAGGAGAACCTGAAGGTATGGAAGGATGCGCTTTCCGGAAAATACAAAGAGGGTGAGGTCGTATTCCGCTTCAGGACATCCATGAAGGAGCCCAATCCTGCGATAAGGAACCCTGCGATGCTGCGGATATCCGAGGCTGAGCATCCACTGCAGGGAAAGAAGTACAGGATCTGGCCTCTCTATAACTATGCGAATGTCATAGACGACCATGAGTCCGGTGTCACCCATGTCTTCAGGGGGAAGGAGCATGAGCATAACACATCTGTTCAGAAGAGGGTTTACGAGGCGCTTGGTTGGAAGCCTCCCTTTGCGATAAACTTCGGGATGATTTACCTTCCCGGAGAGAAGATACACACTCGGGATATAAGAGAGTGGATAAAGGAAGGAAAGGTCTCAGGCTGGGATGACCCTAAGCTGCACACAGTGCGCGCACTTGTGAGGAGAGGCTTCGTTCCAGAGATGTTCAGGCAGCTGGCAATAAACACAGGCCTCTCCAAGAATGACATCAGGATAGGCTGGGAGAACATAGAGGGGACTAACAGGAAGTTCATAGATCCCTTGGCTAACAGGTACATGGTCGTGACAGAGCCAGAGAAGCTGTCAGTGAAAAATGGGCCCCTGCTCAAGGAAGTGGAGGAGCTCCTGCATCCGGATTTCCCGGAAAGGGGTAAGAAAAATATCCCTGTCAGCATGGACTCTTTATACATATCAGCGGAGGATTTCAAGAATCTCCATGGCAAGGAGTTCAGGCTCAAGGGCCTGTGCAATGTGCTTCTCAAGGGCAAGGAGGCCTATTTCGCCGGCGACCAGGTTGTGAGGGAGATGCAGAAGGTGCAGTGGGTTTCAGAACCTCATGTCCAGGTCAGGATTGTGACCCCTGAGAAAACCCTGGAAGGCATAGGGGAGCCCGGGCTCGGCACGCTGAAGCCCGGGACATTGATACAGATGGAAAGGATAGGCTTCGGTAGGGTGGACAGCATAGATGTGCAGAAACCGTTTGAAGGTGCGAAAGCGCCTTCTGTCCATGTGACAGTTTTCTTTGCGCACAAGTGACTTCTGAAAATCAGCAAGGCGCACTGGTCCAATAATTGTCGCAGCAGTAGTTGTCATACCTCATCCCGTATTGCTCGTTGCAATAGCATCCAGAGGAAGGGATGGGTCCATTGGGGCAGCATGGTCCAAGGGTCTCGTGATCGCTCCCTATACAGCAGTATCCTGAAGCCCTCGCAGAGCCCTCGCATATGCAGGTAGATGTAATCTGCTGCCCTTCAACACAATCTACAATGGCGCCGCAGCTCCCGGATTGCCATGCCCCTGAGCAGCAGTATCCTGATAAGTATACAGTCCCTCCGCATGTGCATGATGAAATGATCTGGCCCTCGCTGCATGCTGGGACCGTGCAGCCTGTCCCAGACTTCCATAATCCGATGGCTGTTATGATGTCTTTTATCGAGACATCCTGGTTGTTGACCTTCCACCTGTCTATGTATGCAAAAAGCTCTCTGTAATCTCTATGCATCCGTTGGAATCGCTGTCCGGTCCGCTGCTCCCGCAGGACAAGTCAGTCCCTGAGCAATCCTCATCGATTCCGTTGCCGCAGGTCTCGAGGGCTCCGGGGTGTATGTTTTGGTTGCTGTCATCGCAATCCGTGCCTCCGCATGATGAGGACTGATAGCTGTCTGAGTCAGAGTCTTGGCAAGAGGAAAGGGAGATGTATTCGAAGGCGCCTATGTCAAATCCTGAGCCTTGGGGCCTTCGAGTGCCATCGTAATCATTAGTCACAATGGCGGATACCGAAGGCGCTCCTGAATTGATGGCTGGGCTTCCGGCTTGCAGATGAAAATCAGAGTTCCCTGCATCCATGAAAAGGGGGTTTCCTTCAATCGGATTGTTAACCGTTATGCCAGAACCGGAGGGGACCGCGCCGCCGTAAAAAAGGTCATTGCCTGAATCGATTGTTGCGCCCATGTATGTTTCAATATAGAGAATGGACTGGCCGCTGAGCGCATTGAAGATATTGTTCCGCATCACTGCCGCCGTGTTGCCCGTGACAGTGACTAAAGGAAGCCCAGGATGGGTGTTGTAGAACACGTTATTATAAAGGCTGACATTGCGCGTGTTCCATGCCAAGAACACTGCTCCGGAACCTTTGGAGCCCTCTGTAAAGATGTTGTTGTAGATGTAAATGTCATAAAGGTCTGTGTTGTCTCCTGTGTATATGAACTCCTCATTGCCTCCGTGGAAGTAGTTGTCATGGATATAGATGTATCTTGTATCGTACATTGAATCGCTGGACTTGGAGATGAATATAGCCCCGCCGCGGTCATCGCTGCCTGCCACAGGGTCGGCTATTTCGTTCCATCCAATATAGACATGCTGTGAGCCCTGGTCAATGCTCGGATTACCTGGTTGGGACTTGATGTATATGTTATGCTTATAGCTGTCGTAGCCGTTATGGTCGAAATAATTGCCATAAATATGGACATATTGTGATCCGCCTACCCAAATCAGGCCTGACCAAACAGGGTCAAGATTATCCTTGATATGGTTTCCAACGTATCTGACATGGCTTCCGAACGTTCCGTAGGGAGCATTCCCGCCGATATTATACAATTTGCTTATCGTGTAGTAGTCGAAATGGCCATATGGAGGATAGTCAGCTATCCAGATAATCCCCCTGTCTGCGTTCGTGGTGTTAATTATCGGCGTTTCTCCGGGGTATGCGATAAGGGCTTTTTGCTTTGTGGGCCCGCCATATGGACCGCGGATTGCAATAAAGGAATTTTCCGCATCCAATTGTGTGTATGTGCCTGCCCTTACATAGACTATGTACTGCCCGTCGACGGAAGGGTTATGGCAGCTTGTGAAGCTGTCTTTGCCTGGATTGAACATGCAGATGTCCCTGAATGGCCCGTTCGCTCCGCCTTGCGATGATGAATAGAGGCCGGTGTTGCTGTTGCTGCCTCCATTGACAGAGACAAAATATATCGTTCCTGCCGTTACATTGAATGGCAGGGGATTGGAGGCGTTGCCGTTCACTGTAACTGTTATCTGGCCTCCCCCATCCTGGGCTGTGCTGGGGACCCAGAAAGTGATCCTTTGCAGATTCCTGGCAGGGCCTGCGATGCCCCATTCAGCATAATCCGAATCTGAGGTTAGCTGGGCTCCATTGACAGTCACGTAACTAGACCCCCGGGAAGAGCCGAAGTTATGCCCCCAGATGGTGACAGCCGCTCCCCTTGTGGCTGAGCCCTCCCATCCTGTCTTCGGGCCCCATTCCAGGTCTGAAAAATAGAGGACAGGCGCAGATTGCGCAAGAGCGGTTGAAGATATCATAATTATGAGGAATAAGGAAAGGAGAGCCAGATTTTTCATAGTCAAATATTTTTTTCCTGCTATAAATAGCATGCGTTTCTGGATAGAATTTAAAGTTATTCCTTTAATCCGGGCATATTGACTTCTGATATGGGAGCCGCAGCTCGGGCTACGTTACAAATAAAAGCGGCCTCGGACAAATAATATTATTTCTCCTATGCATCAGCGGTGAGATATGGTTTACTTCAGCCAGATGAAGGGAAGGACTGTGTATGATTCCACAGGTAAGAGCATAGGCGCAATTTCTGACATGGTCTTTATTGACGGGCAGAAATATGCAGAGATTTCCCACCTTATTTATTCTTCCAAGAACAGATACAGGAAGAAGATCCCCTGGAGGTTCGTGAAGGAGATAAAGGACAACCCTGAGACCAGCAAGCTAGATGCTGACATCTACCTTAACGCCCCTGAAAGCGAGCTCAATCCTGCCTTCGAGCAGGAGAAGGAATTCCTGGTTAGCAAGCTGGTGGACAAGCAGATAATCGATGTGGACGGGCTGAAGGTCGTGAGGGTGAACGATGTCCTTCTCGGCAAGATAGATGACATGTTCTGCATCGTCGCTGTCTGCGTGGGGGCCAAGAGCTTCATCCGCTCCCTGGCGGGAGAGAGGCTGGGGGATGTGATTGGCTCCAAGGTTAGCGAGCACATAATCCCATGGGAGTTCGTGGAGCCTCTGGACCCGGAGATACAGAAGCTCCACATCAGGCTGAAAAGGAGCAAGATAGCCGACCTGCATCCTGCAGACATAGCGGACCTAATGCAGGACCTCACCTATAAGGAGAGGGAGCTCATCTTCAACGCGCTTGACAAGGACACGGCTGCCAAGACCATGATAGAGTCAGGGCCTGATATGCAGAAGTCTTTCCTGAAGACCATGAAGCTCAACAGCATTCTCGAGATTCTAGAGAACATACCACCCAACCACGCTGCTGACATAATCAGCGTGATGCCCGAGCACATGAAGGAGGAGATATTCAAGACAATGGACAAGGGGATAGCCCAGAGGATAAGGGAGATAATGGGCTACCATGAGGAATCAGTGGGCTCCATAATGCACACAGAATTCGTCTCCGTCAGGTCGGATTACACGGCCCAGAAAACCATTGAGTTGCTAAGGAAGACCAAGCCGGCAACAGAGAAGATGTACAGGATATATGTGACAGATAAGGAGAAGAAGCTTGTGGGCTTCCTTCCGCTGGGCAGCCTTGTAACGGCTCCTGCAAAGGAGAGGATAGAGAACCTGATGAAGACCAAGATAATCAAGCTGCAGACCAGCACATCAAAGCAGGATGCTGCGAACGCGCTTTCCAAGTACAACCTTTTCGTGCTTCCCGTTGTGGACAGCGGCAATATCCTCAAGGGCGTGGTCAAGGCGGATGATGTCATCTCTGAGGTCATGCCTAAGGCATGGAAGAAGAGGAGATACTTCGCCCCGAGGTCGAGAAGGTTCAACGGAAGGAATGGGTTTAAGCAAAGGAGAGTTGGATGAGAAGGCCGCGGTTGAGCAGGAACAGGCTTCTCCTTTTTCTCGCTGTGCTCGGCCCCGGGCTGATAACAGCAAACGTCGACAATGATGCTGGAGGCATAACTACCTATTCTGTGGCAGGCGCCCAGTTCGGCTATTCCATCCTTTGGACTCTCATACCCATAACCATTCTGCTTGTGATAGTGCAGGAGATGTGCGCCAGGATGGGAGCTGTCACTGGAAAGGGGCTTTCAGACCTTATAAGGGAGAATTTCGGGATAAAGGTCACCTTCATGATCATGATCGGCTTGCTGATTGCGAACTTCGCTACAACAGTCTCTGAATTCGCGGGAATAGCCGCTGCTGGTGAGATATTCGGCCTTAGCAAGTACATAATAGTCCCCCTTTGCGCAGTGATAGTGTTCTCGCTCATCCTCAAGTCCAACTACAGATTCCTTGAGAGGATTCTGCTCCTCATGATAGTATTCTATATATCATACATAGTGTCCGGTATCATGGCCAACCCTGACTGGTCGCAGGTCGCCGCGCAGTCCGTAACGCCATCATTCGTCTTCACGTCAACCTACCTGATTGTCCTTATCGGAGTGATTGGGACTACCATAACCCCCTGGATGCAGTTCTACCTGCAGTCCTCCATAGTGGAGAAAGGCATCCGCGCCCAGGATTACAAGTATTCCAGGCTGGAGGTGGTTCTGGGCTGCATCATGACTGATGTGATATCATTCTTCATAATAGTGGCTTGCGCTGCCACGCTTTTCACTGCAGGAGTCGCCATAAACTCGGCTTCTGATGCTGCCCTGGCGCTGGAGCCGCTTGCCGGGACTTTCGCAAAGACGCTTTTCGCCCTGGGACTTTTCGGTGCTGCGCTGTTCGGCGCCTTCATCCTTCCCCTCTCCACCGCCTTCTATGTATGCGAGGCCTTCGGCTGGGAATCAGGTGTGAACAAGAAGCTCGGGGAGGCAAGGCAGTTCTATGGGGTGATAGCGGCTATGGTCGCTGTATCCGTTGCGGTGATACTCATGCCTGGAATACCGCTGATAGGGCTCATGCTCGCCTCCCAGGTGATAAACGGCCTTGTGCTCCCCATCATACTCGTGGCTATCGTGAAGATAATAAACAATGAGCAGATAATGGGAAAGTACGTGAACTCGAAGTTCTACAACTTCGTGGTCTGGATTTCCACTGCCGTGCTCATCCTGCTCTCGGGCATGCTGGTAGTCACGACATTCTGGCCGGGGATTTTGGGGTAGCTTAGTAATTCCTCACTTCCCAGATGACGGTGTTCCTCCCGGGGATGTTACCGACGCCGATGCTGTAAGTGCTGAACTCTATTCCAGATTCAGGATAAAGATCAAACAGAGCCTCTATATCTGAATAACTTGATTCTGTCATTCTTGGCTTCAAAAGATCTAGCACCTGAACGCCATAGGCGTGGTGGGAATCTTCTGCAAGGGCGATGTTCATGGGTTTCCGCAGCATCGAGTACCATAGTAAAGCGCATGAGGATGCCATCCGTCCAGAAGACTGACCTCCCCCTGTATCAGAAGGTGGTCGTCAGGCATGGCTTCATTGAACGCCAGGTCCGTTTCATAAAATCCCTTCTGATTAAGCTCTCTTATCTTTTCTTTAACCATACCCAAAGGTATATTGTACGGAACATCATTCCTGTCCAGGGTTTTCTTTCCGCGTATGGATACGTTCCCCTTCCAGCCACTCTTGATAATCTCGTCATATGATTTCCATGTACGCGGCTTGTTCCCAAAAAGCCCCAGTTCATATAAAAGATAGGATTCCCTCTTGTTCATAATCTTCCTGGGATTCCTTGAAAGTATGGCTTCCAGTTCCGGGTTGTCCATGAACCTGTATTGGAAGAAAATCTTATAAGAGGCTATAATGCCTCCCTTGATAATATCTGCAGAATCTCCTTCCCACACCTCTCCCAGAAGTCCAGGATTTCCCGGGCCTGGGAGGCAGACACCCTGAATCCCCTGTAGTTTGCGTCATGCCTTATCTTCTTGAACCTGGTGAGGAAATTCAGCCTGAACTTCTCCATTATGTCCATTTCTTTCAGGATATCTATGCTGGTTTCATGGTATTTGGGTTCATATCCCAGCAGCCACCACTTCGCATCCCCGAGCTGCCTCACGGACTCGTACGTATGCCCTTCGTGACCTTCACGTTAATCTCTATGGATTCTAGGAGGGATTTATTTTTCCTTGCTTGGCTCCCTGGGTCGCAGCTCTCCTATTTTAACCATATTTTCTATCATGTCTTGTCTCATGGTCTTACCTCAAGGAAGCCTGAGAGTACAATACCATTTGCGATATTGTTGAACAGGTTTAGGTCTATGCTTTTCCTGTTAAAGAGGTGGATTTGGATTTTCCTTCCAATAGCTTCCTCAAATCTCATGACTTCTTTTCTTAAATTTTTATCAACAATCTCGGTTAGATGAACAGTCTTGTATCCTTTTAAGTCGTCGGCTTCTATGGCAATGTCAATATCAGAACCCGATATATCCTCTCCCTTTATGAAACTTCCAAAAAGAACGATTGATTTTGGATTCTTGAAATGCTCATTAAGGAAATCAATAAAGTTCGTGTCCCCCAGATATGACTGATATATCGAGATTAAGTTATATGTTATTTTAAGCCTCCGAAGAATCGGGCTTTTCCTGTTCGCCCTTATCCTCCAGATTTTGCTTAGCTTTTCTATTTCGATTATGCCGTCTTTATAGAAATCATTCAGAACCTTGCCTATGTTGCCTTTGGCCACTCCAGCTGCTTGGGCCAGGTCGCTGAGGCTGAATTCCTTATCCGGGTATTTATACAAAACCTCCAGTATTTTGTTCATTACCGTTTCCGTATAGAACTTACGTTCTATTTTTATAACATTCGTTCTTTTCATATAACATATGTTCTATTTTTAGAACTATATAAAGCTTTCGATTTGTCTATCCAGTAAGAACCAACAAGAAGCTCGTATCCTCCTATGCCTCCAATTTCACCTTATTCTTGGATTCCTGGGGAATATTTCCGAATATTTCCATAACCAGAAGCGGCCTATCGCCTGTTGCTATGTCATATTTGAGAAGAGCGGCTCCGTAAGCTTCGGATGCTGTCTTGCCAAAAAACTCATCTATCCCGTTTTCGCCTTTAATCGAAAGAACAAAATTGCCGGGAGTGTAGGTCTCCCTTTTTTCAAAAAAATTATCTTCCAGCTCCTTTCTTGCCTGCATGTCCGTCATGATAAGTAATAAATCGCAAGATTTTTAAGGCTTTTGTAAGCGGCTAAACAATACTCTTCTTAAAATAGTTTTTAAGGAACTCCGCGAAGCTCTGGCTCTTCTTGGCGAATCCCAAAATATCATTAGGGTTGAGCAGCTCGAACTTCTGGGCTATGGATTTCGCGGGTGTAGAGGCTATGCCTTTCGACTTAAGGTTGGCCTCAGAATCTTTGAGGCTGTCCTTGAGCTTTTCCTCGGCCAGCGAGAACTTCCTTGGGATCTCTGCAACCCAGTATATCCCGTCTACCCAAACCCTCTGGGAGCTGTATTTGGAAATGAATTCCTCTGAGTGCTTCTTAGAGAACACGAAAGGCCCAACGAGCTTGCGTATCTTCGGAAGCGACCATACTTCCATCTCGAACATGAGCATGCAGTCACTGCTGTCAGCCCAGGAGTAGGTTCCATAGGTGATGAATTCGTTCTCCTTGAGCATGTCTGACAGCCGCCTGGCAGTCCTCCTAAGCTGCGGCCAGAGTATGTCATCTATCACATCAGGCCGCTTGAACCTTACAGCAATAAGCCTTGTTCCCCTTTTATCCATCATTTTCTTGAGTTCGTTGGGGCTTACTGTCTCCTTTTTGGGTAAGAAGAATCCCTCTCCAGGCTTCTCAAGGAAGTCCCTGGAGGATTTCACCAGCTTCGCGAAGTTCTCCGGGGACATGGATGAGGCCACGTTCCTCCTCGGGTCAACAGGATCTATAACAATAAGGGGCTGGTTCCTGAACTCCTTAATAATGGACTCTTTGTCCTCCTTGTGGTGATCCTCAAGGTCTATGAACACCTGGCCGGCCTCCCACTTTGAGGCGTGGTCAAGGAAATTCTTGAAGGATTTGTATTGCACTATGAGAAGCTCGCAAAGGTAGCCTGATATCCCCAGGACCTTAGTGTCTGAGCCGTAAACCTCAATGCCTTTGGCGAACTGCTTCAGGAGCCTGACCTCAGGAGCGAGAGCTGGGGACATGTTCTCTGAAAGCCAGCGGTTATGGAAAGGCGTCCTGTCCACGGCGGATTTTATCTTGGCTGCGGACTTCACGGCATAGCATGGAACTATGTCTATGTCGTATGATGAGCTCTTAGGAATGCTGCTTCCAAGAAGCCTCTTCGATTTCTCGACAACTGGCTTGGTGAAGACCTTTGCGCGCACATAAGGGTGCTCTGCATATGCGATGACGAACTCGCCCTTCAGTTTCTTGGTTATCTTCTTTCCGATGTCCAGGCCGGTCTTCTCCAGCTTTTCCCTTTTATAGGACTCTGGGAACATGATGAAGATGTCGAACTCCTTCTTGTTGGTAAGCCAGGTATTGCGCATGTAGCTCCCGGCAAGCGTGTAGCCCAGCCTATGGGGCTTGAGTATCTGCGAAACAACCTTCATGACGTTCTCGATGAAGACCTTGGTCTCGTCCTGCTCCTTCTCAGTGGGGGTTATCTTCTTCAGGACATCGTTGAGGACCTGGTGTATCTTCATGACTGATGCTTTTTCGGTCATGATAAATAATTCTTTCCCCGGCTTTTATAGGTTAGATTTTTCAGGGGCACCCTTTATTTCTATTATACAACCCAATCGCTTCAATCAGCTCCCTTATGTTCACATCCTGGTTATTGTACTTCCAGCGGCCTATGAAGGCGTTTAGCTCTGGCATTGAGACGCAGCCGTTACAGTTGGAATCGGATTTGTGGAGGCAGGATGCCCCGCAGGGTATTGGCTGGCCGCTCGAATAGAGAGACTGTATCTCCTGGCTGGAGAGGGAGCGGTTCCAGATGGCGAGCTCGTCTATTGTTCCGTTGAAGAATCTCACATCTGCTGTGTCCGTAAGGTTTCTTGAGGCCCCTATTTTAAGCGGCTGGCTGGAGGCTACTACGTTAATCGTATGGCTTGTGGGGGTGTTATCCAGTCCGTTAAGATACAGGACGCTTGAAGCCCCGTTTATTATTACAGCGACGTGATACCAGGTGTTTGTGGAGAGAACGCTATTACCATCAAAGTTGCCTCCGCCGAAGCTGCCCACGTTTATCTTCCCGCTGGAGTTTATCCAGAGGCCGTAGCCGTCGT
>CAYGVS010000022.1:14758-17447 GCA_964353635.1 uncultured archaeon | reverse complement strand
ATTCACACCAAAGGACACTGCTGCCACCAAAATGGAGCAGATACTTGCGTATGGGGCAAAGGTCTATCACATAAGCGGGGATTACACAAAGGCCATGGCCCTGGCAGAAGAGGTCTTTAGAGAAGGCAAGGCCTACCTCCTTGGGGATTACCTTTACAGGAGGGAAGGCACGAAATCCATTGGCTTCGAGATCTGCGACCAGCTCCCAGGAGCGGACTGGGTCTCCTGTCCGATAGGCAATGGCACGCTGATAACAGCAACGTGGAAAGCCTTCTCTGAGTTCAAGGCTCTTGGATTCATCAATAGCCTGCCCAGGATGGCGGGGATACAGGCGCAGGGATGCGCCCCTATCGCAGAAGCATTCAAGAAAAACAAGGCGATACAAGCCATCAATAACCCTCACACAGTGGCCACTGCAATAGAGTGCGGAGACCCCATTGACGGGCCAGGCATACTGAAAGCGATAAAAAACTCCAGTGGATTTGCAGAATCCGTTTCAGACAGGGAGATACTGAAGGCGCGGGAACTTTTGGCGAGAAGGGAGGGCCTATTTGCAGAGCCTGGTGGTGCAGCCTCATTTGCAGGGCTGCTAAAGTCCAGGAATAAGATAGAAAAAGGCTCCAAGGTTGTATGTTTGGTAACAGGACACGGGCTTAAGAGCCCCAGGACAGGGGTGAAAGGGAAGCCTGTTAACGTTTCTCAAAAAGAAAGCCTGAAGATGTTTTTCAGTTAGTCTTGCGCTTGTAAAGAACTTCCCCGGTTTCAGGGTCTTCAAAAGATTCGAATGAGCCTACGGATATTGCGGGCTTCTGCTCGGCTATGTAAGGGCCAACCGGCCTGTACCTTGGCTCCGGAGGAAGCTCTAGCCAGCCCCTTTTTGCGAAGTCTAGAATCTGCTCCACGGTTAGCATGAACAATAATTGGAGAAATAAAAATATAAGCAAAGCCCGGCTACTTCACGAGCAGCTTGGCCTTCTCTATATCATATTTCCAGTCAGCAGGAAGGGACTTCTGGCTCTTGTAGTACTTGGTAAGCCTTCTTATCTTGGACTCGGTTATCTGAAGGCCGCGCTTGGATGTGTAGTCCCTCTTGTTCTTCTCCATGTGAGCCGTGAGGGTGACGGCCTTCTTCAGGAGGTTGAACATGTCCTCGGGGAACGGGGGGTATACCTTGTGCTTCTTCATTATCCTGGCTATCCTCTCCTCCATCTGCAGCTCCTTTATCCTGATGGAAGGCACGCCGTACTGGTCCCTCAGGATGAGGCCTATCTCTGAGGAGGGGTGGCCTTTCTTGGCAAGCTTGACTATGATCTCCTCTACCTCATCCGGCTTGAGCTTCACCCATGTGGCAGTCTTCTGCATGGGCTTCTTGCTCCCTGACCTACCCTTCTTCCTTGAATACACGCGCGCCATAAAACACCGCTTTGCAATGAAGCCAGCTTCGCTGGCTTCAAAGGATTATATTAACTATATAAGCTGCTATCAATATTGACCGGATAGGTTTATAAACATTCAAACAAGAGGCGGATTTGAACCAGAAGGCGACTGTGGCTGGAAGTTGACTCCTGTCAACGTCTCTCTTATTGTCGCCTTCTTTCCAGAATCAGTTGAAGGCGATTTTTATCACCTTCTTTCCATTTATCCGATTTCGTGCCTAGTGGCAACGGCCACTGAGATCCAGCACAATCCAGCAATCAGCATGAGGATGAAAGCAATCACAAGGGCAAGAGCATACTGGAATTCTGTGACCCCGACATTGAGCTCCAGGTTCTGGGTGATCCAGACACCTCCGAGAAGGAAAAGGCCGCCTACGATCCATGCAAGAACAAGCTTGGCGCTCATCTCAACACCTGTATATAATTGGAGGGATAGAATATAATAACTTTCACAGCCGAGCAGGCCCCGAAAGATGGAAGGCGACAAGAGTCGCCTTCTTTCTTTAATCAAGCTTCTTGAGCTCCTTCCTGAAATCCTCAGCCTTCCCTTCAAGTATCTCCACTGCCTTGGATATGATGTAATCCGGCTTAAGGCCTGATATCGACTCTACCCTGAATATGAACCTGGTCGGGTCGGTCTTTATTTCCACTCCATCGCAGCCCTCAACGCACGCCATGCAGATGTCGCATTTCTCAGGGTCCGCAATCACTATCTTGGCGCCTTTCATATCCACAAGGTCCTTTGGGCAGCTCTTCATGCATTTCTTGGCAGCTGCAGTGTCCTTGGCCACGATTTCCGGATAGTACTGGTAGGATGCGTTGGCAGCCTGCCACCTGGCATGCTGCTTACCTGTTCCCACTATTGCAGTGGCTTCGAACTTTATGCCCTGCCCTTTGAGGAGCTCCACTATAGGGAAGTCCGGGCTCGTGGGCTTGACATCCTTGTTCGAGGACTTCATATTCCCTGAGTAGACCATGCAGGGGCCTGTCTTCTCCAGAGCGAAGACCACCTCGCAGAGCGAGCAGCCTTTGCCTCCACATTTGCAAGAGCCCTTGAAGTTGAGCTTATCTGGCGTGAATGAGAGCGGGATAAGGCCCAACCTGTGCGCTATCATCTCGTCAAAGAGCACGGAATCGTTTGCGTGGAAATCCACTCTGTCTATGGCAATGGTAGGGACTTCTGAAATCATTATCCTCCTGAGTGCGTTCGCAAAGGCAGGGGTCGTTCCTTGCATCACGAACAGAATTGTGTT
>CAYGVS010000022.1:0-14748 GCA_964353635.1 uncultured archaeon | reverse complement strand
ATTGGGTTCCCTTTTTTGCTTGATAGAGTGACTTTCATATTCACCAGATCCTTATTTTCTTAGCAGTCCATTTATAAAAACCCGGCGGCTTACAGCACGCCTATTTTATCCTCAGGTTCTTCACTGAGAAGTGCCTATTCATTATCTCCCTCACAGCCTTTATGTTCCTTCCGTTTTTTCCAATGGCAGCTATCTTGTCCTCTTCTGGAAGCGTGACGGTTATCCCTCCGTTGTTGATGTCCATGCTTTTCGCAGTAGGGTACGTGTTCCTGATGAAGGCCTCCGGGTTGTCGTAGTATCCAAAGATCCTTACCGTCTTGCCGAAGACCCTCCTGAGCTCCTTGATGACAGAGCCGTTCTTGCCTATCACAAGCCCGACCTTCTCGGGGTCAACAATAAAATACACACAATCATCTGTTATCAGGCAATCCTTCGCATGCACTTCTGTTATCTTCTCGAATGCGGCTATTGTCCTTATCGACTGCGTCTCAAGCTTGACAGACATCAGACACCTCTGCATTAAATATTGCCCATGCAGCTTATTTAAGCCCCATGGCTATTTCTTTATCCCGATAAGCAAGACATTGAACGGCTTGCCACATAGCTCTCCCAGCTGGAAGGAGCTACCTTTGAACTCCTTTACTGAGATGAACTCTCCTGAGGCATAGTATTGCAGGTCCTTCTTTGTGTTCTCTGGGCAGTTGGATGCATATATTATGCTGCTGACAGAACCCCTTTTTGCGCCTTTCATGACAGTCCTTGTCCCTATCACCATCTTCCCTTCCTTAATCGCATCCCTTATTTCCTGGTTTATGTTAGTCATGAGCCGCACCCTCAATAGATATATCCAAGGAGCCTGCCCCCTGCAATGGAAGCATGCCTCTGGTCGGATACGCCTGCGGACGTGGAGACTATCAGGATACCTGTGCCGCTGGCCGGGAGATACCTCTTCTCCCATTTGATGAACTCGCCCTTCTTGACTGAGAACCTGGGTTTGATTACCCCGCAATTGTTTATCCTGCCGGAGAGCTTCACCTTGAACATGCCTCCCTTTCCGTCTTCCACGAACTCGTAGCTTGCTATGTATTTGTGCTGCTGGATAACCTTAAGGACCTCCCTAATCAGCTTGGAAGCCGGAACGATGCACTCAGGCCTTCCAATGCTTTCCGTGTTCTTCAGCACCGTGAACATGTCAGACAACGGGTCATGTTTCATTTAATCACCAAATTTTGGAAAGAAGCTGGCTGGCAGCTTCTATACATTTAGCTGTATTTCCTGAAGCCCAGCTTCTCTGCATCCTCCCTGAAGCACTGCCTGCAGTAAACCAGGCCGTATTTGCGGATTACTCCTCCTGTCCTTCCGCACCTCCTGCATTTGTGGACGTTCTTCCCGAATTTCCTCTTCTTGGGCGCGTTGAACTTCTGGAACCTGGCAAGCTTGACAGGCTTCTTCTCAATCTGCTTCTTGACTCTTTCGAATGTCATATAAACACCATCACGCTATCTCAACGCCAAGGTTCTTCCTGGCCCATTCCACAGCCTCTTGCTTCTTTATCAGGTGGCGCTCGCCAACCTTCTGGGGCCTCAGCTTCCTCTTCCTTATCCTGTAGCCCGGCCTCTGCAGCGTCGCACACACATCCATGCCTAGTATCCCAACATCAGGGTCATACTTTACCCCCGGGATATTTATGTACTCATGAATGCCGAAAGAGAAGTTGCCGCTGGAATCGAACTGCGATTCCTTTAGCTTGTTGTCAACGGCTTGCAGCATTTTTTTAAGGAACTCCATTGCGTCTGCACCCCTCAGGGCGGTCTTCACTCCAATGGGCTTGCCCTTGGGCACGCCGAATGTGCTCCTCTTCTTGGTGGATACCAACACGACCTTTTTCTTCGTGATGGTTTCCATAATCTTCTTGCATTTCTCAAGCTTGGGTCCGGACTCGCCCGCGCCCATGTTGACAGTCACCTTCTCAAGCCTTATCTCTCTCATCGGGTTCATGCATGCTCCTTCTTCCTTCTGGCTTCAGGCTTCTTTTCCTTCTCTTCGTGATCTGATGCCTCATTTTCATTGAGCAATCCAACCATGACGTAATCCCTAAGGGTTTGAATCTCCTTGCCATCAGCCGATACAATGGTCACGATGCTCTTCTCCATCAGGCTCTTCCTTTGCTTGATGTCCTTTATCTGGCCTTTCATTCCCATGTTCCTTCCTGCAATAACGAAGGTATGCTCGCCTTTCTTCAGGGAATAATGCTTGATTATCTTCTGGTCCGGGATCTCTATGACAACAGAGTCCCCGACAGTGTAATTCTCCTTGGTGAGGATGTTCCTTCCGTCGTGCAGGTTGAGCTGGTTCTTTCCGCCTTTAATTGTGGTCTTTCCCACTATCCTGCAGAGCTTGATGCCAGTCTCTTCCTCCTTTATCCTCTCGAGGTGGAGGCCATTTTTGTTCACATTGATCCGGTATCTCGCATGGAGCTCAGGTATCTCAATAATGTCCATCAGGCCCACCGGGAACTTCGGGTTCTTCCTGACCTTCTTGTCCACAAGGACCTTGCCCGTGTTCAATATCTTCACTGCCTCCGTAGAGGTCTCAGCTAACTTTAGAACATCCCGTATGACTACCTTAAGCGACAGGCAGCTGTATTTCGGATGGGGGCCTGGCATAGGAGTTGTCACATAGGTTTTTGCCTTCCTCGAAAGCGGCCAGAATCCCGGCATCGAATATCTTTTCAGGTGCATGGTTACCAGTCCTTCTCCTTTTCAGCAGGAGGCTTCCTTGGATGCTGCGCAGAGACCTTTGCGCTGTCTTCCTCATCCTTCCTGATGTGCTCTTCCTTCGGGACAGGGATTTCTTTGCGAGGCTTCTTTGAAGCTTTCACAACCTCCGTCTTCTTGACAGCGGGCTTTGCAGTCCTTCCGGACCTTTCCAGCACAGCCTGCCTCCTCTTGTCCTCAATAGAAAGCTTTGTTATCATGACATTCGATGGGTCCACTGGCATGGCAACCTCAGACCCGTCAACCTTCTTCCTCTTCACACCTTCAATGTAAATCTTGGATTCCCTGAGGTCAACCCTTTCCACGTTTCCCCTGTACCCCCTGAAGCTGCCTTTCATCACAACGACCTCATCAGATTTCCTGACAGGGAGCGCTCTCTTGCCGAACCTCTCCCTCAGCTCCTTTGAAAGGTGGGCCGAGAGGAACCTATGCCTTACCCCTAGGGGAGCGTTTATCCTGTACTTCCTCTGCTTCCTGGGCTGGGTGCTTGCCACCCATCTTTTGGACCATGCTTTTTTCATACCTTTCGCCAAATCTATTTATGAAGAAGCCTTTCGGAGCTTCTGTTTGTTTCCACCCTGCTATCATCAAATTACCAGGCTTGCTATCTTACCCACAAGAGGAAACCTGTCAATGGCTTCCTTTGCGACAGGACCTTTTACTAGAGTGCCTTTCGGCTCTCCCTTCTCATTTACAATGACAGCTGCGTTATCCTCGAAGGATATGGTCATGCCGTTGACCCTCTTGAACTCCTTCCTCTGCCTGATGATGGCTGCCTTGAATATTTCGTGCCTAACCTTCTCGTTCCCTTTGAACACCCTGCAGGTGATGAAACTGCCAATTCCTGCAGTAGGCTTCATCCTTCTCCTTCCCTTAAAACCCATGACTGAGATTATCTGGAGCACCTTGGCGCCGCTGTTGTCAGCGCATGTGAGCCTGGCGCCTACAGGTAGGCATCTTGTAATCTTTGAGCTTACGGCTTTCATAGCAATCACTTAGAAGCTTCTTTAAGCCCCTTCTCTTTGGGTTGAGACCTGAGCATAAGAGCTTTCTGCAAGCCTATCACGACAAAGTGCTTGGTCTTTGAGATGGGCCTGCATTCAGCGACTATGACAGCATCTCCCTCCCTCACCCTCATGCAGGGAGGATTATGCACTGTTATCCTGGACTTCTGCCGCTGATATCTCTCGTACTTAGAGATGAACCTGTGGTAATCCCACTCGACGATCGCTGTGTTGTGGGTCTTTGCAGACCGGACAGTGGCCTTGAACATCCTTCCCCTAACTGGAAGGGAGCCGTGCCATGCGCACCTCGGGTCCTTGCAATCCCTTTCTGGAGGGCTCACTGGAATCCCGATGCTTCTCTTCTTCTCTGTCTTCTTTTTGGAAGGCATAACATCACATGTCCTGGATGCTTATATAGGTTATTGAAGCTGAGAGAAACAACAACAGCCTGCAAAGCTGCAAATCGCCTCTCTATTGCGCTGCATAAGGCGCTACGCAATAACTCAGCTTACCAAATTATATTGCAATAGGTATTTAAATGCACATTTGGGTATGGATTTATAAAATTTACATTTATTCATACTTTTTATGAAATGGAAAGAGCGCCAGATAGTAGATGATACAAACGTGGATGAACTCATCATGGACACAGAAGACGGCTTTCCAGGGAAAGCACAGCTTCTTCAAAAACTTCAGCCTGGTGAGTTTCACAAAGAAACAATTTAGATAGGCGGAATAAAAGAGATGGAAAGATACATCAAAGGACTACAAAAAGCGGGTTTGGATATAGGAAAAGGAGATGCCGCCTTTGGATACAGAATGCCATTGCCTGAAAAAAACAAGCCAAGAGAACTAATAATATTCCGAAGGTACTAATCACCATTTCCTGAGCTTCTTCTTTATCCTGTCCTCAGGCCTAGACACAAGCAAGGAGCCTTCCACCCTGACACGCTTCCCTGAGACAAGGAAGGAGAATGCACAAAGCCCCTTGGGAAGGGATTTCTCGCCTTTTGCGGTCTCTATAACAAGCATGTTCCTGCTCTCGTCTATCACTCTGCCTTCAAGGCCTACGAGCAGCCTGTTGGCACACCTGACAACCTTGATATCCAGGCCTATCAGCTCATGGCGGACGATATCCTCTGGCCTCATATTATAGAAGATTGTGCTAATGGCTTAAAGAATAAGCTCTCCTGCTTGGAATCCATATTCACAGCAGATTCCATTCAGTAGAAGGCTCAACCTACCTCAATCTGGTCTTCCTTGAAGCCCAGATTGACCAGGATGGGCTTCACCTTGTTCCTGTGGTCGCCCTGCAGCTCAATGATGCCGTCCTTCAGCGTACCCCCACAGGCAAGCCTCATCTTAAGCTCTTTAAGCACGTTCTTGATATCCACATCCTTGCTTATACCGTCGACTATGGTGGTTATCTTCCCGTACCTTTTCTTTATACCAGAAATGCGTATCTTCTCGCTTTCCTTGGCTATCGTTTCGCATACGCAAAGCTCTTTGGGGAGTCCGCAGTTTTGGCAAACTTCACTCATTCTTTTCCTTTAACCTCTCTTTGTTTCTTTATGGTAAGACCCCTTGCTATGGTCTTGCGCACTTCGCGGATCCTACCAGGAGAAGTAACGGTTGCGCCGATCTTGATGCTTGCCCTCTGCTTGGCAAGCTCTAGGCACATCTCAGAAAGCTTTTTATCAAGCTCTTTATCATCAAGTTTTCTCATATCCTTCTTCTTGAGAATAGCCATACTTTATTCCTCTTTAGGTTCCATGCTTTTTAACCTTTTCACCCTCTTTGGCAGCCTCGGGCTCCTGTTCCTCCTTCTTTGGAGCCTTCTTGGGCTTCTCCTTCTTCTCAGCAGGCTCCCCCTCCTCAGCCTTCTGGAGCTCTTCCAGCGCAGCCTCTCCCTGCTGCTTGACCTCTTCAGGCTCCCCTCTCGTCGTCTTCAGGCTGCCGTCGATGTTCATGAAATTCTTCATAATCTTTACCCGTATACCTATTTTCCCGGGCTTTGTGTTGGCCTCCTCAAAACCGTAGTCCACAAGCTCCTTGGCTGGCTGGCCGCAGTGCTTGAGATAGCCCTCGATGAACTTTGCTGTGGCGCCCTTCCCAGTCCCGAACTTCCCTGAGATTACAATTTCAGCCCCCACAGCGCCAGCGTCCATTATCCTTCTGATGGTGATATTGCCAATCTTCTTGTAGTTGAAGCCCCTTTCCAGGGAGGAGGCGATCTGCTTTGCGACTATCTTCGCGTCAAGGTCAGGATTCCTTACGGTCTTGACGTCAAGCTGTGGGTTCTCCAGGCCGAACTTCTCCTTGATTGCGTCAGTCATCTCGTTTATGTTCCTTCCGCTCCTTCCGATTATGCGGCCTGGCTTGTTCGTGTGAATGACTATCTTGATCCCAAGGGGAGTCCTCTGTATCTCTATCTTGGAATAGTCGCCCATGGGGAAGCTGTCCCTTATGAACTTCTCTATTTCTATCTCCTTTATCGCCTGCTTGACGAAGTATTGCTTAAGCATAAATTGCCTCCACATTGACTGGGTTTCCTTTTTTATTTTCCCTGATATCAACTAATTTTCTCAAAATATTTTTTTTCTCAAAAAACTTTTTTGGAATACAATCAAAGCTGACATCCTGGAAAACAGCCAGGTTCTCTCCGTCTGTATCATAAACCATGTTCATTTCTTTCGATAAGTAGCGGGCTATAATATCCCTTTTCTTGCTGCTTCCTCCAATATAAATGTCCATTTCCATGCTTACCTCTCCATCAACACAACCTGCAGATTGGTCATCTTCCTCTGCATGCCCCTGAGCTTCAGCCTCCTGGGCCTCATGTAGGTGAAGCCTTTGTGGCTGGAGGCGTGCACCAGGAGCCTGCTGGCATCCAGCCCCTTGTTCTCTGCGTTGGATTCCCCGCTCTTGAGCAGGCCCAGCAGCTCCTTTGAGGCGTTGGTGTAGTACTTGCCATCAAGGCTCTGCTTCTGGGATACCAAGTTCTCCAAAAGCCTCTTTGCCTTCTCCAGGCTCATCCCTGAAACTTTCCTGCAAATCAAAGCTGAGCTCCTTCCTGAGACCCTAAGGCCTCTGCCATAAACTCTGACCGAAGACTTCGGGTCCGGGTTGAAAGCGTATTTGTGCATAATCATCCAAAGTACATTGTGTACTCCTCTTGTGTGAGGTTTCTGAAACACGGGTTTCCAGTTCCAAGGTCATTGAGAGGCTTGGAAATATCATATTTTGATATTGCCTCTATTATCCTTTCCCGTGTGTTGCCGAGGATGTGAAGCGGATATTTCTTCTCAGCTGCTACTAAGCACCCGTATTCCCTGTTGATTCCAACATGCCATGTCATATTAACACATTTACTTGAGCGGGACGAACTTGCTTGACCTGGTTGCCCCGAATCCCGGAGCAGAGTGCTTGACTGTCTTCCTGGTCATCGCGAACTCGCCAAGCCTGTGGCCGAGCATCTCGGGCTTTATGTCAACGCTCACATACTCCTTGCCATTATGAATCCCTATCTTGATGCCGAGCATCTGCGGGACTATCACCATCTCCCTGCTCATGGTCCTGTGGAACTTGCCCGGGTTCCTGCGGATTTTCTCGAGGAGCTTCTTCTCCTTCTCAGTCATGCCCCTCTTGAGCGCCCTTCTTTCCTTTGATGTTATGATCTTGCTGAATTCCTCCAGGCTCATGGCCTTTATCTCTTCCAGCGACTTCCCCCTGAACTCGAATTTTGCCATAATTTTGATTGAAGCCAGTTTCGGCTACCTCCATTTTCTACCTCTTCCTTCCTGTCCTCCTTGAGGCTATGGACCCAACCTTCCTGCCGGGCGGTGCATCCCTTGAGACGCTCTTGGGCTTGCCAAGGCCTGTGTAGCCCCCGCCGAACGGGTGGTCCACGGCGTTCATCGCCACACCAGAGGTCCTCGGGTAGAGCTTTCCTCTGGCATGCATGGCAATCCATTTCTTGCCTGCCTTGACCCAGGGCTTCTCGTTCCTGCCTTCGCCTGCCGGTATGCCCAGTGTGACAAGGCACTGTGAATTGACCTTCATCTTCTTCTTGGATGGAAGCAATATCACGCATTCTTTTTCCGTCTTTGACTCGACCACTGCGAAGGACCCCGGGGCTCTGCAGAGCTTCGGGCCTGAGTTGGGGTAGGTCTCGATGCAGGATATCCTCTGCCCTTCTGAAACGCTTATCACAGGGACGATCGAGCCTTCAGTCCTGTCACCCACCTTCATCCCTTCTATCGCGACAATAAATCCTTTCTGGTTGTCTGCGTAGGAGACCTCTGCAAGCGGGGAGTCCCTTAGCGGATCACTGACTATGTCAACGACTATCCCAGGGATTTTCCTGTACTCCACCCTGGGCTTGAAAGGCTTTTCAGGAACCCTGTAGGTCCGCGAGCCTTTCCCTCTTCTCTGCGATATTATCCTTTTTCCCATATGCTTCGCCTTGCGCGCTTTTCAAAGATTCCGGCCATGCCGGCTTAAACTCATCAGACCATTCCCATCCTTGTGGCAATGTCAGATGCTGAGGACTCAGGCATGAGCTTTATGTAGGCCTTTTTCTCGCCTTTCATGGTTATCTCGAAATTGACCCTCTTGACCTTGACAAGGAAGGCGCTTTCTATAGCCTGCTTGATCTCGCTCCTTGTTGAGTTCCTTCTTACCATGAACACAAGTTTGTTCTCAGTCTCGACCATCTTCATTGATTTCTCAGCAAGATGTGGGTATATGAGCACCTTCCAGGGATCGCTCATACCGGAGGATTCCTTCTGCTTCATCTCTGCCTGCGGGCCTTCCTGCTTCTTAACAGCTGCTTTTTTCGCTGGCATATCATTCACCATGCTTCTTTTCGAACCCCTCGAGGGCCCCTTCTGTCCACAGAGCAAGCCTACCCGGCATACCGCCAGGAGCAAGGTGGCTCACGCTGAGCTCTTCAGCCTTGATGACATCAAGGCCTGGGACATTCCTTGCGGCCTTCTCTATGCCACTGTATTCGGTAACTATCAAAAGCACGCCTTTTTTCTTCTTGTATTTCCTGCCTCTCATCGTGCCCTTTCCTGCCCTGACCTTCCTCTTCATGGTCCTCTCTATCTCCTTCTTGAGACCGAGCGAGGCCAGAACATCAGAGATTTCCTTGAACTTGGTGATTGCCTGGATGCTGTTCTCAACGACAAGCGGTATGTGCTTGACATCCTCAATCATGTGGCCTCTTGAGGAAACGTAATCCCTGCTTGCTGTAGCCGAAATGGCAGAGTCAAGAGCCTTCAGATGCTCCTTCTTGTTCATCGACTTCTTCCATATCTTCTCGATCTTGGGTGGATGAGCCTTCCGGCCTTTGGCGGCCTGTGGCACAAACCTTGCTGTCATGTGCAAGTAGCCTGAGCCGTGTATCCTGGCCATTCTTGCCATCTCCCTGTTCATCATGGAGTGCTTGACCTTTCTCCGGCCATGATAATGAGCGGATGTCCTTTTTCCTGCGAGAGGGTCAACACCGTAAGGATGCCTGTTCTTGGACTGCTCAGAAACCACTGCTCTTGCAATAAGATCTTTCCTGACAGGCTCAGAGAATACCCTGGAAAAATCCTTGCTTCCCTTCACTTCTCCATGCAGTCCATAGACTGGAACCTTCATTTGAACACCATTACTGTTTCTTCCATCAGCGCCGGCTTATCCTTAGCCAAGCTCGGCTGCGTCAGGATTCTCCGATTGCAGAGAATATCCTATTTATCTGGCATAAGTATATTTAAAGCTTTACGGCCGGCGCTAAAGCGCATCCATCGCTAATGCCTTGATATCTTCCCGAACTCCTTGCCCTTCTTAATCCCATTGGAGAATGCCAGATACCCTAATATTAAGTATGCGAATGTCAGAGCAAATGACAGGAGGATGCTCAAGGCGGCTGCGGCTTCGTTGGACGCAAGAGAATATCTTATTGATTCTATCGCATGCGTCGATGGCAGCAGAAATGAGATTGACTTTGCCGGTTCAGGGAGGATGCTCACAGGATAATACACGCCAGAAAATATCATAATAATCCCAGTGGACATCCATATCAGGGACATGTATTTCACGCTTTTGGTTATTATGAAATAATCTATGATAAGCCCCACAGCGGTTGCGAAAGCGAAAACAGAAACGCAACCCAAGAGCAGAAACATTCCGGCAGCGAAAACGTTAAATCCGAACAGGAGGTATCCTGTCACACCCACCAAAACCAGGGCGAGCAGCGTGGTTGCCAGGCCAAAAACGGAATTCCCTAGGATGAAGTCGTTCTCAGTAGACGTTGTTGAAAAGAAATGCTTCAGCGAGTCTGACCAAATCTCGAATGTCAGGCCGTAGGTAATAGCCCTTTGCGATATGTCATAGGAGTTCCATATTATAATGCCTGCAAATGCGAACATGAAGGTTTCCATAGGCGCGCCGGAGCCCACCAAATATGATACAAAGAGCCCTATGGAGAACAGCCCCACGAATGGGTACACAAAGACCCAGGCGAGGTCCGAAGGGCTCTTCCTCCACATCACCCACTGCTTGTAAAAATGCCCCATGGCTCGCTCAAACATATTCTTTCCTCCTGACTATCTTGAGGAAGACATCCTCGAGGGAGGGCTTCTTCAGCTCCATATCCCTTATCCTGAACTGTCTTTCCTTAAGCTCTGATATGAGGTGGGATATTACCTCGGAATTCTTGTCCACCTTTATGAAAACCCCTCCTGCCTTTATCTCATATCCGTGCACCCCATCAATCCCGTCAAGAAATTCCAGGCCAGTCAGCCTGTCAAGGCAGAAGTAGGCAATGTCAGGGAACCTCATCTGCGTCTTTATGTCAGTTATGCTACCCTTGGTTACCAGCCTACCCTCATCTATTATCGCAACCTCCCTGCAGAGCTCCTCCACTTCGAACAGATGATGGGAGGTGAGTATGACTGTCACTCCCTTGTCCTTGGCAAGGCCGGATATGTATTCCTTGATCATTATCGCGACCTCCACATCCAGTCCAGAAGTGGGCTCATCCAGAAAAAGCACCTGCGGATCATTCAGGAGGGACTTAGCAACAGCCACCTTCTGCTTCATTCCTGTAGATAGCATATAGAACTGCATATTCTGGAACTTGGTGATCCCAAGGTCCTTGACAAGCCTCTCTATCCTAGCTTTCCTTTCATCAGACCGGAGGCCAAAAAGCAATGCGTAGTATTTCAGTATCTCCCTAGGAGTCATGTCCCATAGGAACTGCGTACCGCCCATGCACATGCCTGAGATCGCCCTTACCTTCTCAGGCTCTTCCAGCACGTCATGGCCAAGCACCCGCGCAGTCCCTGAAGTGGGGGTGATTAGGTTGGAAAGTATATGGATGGTGGTGGTCTTCCCTGAGCCGTTAGGCCCGAGCAGGCCGAATATCTCACCTTTCCGTATCTTCATGTTTAGGCCCCGGAGCGCGTGAGTGACTACACCCCCTTCCTTGAAGTCCTTCTTCAGGTTCTCTATCTCTATAGCGTAATCCATAAGGCAGACTATACGAACGGATTTAAAAAGGGTGCTTGAGGCTACATTACCCATTCGGTTCCGGTCTTTCCCTGCCTGATTCTCTCAAAAACAGATTCCATATGCTTTGGTGTGATATCCTTCCCTCCAAGGCCTGCAATGAATCCTGAAAGCTTCACAGGGCATCCGGTGCCATAGAGGCCGGCTTTTATCTCGCTGTAAAGGCTGCCTTCCATTCCGGGAGATATGTCCTTCTCTATCACACCCACTGAATCCAGGCCTTTGCATGCTGCGGCAATATCCTCTCTAGGGAAAGGCCTCATGCACCTTACCCTTATTATCCCGAAGTCCTTTGGAAGGCATTCTCTTACTGTCCCTGTGACAGACCCGATTGTTATCAGAGCAAACTTCTTGCCCTCAAGGGTGACCTTCTCTATCATTCCGTTCCCGTAGCTGCGCTTCGAGATGGCAGCATATTCCCTGTGTATGGATTTGACAGCATCCGCAGAGGCCTTGACAGCCTCATGCTGATCCTTCCTGAACTGCATGAAGTAATCCGGAGTGGCGAGGGTCCCCATGGATACAGGCTTTGAAGGGTTCAGGCTGACCTCTGGCTTGTATGGAGGAAGGAATCTCCTGGCCGCCTTTTGTTCCAGATAGGACACGTTTTCGAACGTGTGAGATATCACAAACCCGTCAAGGCACACCATAACCGGCACAGAGGTCTGCTCCGCGATCTTGAAGGCCTGTATCTGAGTATCGAAAGCCTCCTGTGCATTCTCCACATAGAGCTGTATCCAGCCTGAGTCCCTCTCGCTCATGGAGTCCTGCTGGTCGTTCCATATATTGAGCGGAGCTGACAGGGATCTGTTCACAACAGTCATGACAATCGGAAGCCTCATGCCAGATGCAACGAAAAGCAGCTCATGCATGTAGGCAAGTCCCTGCGAGGATGTTGTCGTGTATGGCCTCACTCCTGTCGCTGCTGCCCCGATGCATGCGGCCATCGCAGAGTGCTCAGACTCCACGTTTATGGAAACGGCATCCATTTCCCCATTGGCAACCATCTGCATTATGTCCTCAGCGATGTGCGTCTGCGGGGTTATCGGATACACAGCCACCACGCCAGGCTCGCATAGCTTGACAGCTTCAGCCACCGCCTTCGAGCCTTCGACTATGTTTTTCATTTGGTTACTTCCTCAATCCATTTGAAATAATCCTTGTTCCCGTCCACCACTGGGATTATATCAATGCACGGGAGCTCGTAGCTGTGAAGCTCCTTTACCCTCTTTATTAATCTTGTTGCAAAGGATTTCTTGGTCTTGAGCATGAGCAGGCATTCCCTGTCCTCCTCCATGCTGCCTTTCCACCAGTATATTGACTCAATGGACGGGATAATGTTCGCGCATGCGGCCAGCTTCTCCCTTACGACAGCTTCCCCGATCCTCTTGGCTTCCGATGCATCCCTTGCCGTTATGTAAGCAATCACGTATGGCATATTATCTCATCAAATTCCTTAATTATTTTTCTTTCTCTGATGTTATCGCCTTCTGAGGGCAAACCTCTATGCAGATCAAGCACCCCTTGCAGTAATCATAATCTACAACAGCCTTCTTCTTCCCCCTGACATCCTTTACCGTTATGGCTCCCTCCGGGCAGAAGGTCACGCATATCCCGCAGCCTATGCACCTGTCCGTGACTATGGGACGGAAGGTCCTCCAGTTTCCTGTCTTGTTCTTTGCCGTGGAGCCAGCTTCCCTGACAATTGCTCCCTTGCTAAGCCCGGATTTCTCAGCTGGCATTGTAAGCCTCCTTGACAAGCTGCGTGTTCAGCTCAAGGACCTTTCCGGAAAAGTTCTCGCCGACTGCCTTGAGTATTGATTCGAGGCTGACTATCTTGGTTTTTTTCGAAAGGACACCAAGCATGGCTGTGTTCACTATGTCCTTTCCAAGTATCCTGAGCGCAAGGCTCGTGGCATCATAATAGTGCGTCTTCTGCTTGAGCTCGGAATTCGCCTGCCTGCCATTCACAAATATCACCGTGTCCGGCTTGATTCCGTCAGCTATGTCCGGAAGATGCATTAGGGACTGGTCAAGCACAATCACTATATCAGGATTATATATCTGGGACCTTGTGGTAATCGGCTTCTCAGAAATCCTGCAGAAAGCCTTAACCGGTGCTCCTCTCCTCTCCACACCAAAGGCCGGGAACCCCTGCGCATACTTGTCGTCAAAGCCTGCAGCCCTAGCAAGGACTGATGCGGCAGTGACCGCTCCCTGACCGCCCCTTCCGTGGAAACGAATCTCGGCCATAAAAACACTTTTTATAAGAGATTGTGCGCGGGCTCTTTTAAAGGCAAGGGTGCGGGTACGGCGAATGATTAAGCATTTATGGTTAATTGATATATGGGATTTATGAAAAATGAAAAAATCGCTTACATTTGGGGCAAAGCAGAAATCGCTCTTAGCATATGCAAGGTTCATGATGGAGAGTCGCAAGGACAAGAGATACATTACAACGCGGGTTCTCTAGAAGGAAAGCTAGATAATATACCAAGTAAATTGAGAAAAAACGGTTATCAAGTTATCCATTCTGAGCCACCTGAAGGATTAAAGCCAGCAAAATCCATATGCATTTGCGATTGAATCTCATTCAAACATGTATCCCAATTTCTCGAAAATTCCCTTCATTTTAAGGCTATCCCTCCACGTGACAGGGCTCTCGCTTATTATGGTGAAGTCAATCTTCCTGCTCAGGATTTCTTTTGCCAGGGGCTCGAATGGCGGGTGAGAGTTCATCACTTCATGGTTCCTCTCCCCTTTGGCTGTGAAACTGATGTTTGAGAAATGGCACTGGATGTGCTTGGGTCTGAGCCCGCTCTGGACCTTATCTAGGACCTCTTTATAATCCACCTTCCCATAATTCCTCGCATAAAGATGGGCAAAATCAATGTTGAAGCTGCACCCCGTCTCCTTCACAAGCCTGAGCGTCTCATCCAGGTTTCCAAGCGCGCTGTGCTTGCCAGTTGTTTCCGGTGAAAGTTTGACATCCAATCCATTCTTCCGGATAGCTTCCTGCATATCCAGGATGTGCTCCTTTGTTATCTGGTAAACCTTCTCCTTGTCTCCCTTCCCGAAATATGCAGGATGGAATACAATCTCCCTGGCCCCCAAGTAGTGGCCTCTCTCAGCCGAATCCAGGATTCTTTGCATGCTTTCCTTCTGCTTCTTTGGGTCTTCAGAAGCGAGGTTTATGTAATACGGGGCGTGCACGCTGAGCTCAATCCCGAGCTTCCTGGCCTCTGTTCCGCACTCCTTTGCGAGTTGGTTGCTCATCTTCACTCCGCGGACGAACTCAACCTCCATTGCCTGCAGACCAAGCCTCTTGATTTCCTTTATTCCTTCCAGGGTGCTTTTTCCTGGAGAGCCTGCAGGGCCCAGCCTGATTATCATCTTTACCACTCATT
>CAYGVS010000021.1:0-17579 GCA_964353635.1 uncultured archaeon | reverse complement strand
CCTTCTGGTGCTGGAAAAGCTTGGAGTCAATCCTGAGGAAGCTGTGATGGTCGGGGATAACCTGCATGATGATGTGCAGGCCGCGCTCTCAGTGGGCATGCATGCCATCCTCATCAAGCGGGACCCTAAGGAGTTCAAGTTCGTCCCGAGCTGGATCGAGAAAGGCGAGTATGAGAAGACGATAGGCAGCCTTGGCGAGCTGGAAAGGCTCCTATAACTGAGCCAGATGCCTTCATTCCAGTCGAAGAACCTTCTTTATCTGCAAGAAGACCTCTTCCTTGGATCTCTCCCCGTCTATTGCGAACCAGCTTCCCCACACCTGTTTCTTTACAAGGGATTCATAGGATTCCGAGACCTGCTCATGCAGCTTGCTGTCAGCCTCGTTCCTGTCAAGGTCCTTTTTCTCCACCTTTTTGCGCTTTATGGAGGTCTTGGGCGAGATTTTGAGGAAGAGTATCATGTCCGGTTTGGGCAACCTGAAAATCTCTGCGAACTTCAGGGCGTTCTCAAGGGGGAATCCTCTCATGACCTGGTATGCAAGGGCGCTCGTGAAATACCTGTCAGCAATCACTATCCTTCCTTCGTTCAGCCATCCCTGAATCCTCTCGCGGTCCTTTATCATGTCCGCTGAGAAAAGCAGGAACTGCATGTCAGGGGAGAAATCGTATTTTTTATGAAGGTATTCGTGCAGAAGGTCTCCTATTGGGTTCCCATAGTCGGGATAGTAAATCCTTTCGCATGGGATTTTTCTGGAGCGGAAATGGTCAAGAAGCATCTTGGACTGGGTCTCCCCTCCTGCTCCATCTATTCCTTCTATCACGATTAGCTTGCCCCGCATAAATCCCACTACTTACCGGCTTTTCTGATTTCGCTCATTATGATTGGCACCATGACCTGAGGAGAGCCTATCACATCAACGTTCCTGAGCAGCTTCCTCTTTGAGTAGTAATCAATGAGCGGCTGCGTCTCCTTCCTGTAAACATCAAGCCTGTCCTTTATGATTTGCTCAGTCTCGTCAGACCTGCTCACGAGCCTGCCTCTACACTTGTCGCAAATCCCAGACTTCTTCGGGAGGACCGGAGGCATGTTCACCCTCCCGAAATGGATGTCTGCTATATTATAAATCTCCCCGCACTTCTGGCATGTCCTGCGGGCAAGTATCTTCTTTATTATGACCTTGTCAGGGATCCTGAGGTTTATCACGACATCTATCTTTGACATCCCTCCCAGCGATTCGGCCTGCTTGATTGTTCTCGGGAAGCCGTCGAAAAGGAAGCCAGGCTTGGCATCAGGCCTGGAAAGTCTTTCCTTGACTATCTGCATGATTATCTCATCAGGAACGAGGGCGCCCTTCTTCATGAAGCCTTCAGCCTTCTTCCCTATCGGGGTCTTCTTGGCGACAGCCTCCCTAAGCAGGTCTCCTGTTGAGATATGTGGTATCCCGAGTTGCGGAGCTGACCTTGAGGCGTAAGTGCCCTTACCTGAGCCAGGCGGCCCCAGAAAAATTACATTCATATGAAACAACCTCCCATTTCTTAGAGTGAAGGTGTTTCACCAGATCACATGGAAACACCTTCCTACCACTTGAACGAAGGCGATTCGCATGCATTCAATGCGAACCATCAACTTTCAACTTTCGTGTTAACCGATTAAATTGGTAAATATTATGCTCTGCGGCATATATAAAAAGCCAATCCAATTCTAAATATGGCAAAGTCACAAAAGACCGAAGGCGTCAGAGGACGCCTTCTGTCAAATGTTCAACTCGGGGAGGAGTTCAGGGCGGACCCCGCCTACAGGAAATACTATTACATAAACGTGCTGGCAGTCCTGCTCATATTCTTCTTCAGCTGGTACATCCCTCTCCTGCTCTTCGCACCGATGGGCATCATCCTCATAATCAGCGTCTTTCTTGGCGTTCCGGTGATGATAATAACCTTGGTGGCACTTTACTGGATACCCAGATACTATGACACCCTGAAATACAAGCTCACAGGGAACGAGATGGTGTGGAGGAGGGGCGTGTGGTTCAGGAAGACCGGAATCGTGCCTTACAACAGGATAACGAACATAGACATAGAGCAGGGCCCTGTTTCCAGGAGCCTGGGGATAGGCTCCCTGAAGATACAGACAGCGGGATATTCAGGAGCATCAGGTGGAACAGGCCGGCAGGCAGAGATAAGGATAGAAGGGGTCGTGCATTTCGAGGAGCTGCGCAGCCTGATAATGGGCTACGTGCACGGGACAAAGCAGGTGGGTACCACAGGCACATTCGAAAGCCACCAGGACAATGTGCTTGGAGAGCTTGTGAAGATAAGGAAGCTGCTTGAGAAGAGGAGATAAAATGGGATTGAAACAATTTCTGAAACCAACAAAAAGAATCATTCTGTCCTTTCTGATATTTGTTATCTTATCTTTATTTTTCTTTGGAATGACCGACACCAGAATATTTGCATGCAAAACTAGACCAGTTATCCCAAATCCTCCAGAATTTTCAGACAGTTTTTGCGGGCTTGATATTTTCATTTTCTATGTAGGTGCTGAAACGATATTTACACCTATCGGATATATAACAATGGTTCTTGCATTATTGATTCTACCTTATTTTTTAGCCTGCGGAATTAATTCTCTTACAAAAAGAAAATCAACTACTTCCTCCCAACCCGTATGAAATTCGCCAGCAGGGCCTCCAGCTGGATGTCCTCTGAGCCGCCCTGCATGAAATCTTGTTTCCCCAAGTAAACGAAAAGCTTATATTCTTGTTTCCCCAAGTAAACACTATGAATATGAACGAGAGGGAAAGGATAAGGTACGCCATAAAGGAGTGGCAGGAAAGGGAGATTGGTAAGGTCAAGAAAAGGGCTGTCAACATTGACCTTTTCTCAAGGCTGGACCACATGATAGACATAATAGGGGTCAGGAGGTCCGGCAAGACATTCCTCATGTTCATGGTCATAAAGGAGCTGGAAAGGGCTGGCGTGCCTAAAGACTCCATAATTTACATAAACTTCGAGAACAGGGTGCTTTACCCGCCCACGGAAAGGCTTCTGGACGCGCTGCTGGATTACGCTCTTGAGAAGGGCTCTGGGAAGGCGTTCCTCTTCCTTGATGAGATTCACAACGTAAGGAACTGGGAGCGCTGGGCAAGGAGCGTTTATGACAGCCACAAGGGGAGGATAAAGATTGTGGTTTCAGGCTCGACCTCCAGGATAATAAGGAAAGACATAGCATCGCTCCTTACAGGAAGGCATGTGTCCATCAAGGTGTTCCCGCTAAGCTTTTCCGAATTCCTGGATTTCAGGGGCATGAAATTCTCCAGGGAGGATGTGCTCTATTCCGCAAGGAAGCAGGCCACGGCCAGGACGATGCTGGAAGAGTACCTGAAATACGGGGGCTTTCCAGAAATCTGCCTGGAAGGCAGCGGCCAGATGAAAACAGAGATTCTAAGGGCATATTATGATGACATACTCTATAAGGACATAATGGAAAAGCACGGGATAAAGGAAACCGTGGTAATGGAGAATTTCCTGCGATTCCTTTTGTCCAACATCTCATCCTACTTTAGCTACAGGAGGGGAAAGGACTACCTGAACTCGCAGGGCATTCCCGTATCAACAAGGACCCTGCTCAGGTACACCTCCGTGCTGGAGGAAGTCTTCCTTTTCTTTTTCGTGCCGATTTTTTCCAAAAAAGTCAGGGAGCAGCTGAAGTACCCGAGGAAAATATACTCCGTGGACACAGGCCTCAGGAACGCCGTAAACCCGGTATCTGAGGGTTGCGGGAAGATGGCGGAAAATGCGGTCTACCTTGAGCTAAGAAGAAGGTTCAAGGAAAGCGGGACAGAAATAAACTATTGGAAATCCAGGCAGCAGGAAGAGGTTGACTTTATCGTGAGGGAGGGCCCTAAAGTAAGCGAGCTTATTCAGGTGTGCTGGGACATGGGAAAGGAGGAAACCAAAGAAAGGGAAATAAAGGCGCTTCTGAAGGCCATGGACGAATTCGGCCTGAAAAAAGGCCTTGTAATAACGAAAGACCTGGAAATGGAAGAAAAGATAGGCGACAGGAAAATCGCCTGCATTCCGCTTTGGAAATGGCTGCTTGTGGGATAGCTTACTTCTTCCCCAATCGTATGAAATTCGCCAGAAGCGCCTCCAGCTGTATGTCCTCGGAGCTGCCCTGGTTCAGGCGGAACTCAAACTCTCCAATCTTCTCAATCAGTTCCAATTTGGCAGGTTCAGAAATCCCCAGTTCGAAGATGGACTTGTGCATCTCCCTGATTATGTCCTCTCCTGAAAGGCCCTGCTCTATGAGCAGGTCATAAAGCCGCTTTCGTGCCTCAGGGAACTTGCCTGCTATGGCAAGGTCTATCATATTCCTCACGTCCTGGGGCCTTGCCTGCGAGGAGACTTCGTAAATGCTCTCCTTTGTGATTTTTCCAGATGCGGCCGCAGCCTGCAGGATGTTCGTGGCCTTTCGCAGGTCCCCCTCAGAGGCCTCGAAAATCGCTGGTATCGCATCCTCAGAAACAGTAAGTTTCTCTCCTTTAGCAATCCTGCTTATGTATTCTCCAACGCCTTTCTCTGTGAGCCTTTTAAACCTGAAGACCGCGCATCTGGACTGGATGGGGTCTATGATGCGGGAGGAATAGTTGCAGTTTAGGATGAACCTGCACACTCTGGAGAACTTTTCCATGGTCCTCCTGAGGGCCTGCTGCGCCTCCGGGGTGAGGGCATCGCTCTCGTCCAGGAAGACTATCTTGAATTCGGAGCCCATCGATTTCACTCTTGCGAAGTCCTTTATTTTGCCTCTAACAACGTTGATGCCCCTTTCGTCCGACGCGTTCGTTTCGCTGAAGTTCCGCTTCCAGTTCTCGCCAAAGAGCTCCTGCGCAAGAGCCAGTGCTATCGTGGTCTTGCCAACCCCTGCCGGGCCTGCGAAAAGCATGTTCGGGATCGAGCCCTCCTTCACCCAGGCCTTGAGCCTTTCCACCACATGCTTCTGGTCTATCACTTCCGAGAGCCTTTTCGGCCTGTATTTCTCTGTCCAAAGCTCCATAGCATTCACCTGAAGGCGCCAAAGTGCCTGAAGGCGACTCTTGCCGCCTTCTATCCAATAGCTGACACCTTCCTGTTCCTAATTGTCCGGGTATTTATTAAATTTTCAACAATAGACATATATGCTAATGAAGCTTTTTCTCCTGGCTGCCTTTTTGCTAGCCATGCCTTTTGCACTGGCCCAGGAACAGAGCGAAGGGATATATTATGAAAACTCTGCGGACTTCCCGATATCTTACTCAACTTTCCAGTTCCAGGCTGTCCAGGAGATAAAGGACCCTGAAGCAGTGAGCTATCTTCATGCTGAGGTGTCCAGGTCTGGCTCTGTCTTCCTATACGACAACAGCCCTTTCCAGAAGGCAAGCGAGCTCAAGGTGACCATCGCGGTGCCGCAGAACACCAGCAGGCAGTTTTCAGCCATTAAGGCAGTGGAAGGCCCGGACAGGTATTACATAATGGATGACGTATGGGGGAACAAGATGCTCACCCTTTACTGGGACGTGCCTGAGCTCAAGAAGAAGATAGACTACAGGATCGTGACTGATGTGGAGGTCTTCGAGAGGGAGGTTCCTGCAAAGAACAAGGATTTCCCTGTCACAGGCTTCACCATCGCCAACAAAGAGATAGCCCAGGAAGCATACACATCTGCCTATGGTCTTGATGACATTCAGAGGTTCTTCAGGCTCACCCAGTGGGTCCATGAGAACGTGGCCTATAGCGATGAGGCCAAGGCATTCTCCCAGTCCGCGGAATGGACATACACAAACAGGGAAGGCGCATGCGACGAGTTCTCAAACCTTCTCGTATCCATGCTCCATGTCCTGGACTACAGCCCGAGATATGTCGTAGGCTATGCGTATTCAGAGAGCTGGGGCCAGCATGGATGGGTAGAGGTTGACCAGATGGGCAAAACCATGAGCCTTGATCCCACATGGCTGGAGTCTCCCGTTGACTCGACCCACATAAAGATAGCAGACCTTCCTGACTCCAACTTCAGCGAGCACATAGAGGTAAGGGGAGGCCAGATAACCATTGACTGGAACAAGGGCGAGCCCCAGATAAAGGTGATATCCCACAAGGAATCCCCAAAAATCAGTATAGAAGCAACAGCAGTGCCTGCCAATTCCACAGGCGGCAGCTATTCCATGATAAAGGCAACATTCCTGACTCCTTCCTCCCAGTGCATTCTCACATCAGTTAACGCAAAAAGCTGCGTAATGGAGAACGGCCAGGAATTCCTCTCCCTCTCCACAAAAAGGCAGAATGCAGGCTTCTGCGGCTCACAAGAAGCATACTGGTTCGCCAGGACGCCGCAGATTGAGAGCAACATGATTTACACATGCCCTGTGATAATCTACGGTGCTGGTGCTGAAAAGACAGTCAGCATAAACGTTGAGTCAGGGAAGCCAAAAAAGGTCAGCGCAAGCGCGAACAGCCAAAGCGTCCTTACCCCCGGACAGAGCTTTGAACTCCAGACGTCTGTGATTAACAAAGGAAGCTCAACGGAAAGCGTGAGCCTCTATGTATTCTTTTCAGGACTGGTGCAGACCAAGGACCTATCCCTCAAGCCAGGCGACCAGGCTGACGTCACATGGAAGCTCAAGGCGCCCGCTGCTCAGGGGACCTATGAGCTTGCATTCTTCTCATCTTCAGGGGATTTGGTGGCGAGCAACGTGACTGTGGTATCGCAAAGAAGCATCCAGATATCCAACATCTCTCTTCCCAAGGACTGCACTGTAAAATCAGATATCAGCATAAATGTCACTGTCAAGGCGCTAACTGGATTCTCAGGCACCATGAAGCTCAGCGTTGATGGGTTTGCATCCTCCAAATGGGTCTCTCTTGGGCCATCCGAATCCAAGACGTACCTCTTCCCGTATGCGCCTGCGATTACGGGAGCCAAAACAGTATCCATAACGCTCATATCAGACTCCCAGCAATACCAGGACGGCTGGTGGGGCATACTGGAAGTGAAGGACCAGTCCCAATGGTGGGAGGAGATAGTCGCATGGTTCCAGGGCATGATTGACTGGGTTGCGGGGATGTTCACAGGAAGCTCATAAGCAAGGGATTTTATGATAATCTCAATCTCAGGAACCCCGCAGACAGGAAAAACCTCTGTAGCCAAAGCTTTAGCAAAAAAGCTCGGCTGGAGGCTTGTGAGCCTGAACCAGCTAGCCAAGGAGAAAAAGCTCTACCTGGGCTACGACAGGTCCAGGAGGTCCAGGATAGTAGACCTGAGGAGGCTCAGGTCCGAGGTCTCAAGAATCTCTAAAAAAGAGAAAAACCTTATCCTGGAATCCCATTATTCTCACGATCTCCCATGCGATTTCGTGGTGATCCTGCGCACAAACCCGGGAGAGCTCAGGAAGAGGATGCAAAAATCCGGATGGCCAAAAAGGAAGATTGAGGAGAACATAGAGGCTGAGATAATGGAAGTCGTCAAAGCAGAGGCTCTGGAGAAAGCGAAAAGGATACTGGAAATAGACACGACCGGGAGGAAGCCGGGATGGGTGGCTGAGCAGATTATCAGGAAGGCTGTTATGAAGGTGAGATAACATACAATTTAAAAAGCTTATTATCAATCAGGAATTGTGAAACAATGGGATACATAAGCAATTTAGTTGGGGGAGCAGCGGTCGCGCTCTGTTTAGTCGGAGCTACTAACACAGGTACTTACTTCGCTGCAAAGGACAATCTAATCAACGATGCGATTGAAGGAAAACAAATCACTTTTGAGGAGAAAAAAAAGCCGCCTTATATATCAGTTATTAGCCAAACCAGTGATTCCCTTGGGTATCTTTATATAGGTATAGGAAAAGAGCTGGCGGAAGAAAGGTTCAGGAGCGGCGAGTTCGACGCAATAATAAAAGAGTATAAAGACAAGGCGAGCAAGGACAGGCTCTGAAATCCCCGAAATCCGGCAGCTGCCAAAGGGCCGGGACAAAGCTTATATAACAGCAATTCAGATATTCTTCGAGTGGTTTTTACGTTCGGAACGATACTGCTATTCGGGATTCTCACAGGCATTTTCATGGGAATCGGGTATTTCCTCGGAGGAATGTTCGGGATGGGTGTAGCGCTTGCGCTGGCAATTGCGATTAATTTCCTATCATTCTGGTTCTCTGACAAGATTGTCCTGGGGATTTACAGGGCAAAGCCCAGCCAGGACACGAAGCTGAACCAGATGGTCGAGAAGCTCAGCCGTGAAGCCAGCATTCCCGCGCCTAAGGTTTACATAGTTCCCAGCAATGCCCCGAACGCTTTTGCGACCGGGAGGAACCCCAGGCATTCAGCCCTAGCCGTCACAGAGGGGCTGAGGAGCCTCAATGACCAGGAGATGGAGGGCGTGCTGTCCCATGAGCTCGGGCACATTGCAAACAGGGATATCCTTGTATCCACCATTGCTGCGACGCTTGCCGGAGCCATATCTTATTTAGCGCAGATAGGGTACTTTTCCATATACGGTGGCAGCGATAATCGAGGATCAGCAGGCATTATAGGCCTGATACTTGTTGTCATCTTCGCTCCGCTGGCAGCGCTCATGATAAGGATGGCCATCTCCCGCTCCAGGGAATACAAAGCGGACAGGTACGGAGCCCTGCTGACTAAGAATCCAGAGGGCCTTGCATCAGCCCTGAGGAAGATATCTGAAGTCGCAAAACACCAGCCCATGAGAGGCTCGAGCGCCACATCCCATATGTGGATAGTCAATCCCTTCCAGTCAGGCTGGTTCGTGAACATGTTCTCCACACACCCTTCCATCGAGCAGAGGATACGCAGGCTCAAAGAGATGGAAGGCAGAGATTAGGCTGCTTTCATAAAGGCATGATATCCGATAAGAGGCGATGCTCTTGAAAAAGTTCATCCAGGAAATGATTGAAGCCGGCGTTGACTTCAGCACAAAACGCGCTCTTAAAAGGACCATAAGGCTTGTAGGCCTCAAGCCCGAGAACATAGACAGGCTTTACATAGAGTTCAAGAATGACCACTACAAGGAGAAGTTCAATGCTGCGGAGCCCGGTCGCAAGATAGTCTTTCTTCCTCAATGCCTCAGGAAGCCGAACTGCAAAGCCGTCCTTGATGAGAACGGCTACCATTGCATGAGCTGCTCGGCTGAATGCAAGGTTTCTGCAATAAAGGCCAGGGCAGAAGGCCTTGGCTACAAGGTCTTCATATGCCCTGGCGGCTCCATGATATCAAAGATAATAATTAGCCACAGGCCGAAGGCTGTACTTGGTGTCGCCTGCATGAAGGAGATACTTATGGCAGCTGAGGACCTTGAGCAGGTCAGGATTCCTTACCTGGCCATTGAGCTCCTTAAAAGCGGTTGCGTCAATACCGATGTGGAGCTGGAACATGTGTTCAGCGTGCTATGACAGTGAAAGTTGCTGAGGGCACGCTCCATTGGTTCCCAAAAAGGATTTCTTCAATTCCTTTTGCATGGCCTGCCCCGACAACCACCAAAACATTATTGTATCTCGTGGACAGCTTGCCTATCCTCTGGGCCATGTATGCATTCCTTTCCTCGATGAGTATCCTATGAAGCCAAGGGAAACGCCTCTTCAGGATGATCAAAGCCTCTTCCACAAGATTCTCTGGCGGGACTTTTGAGAGATCAAATGATTTTTTGTCTCCAGGCTGCCTGGCTATTTTCAATCCGAGGCCCGTGGCAGCCATGAGAGCAAAAAGGAGAAGCCTCATCTTCTCCCTTGCTGGCACTGCCTTTATCCTGAGGAAGGTTTCTCCGATATCCCTGTCAATGAAGGCCACATTTATCCCTCTTAACCTGCCCAGCCTGACAGCTTCCATCATGTCCGCTCCCGGCATGATGCCGACAGCCCTGCCTAGCGAATCCTGCAACCCCTTTAGTACGAAGAAAAAAATGAATGTAACCGGCCCAAGCGCACGCAGGGATTCCAGGAGCGGCGCTTCTCCCTCCTGAAGGGCCTGGTATCTCCCCGCATCCAGCTCGACCGCTATGCAATCCGGTTTCTCTCTTTCAATGGCCTCGTTTATCTGCCTGATGCTCTCCCTTGCTATGTGGGATGTCGGGATTATTGTGATTTTCGCACTCATGTCTACTCCTATGGCACACAGAAAGAAAAAAGCGCCGAGGGCAGGATTTTCGCCTGGGCTTCCCGTTAAATGGCACGATTGACCGTTTTATCGGTTAATTGTGTAAATCCATTTCTTTGGGTGAGCCTTAGCCTTTCTTTTGGGAAAGAAAGGCTCAGGGTTTGAACCTGCACGCCCGTAAGGGCACCAGATATCTTTACTCGTCATCCTCCGCCGAATCCGAGTCAAGCCAAACAATCACTCCCTCACAGACAAGTCTGTGAGAGTCCTAATATCTGTTCTCAAGTCTGGCGCGTTAGCCAGGTTCCGCCACCTCGGCCTGGAATGTATTTCGCCAGCCAATATTTAAAGCAATCTATACAGGAAAATATACCTAATAGCGCCCCTCGTTATCGGAAAACGATTCCAGAGGCGTAGGAAAAAATAAAAGAAATAGAAAGGAAAACCAATTACTTGCTGGTTAGCTTATTTTGAGCTTGTGATTGCGTACACTTCTTTCAAAGCAACTATCAGCGCAGCGCCTGCAACGAATGCAACGAAGGCTGAAAGTATTCCTGGCACCAGAGGAACTGCTGCCAAGACTGAAGAAAGTGCTGTGCCCACAATCATAAGTGCTACTGTTCCGAGAAGGAACGGCATCACTTCCTTGCCAGTTACGTTAAGGATGCCCACGATGACTCCCAGCACAACAAGAGCTGCAAGCCCCATCCATCCTATTGTCATGAAACCGGCTATTAGTGATATTACTAAACCAGCGATGAATGCCCATCTGCCGATTTTTGTCATGTCCATGGGACATTCTATAAAAATCCAGTATTTAAAGCTTTCGGTCATTTTTAGGCAATAAGACGAGTTATATTACGCTTATAGACGAAATATAACAGTGTTATATTTAAATACTCTAAATTAATTAATATAACAAGAGTTGATTCTTCGTTATTCGCACATTAAGACGTTCGACTTTTGACTCTTTTAAAATTCAAACAAATCTTAAAAAAAAGAAGGTGATTGATATGAAAAGAATAGCAATCTTGGCATTAATAGTGATTTCAGTGATTGCAGTGAGCGCAGGGGCTGTATATTATCAGGGCGCTTACATACCGCCCTCAGGAGTAAGCCCAACAGTTACTATGACATCTCCATCCAACGGCGACACAGTCCGGGGCTCAACGGTCACAGTTGAGGTTTCTTCAAGCAATTTCAACGTCCCAGCACAAGGCCATTACCATGTATTTCTTGACAGCAGTGTGATCATGGCCTATAACCCAACATCCACAGTGACGTTCACAAACGTTGCTCCTGGAACGCACACACTAAGGGTTGAGCTGGCAAATCCCAACCACACGCTTTTGAATCCTCCAGTAGTCTCACAGGCAATAACTATAACAGTTGTGCCTGACAGCGCAGGTAGCGGAGGTGCAAGTCCTACTGTGACGATTCTTGCTCCATCCAACGGAGCGACTGTATCAGATTCGTTCCCAGTGACAGTGGCATCCACAAACTTCAACGTTCCAGCACAAGGGCATTATCACGTGTTTCTTGGCGGTGTTGAAAAAATGGCCTACGATCAGACCTCCACATTGACTTTCAGCGATGTCAGCCCAGGAACCCACACGATAATGGTAGAACTGGCAAACCCGGACCATACAATAGTGAGTCCCAAGGTATCGCAAACCATATCCGTGAATGTTGAAAGTAGCGGCGGCGGGAACGGAGGTGGGGCGCAGCCAGCCATAACAATATTGTCTCCAAGCAATGGCGGCACTGTGCAGGGGCCTTCAGTTACAGTAGCACTCTCATCAGCGAACTTTAACATTCCGGCACAGGGATATTACTATGTGTCCATGAGCAATGGTGGATTCATCACAGGACCAGGACCTACATTCACGTTCCCAATCGTGACATCAGGAACGCACACAATAACAGCAGACCTGCGTAACCCAGATGGAACCATGCTCAATCCAGACATTTCTCAATCGATAACCATAACAATGACTAACGGAGCTGGCGGTGGCGGTGGGGGCTACGGATACTAGTGAAATCAAATTCAGGCTGCTTCTGGCAGCCTTTCTTTTTTTAACCTGTTAGCCTAAGCAATAGCTCGTTTAAAAAAATGCGGGAGGTGGGTTTCGAACCCACGCAGCGACTAACGCACTAGGTGTCCTAGCACCGCTTCTGAGCACGGCTCCTAGCTGCGATAACGCACCTAAGCCTAGCCCCTTTGACCACTTGGGTACCCCCGCGATTCTGGAAAGAACATGTCCGCGGACATGTTCAATCTCTTCCAACGAAAAGGCAACTTATCGCTGGCTATGCTCCGGACGGGATTTTCACGCCGCGACCTTTCATGGGAATAGGCCGGTAAGGGGCATGGAAGCGGAAGCTCCCTTGCCTCTTGCGGTTTGAACCCGTGTCATCGGGTGTTTTCGCCATCACATTTCAGCAAAGCTGAAATCAGCTTTTTCAGGCAATCGCCCGTGGCCCGAAAACCCGAGATCCTTCTCCGGAAAGACGACCTTATGAACGCTGCATAAGTCGTCAATTGGCCGGACTAGACGACCGGAGCGTGTTCTGGAAAGAAGCCGGCTTCGCCGACTTCCAACGAACGATGGGCCCGGGCGGAATTTCGATTGGAAGGTGTCTCTTGGCACCTTCGAGCCATCTTCGAACCGCCGATCTTCGCCATTCTGAATACCCCGATTCGTCAAGGCGACGTCTTCTTTGGAGTCCACCTTTCTGGCAGAACTTAACCAACTGGACTACGAGCCCGATTATGGATAGACAGCTATAATGCAATTAGTTAAGGCCGTCAGAGGGATATGATACCTTGCACCACATTCTCATCTTCTAATTGTTGGCATTTCTGCTTTTAAATGGGCCGGGCAGGAATTGAACCTGCGATTTCCGCCGTGTGAGGGCGGCGTCGCGACCTGTAGAGAAGGCGGCGTCGCCACCTTCAATCCATATAGCCACTAGACCACCGGCCCGATTGCTGCATATGGTTATTATCCAATGATTTAAGTCTCTTTATATAGGAATATTATAAATCATTGTGTCTGAGTCACTCAAAGATAAGGCTAGATTATGAAAGCGTACTTGGGAACCTGCATTTTAGGAAGCTTTGCCTTCGATTCCAGCGGCAAGGTTATTGACAAGAGGCTCTTCCCAAAGGATCCTTTGCAAATCGCCTCCAGACTGGACAAAGCCAAGAAAGAGCTGATACCAGAGGAGAAGGAGCTGATGGAGGCGCTGAGGAAGAAAGGCATCAAGGAGATTCTGACGCGCTTTGACAGCGACAGGACAGCAGAGAGCATCCTTCAGTCCAGCTTCAGGAAGCTTGCGCTTGATTTGAAGTGGGCTGGTTCGCAGGCAGAGTTGAACCGTATCCTGTCCGCAGTGAGCATAGAGCAGACCAAGTCCAAAATCAAGGAGGTCAAAAGGGACAGGATAATCATCCAGGCTATCGGGATGCTTGATGAGACAGACAGGGTGATTAATGTCTTTTCCGAAAGGCTGAGGGAGTGGTACGGCCTTTATTTCCCGGAGCTGGAGAGGCAGGTCCAGTCGCATGAGAAGTTTGCCGAGCTGGTCTGCGCTGGCAGGAAGGAAGGTCTGATGGAATTCCAGGAACTCGCTTCGAAATCAGCAGGCATGGATTTCACCCAGGAAGACATAGCGCAGATGCAGGAGCTTGCCCAGATTGTCCTGAGGCTATTCCAGGCGAAGAAAAGCCTTGCGAAGTACACCGAGGGCTCCATGAAGGAAGCTGCTCCGAACTTCTCAGAGGTCGCAGGCCCGCTCCTTGGCGCCAGGCTGCTCTCGGTTGCAGGAAGCCTGGACAGGCTTGCAATGATGCCATCATCTACCATCCAGCTCCTTGGCGCTGAGAAGGCTCTTTTCCGCCATCTCAAGGGTGAAGGAAAGGCACCTAAATATGGGATTCTGTTCGGTCATCCGCTCATTCAACAGGCTCCGAAGGAGCTGAAAGGAAAGGTCGCCAGGCTCGTTTCGGCAAAGCTTTCAATGGCTTCGAGGATGGACAGGTTCTCAGGTAAGGACAACGGCCAGGCAATGAGAAAGGAATTGGACGAGGCCGTCAGGAAGATACAGCCGAAATGATGTGAATGTTTTTTATTAAACGGCCTATATATACATATTATATGTTGCATCATTACAAACAACAGAATATCCTGATAACCATGCTTTTATCAGTGCTGCTTCTTGCTCTTGCAGCGATTCCTTCTGCTGAGGCAGTCCCCCTCTCATGCAGCGTCAAGCAGGGATGCGCAAGCGGAGAGCTCGACGTTCTGCATATGTACAGCCCTACAAATGCGCATGCGGAGCTTCCTTCAGGAACAGCGTACACTTGGAAAGTCTGCTGTGGCGGACCCCCTGCGAACGTCCTTAGCTCAAGCTGCACTGAATCCGGCTCAAAGGTCGTGCTGAACCTGTTCAGCACGACCAACTCCCATGTGGAGCAGATTGGCGGCACTTATGCAAATTCTGTATGCCTAAACGCGACTGGAGGGGACATAAGCTGCAGCTATTCAAGCGGCTCCTGCGCTGCAGGGTATACCTGCTTGGCCAGCATAAGCTCGCAGACAAACGCACACATTGCTGATTGTTCAGCCTCAGGCTACAACACCAAGGTATGCTGCTCCTATACAGACAAGACTGCACCTGTGACCACGATAAGCCAGGATGGGACTTCTGGCTGGTCAGCACAAGATGTGTCTTTCACGCTCTCCTGCACAGATGTTGGCGGATTGTGCCAGCCCAGCTTCAAGATAGTCGATGCAACCCAGACATGCGATTCATCAGGAACCACATCAGGAACATCAGGGACAGTGTCCTGCAGCCAGGGCTCAGCCTGTGAAAAAAAAGTCTGCTATTATTCCGTTGATGATTCCGGAAACCAGGAGACTGTCAAGACCAGCGGCATCTTCCAGATTGATAAAAGCCCTCCTGTGACCACAGACAACTCTGACAGCAGCTGGCACGGCAGCGATGTCGACATCACTCTTACCTGCCAGGACGCAGGGTTGGGATGCAAAAATACCTCTTATTGTGTCTTTGATGATCCAGGGACACTATGCACTCCCACAATACTATTAACGACCACCGTAAAGGTTTCATGCCCAGGGACATGTAAAAAGATTGTGAGATACTATTCATATGATACACTCGGCAACAAGGAGGCAGAACATAACTCAAAGACCGTCATGATAGACCACTCGCTTCCTTCATGCACGATTGCGCCCCTTCCGCAATACTCAAATTCCGCAATCATCAATCTCTCATGGACAGCTTCTTCCCCAAGCCCTCTCTCCAACGTTACCTTGGAAAAGAACGAGACAGGCCAGTGGGAAACAGTAACAGTTATTAAATCGTCCATGTCAGGCGGCTCTTATATGTTCAATGGCATGGACGGGCAGTCATACATCTTCAGGTTCGTTGCGAGCAATGTCAATAGCCAACAAGGCTATTCACAGGAAGTGGGAACAACCATTGACACGCAGCCTCCTGTGAACGTGATAGTGTCTTCACCAGCATTTGCAAACGCGACCCAGTTCGCTGTGTCATGGTCAGGGGATGACTCTGTTTCTGGTATCGCAAATTATAATATAATGTACAGGAATGGGTCAGGAACCTATGCTCTTTGGTCAAACTTTACCCAGAATACGAAATCTGCATATTTTGGCCAGAACTACGCGCCGATTCTTCCTGAGAACAACAGGACCTACAGCTTCAGGTTGACAGCCTATGATGCGGCAGGGAATTTCATTTCCTCGAACGAATCATCCACTCTTGTTGACACAAGAATGCCTAGCTGCACAATGAATGATATGCCAGCGCTCCAATCCTCGCCAGACTTCACCATCTCCTGGGCAGGCCAGGACGGCGAATCAGGGATAGCGGAATTCATTGTCGAGCAGAAGAACGGCACAGGCTCTTGGGCGCAGATATATAGGGGAACTGGATTATCAAGGCTTACCGGAAGCCTTCAGGACGGGACCTATTATTTCAGATGCATTGCAGTGGACAGGGCAGGCAACTCTGGAAGCTTGCCAACAGCAAAGAGCACAACAATAGACCTGGGCGCTCCCTTGGCTGAAATTAACTTCACGCAGTACGTGTATCCGAGGGAAAACCTGACAGTGGACGCGAAGGTGACTGATGCCACACAGATTGGCGTTGTCAGGCTGATCTACAACGCAAGCGTTTTGTCCGCAGCGACAACAGAAATCTCAGACCAGCTCTGGACAGTCAGTTGGGTGATTCCTGGGACTGCTTCATTAGGCTCCAAGCAATTCACAATATATGTGCAGGATTCAACAGGCAAGGAAAGATACTATAACATGAGCTTCACAGTGGTAGAGTTCTGCAAGCCTGGTGAAATCCAGTCAGGATGCTCATGCGGAACCGGCCAGAGGGTATGCAACTCACAAGGCAAGTGGGACGCATGCCTTAACGCTACAAAGACGCCTTCCACTGAGATATGCGACGGCATCGACAACGACTGCGACGGCACCTCTGATAATGTTGGCGGCGGAAACTCAATCCAGTCCACCGCATGCAGATGCTTCAATTCCACCCTGTCAGAGATGCTCTTAAACCCCACCGTGTTAGCGACGATGACGGAAACATGCAACGGCATTGACGATGACTGCAACGGGCTAATAGACGACAACGGAAACTGCTGCGAAAACGGCAAGACTCAACCTTGCGGAGGCACAGGATCATGCTCTGGCCTAAAGACATGCGCAAACGGCTTGTGGGGGTCATGTGTGAGGCAGGTCCAGCCAACAAATGAGATATGCGGGAACGGAGCGGATGATAACTGTGACGGCAATATTGACGAGGATTGCTCTGCATGCACTGACACTGATGGAGACGGATACGGAAGCCCTGCAAGCAACGATTGCACCTACAGCGGAGAGGACTGCGATGATTCTGATTCCAGCGTGAACCCGGGCATGACAGATGTCTGCGACGGCATAGACAACGACTGTGATGGCCAGATAGATGGGGGGATTGAATGCACATCTTGCAGCAATAGCGTCCAGGATAATGGTGAGGATGGCGTGGATTGTGGAGGAAACTGCTCGCCATGCTTCGTTTGGGAATGGCTTATCCTTTCAGCTGTCGGTGTTGTGATACTTCTCGTTCTTGCCTTTGTGTGGTTCCGCTTTAAACAGCAGGGCAGGGAACTTACATGGGAGGAGCTAAAGAGCAAATGGACTCCTCACCACACAAGGAAAGCATAAACCAATAGTCATGTTTATTATCCCCCAAAACAATAATTATCTAATGAGCCGTTTCTCATCAAGAAGGAGCCTGACCATCCTTGCAGCCTTATTCTTCTCCATAGCACTTTGCCTTTCCGTCCAGGCTGCCGCAGACCCGTCAAAGGGCTGGCACCCTGTCTGGCAGATAACCAACATA
>CAYGVS010000020.1:0-18662 GCA_964353635.1 uncultured archaeon | reverse complement strand
GCCAGCGGCCGTGCTATTATCTTGTACACGCCTGTCTTCTGCGCAGTCACGTAGAACTGCGCCTGGCCATTGGCGTCTGTCTTTATAATCTGCTTGCCGCCATGGTACGGAAGAGCTATCTGCGTTGCCCCGTCCCAGAACTCAACCTTTGCTTCCTGGAAGTACGTGTCTATCCAGTCTGAGAACTCCTGGCCGAAGAAGTCCCCGAACAGCAGGTTGTTGAATCCGTGGTAGTATTCGGATGCCTCTATCAGCTTCTTCAAGTCCTCCCTGGTGAAGCACCTGTCCTGGTCATACCATATGGACTCGCAGATGTCCTCGTCTCCGTGGCTCATGCAGTAGAACTGCAGTACATCCTCAACCATCCAGTCTCCGAACGGCATCTTGAGGCAGTAGTCAAGGCTCACCTCGACATCCTTGCCTACAGGGTTGTCGAAGCCGTCAGTCACCTGGATGTTGAATGCGAATGCGTTCTCGTCTGTATCCCACTCGTCTGAGCAAACAGATGTCTTGCAAGCTCCTTCGTCATGGTTGAGCAGCTTTATCTGCGTCGCGGGCTGCTCATTGAAAGTTATCTTCTCAGGGCTCGGAGTTGCATCTATGTCATTCGTGTAATTGCATGTCTCTCCTGATTCCCTTATGTCAAGGACGTTCACTTCCACATCCTCTGCCACAAGGTCCCTGAACTTTAGCCATGCCTGCCCCTGGTTGAACTTCAGCTTATACAGGTACCTGTCCCCGAACCCGTAATCCGGCGTGGACATCAGATAATCGTCGTTCCTGGAATCTGTCCTAAGGTTCAATCCAGGTCCGCTGGTCGGGCATACGAAAGGCCCTGATGGCCCTGGCTCAAGCCACTGGAAGTTATCTGAGTCTATGCATCCGTCCTCAACCACTCCGCTTGGCGAACCCGAGAACGGATATCCTGAGCCTGAGTTCGTAAGGTCAGGCGAATTGTAGTCCTGGTAGTACAGGAAGTTCAGGCCGTATGTTCCGCATGGTATGGTCTTCATGGGCCCCTTCTCGTTCACCAGCATTATGTAGAAGTCCTTGGAGTCAGCTGCCCTTATCAGGACTCCTCCCTGCCTCTGGTCATCCCAGTATGGTGTCGCTGAATCCTTGAGCTCGATTATGGTGGGACCGCCAAAGATTGCCGGTGCCTTTCCTACCAGCATGTCCTCGCCAGACTGGAAGCCTGGCGTCTGCTCGCTCTCAAGATACACATACAGCCACAATGCCGGGTCTTGCTGGTATGTCAGGTCGAAGGCGAGCTTGTCAACGATTATGTCGTCTTTCTCAAGCGGAAGCCATTGCTTCACTGTCGCCGGCTTGCTGTTGTGTATCACAAGCTTCTTGATTATCGATGATGAACCAACTGGGAACTGCGCATTGCAGTTGTCTATCCATACGCAAGTGCTGGTTGGGATGGTGCTCGCTATCGCACACTCTGCTTTTGTGTATGCGCCGCAGGCTCCTGGTGTTGTTGCTCCCAAGCAGCCATTTGTGTCATCCCATCTGCAGTTCGGTGTCTTGATGCACATGTCTTTTCCACCATAGGTTGTTAACCTATGGCATGCATCGAATGTTCCTTGGCACCATCCGCCAGTAAGGTTAAGTGGGTGGTCTACCTGGTAGATGCTTGCTGTGTCCTCGCCCTTGACTTCCACGTCAACCTCGCCGTTGTAGTCCTTCACTGTGTGCCCACAGGCGTCAATGACTGTGAAAAGGTCAAGGACCTCCTCGCTGACTGTCTCTGTTCCTAAGTTAGGTATCTGATTTTCGAGCTGCTCTGTGCAATAGACTGTCTTGCCGCCTTGGAGCTCCGCCACACAGAATTGTGTTGGCCCGCACACATCTGCACAGACCTTCCTTGTCTTGAAGAACTCTGTCTTCATCTGGTACGGCCCTCCATGGAACAGAATATTTGTTGCCGAGCACTGTTGAAGGGATGGGAAGCCCCCACAGCAGTTCGTTCCCCTTGAGGCGTCAATGTCGAGATCGCAGCATTCATCAGTGTCCCTGAATATCGTAACTGGGACCTCAAGCTTTCCAGAGCCGCCCTTTCCGACATCTATGCATACCGTGCTGGTTGAAAGGTGGGCTCCGTCTATGCTTCCTTCATCCTCAATGCATGAGCCTGACAGGCCCAAGTCAACGCAGTATTGCGCAGGCCCGCCGGAGCAGTCCTGGTTCCTCCAGTAGTTGCCGCAAATATCCTTGACTGCTATGTCAAGATTCGCTTGCTTCTCGCACTGGAGGAGTTGGTATACAGTATTTGTTTCTATGCAGTCAGGAGCTGCGTTCTTGACGCTCACAGTGTCCTGGCCTGGCTGTATGGTGTCAGACTCCGCGACAACGTCAAATGCTCCCAATCCCTGGCATCCGCAAATCTGCACATGACCAACTCCGTCTGTAAGCTTTCCTTGCACCCAGGGCTGGTAAATGACCTCTTCCCTGAAGTCAGATTTTGAGATGTATGTCTGGCCGCTCTTGCCCTTCCATCCGGGCTGGTCAGCCTGGAGCGGGTCCTTTATGGTTACCCTGACTATTGACTCCCACTGCTCCATCTCGCTCCCGACTTCGCTGGGAATCTGTGCGACAAGGTTGTCGCATTTGTCTGTGACCTCTATCAATGCGGTCACGCACTGGTCAGCTGTTATCTCAATCTCGGGTATGGTGACATTCATCTTCGCAGGCTTTCCGTTCACTCCGAAAAGCTGGATTGTGCTTGTTCCTAATCCTTGGGCAGTGACCTTGACATCGTGTGTGCAGAGCTGGCAGTCTGACTTAAGGTAGACTTGAGCTACTCCCATGACGCCATCCTGGCCTGTATTTTCCTGTTCATGGTCATGGCTTGGCCCACCAGGCGACTGAGCCAGCTTGTTCTTGCTGCCGCAAGTTGTTGTCAGATAATCAAATCCAACTAAATTCTGGTGTGTGTTTGACACCTTGTTGCCGCAGGAATCATATACTTCAACTGTTATTGGCTGGGTTTCTCCTGCGCCAACCTTCGCGCCATCTCCCTCAACAACCTTGAAGGATACAGGCACGTTTGAGTCTATACCCACATGCTCTACGATAAAGGGTGTTACTGAGAGCGGGTCTGTGGATATATTTACATTCGCAATGCCGTATGTGCATCCTGGATTTAATGTGAAGTAGGCATTTCCGTGTGTATCAGTTGTGAAAGGTGCCACTTCAACTAATGAACCGAGGTCGGTCTTGGCTCCAAGAGGTATTTGCTCATTGATATCGTAGTTATTGTTGTCTATAAGCTGGACAACGATCTTCCTCTGCTCAGAGGAGCCTGCTGTTATTATTGTCCCTTTTGCTCCCACAAGACCGCTGCTTGTGTAGTCGGGGTCGTCTAGGATCTCATCAACTGAGCCAAGGAGTGTCAGCGAGCCGCTATATGTGATATAATATGCGACTGCCCCTGACTGGTCCCTTATATAACCATTCTTTAGGTTGGCTGTGTTCTTGAGCGGGTCCCAGCTGGCATAGTTCATGTTTATCCACTGGGCTCCGGCAACCACAGGACCGTTGAATATCACAGTGTCGACAGAGCCTGTCTCCATTGTGATGGTAAGGGTGCCTCCTGTGCTCGGGCTTATCGCGAGGCTCTTGAGCCTTGTCCATGCTCCCCAGGCTTCTCCGTTGAAACCTGAGCCTGAGAATCCTGTTATGTGGAAGTACTCAAGCTTGAGCTTGGTTGCATGGGTCACATAGACCTTCGGAAGAATGTCTATCAGCTCCCTCACGTGCGTGGGTCCGGCGTTGTGATTCTGGTCAGAAGTAAGAATCTTTATGTCAGATACTCCGCTGTTTGAGGGTGCAGTCAATCCCGAGATTTCTATGTTGACTGTCTCTCCTGGACAGATCATCAGTGCAGGTTTGATAAACACTGACTGAGAATCTGCAACTACGTTGACGAAATCACCAGCATCCGCCTCATTGGTTGCGGTGAAGCTTCCCCTGTCATACTTTGTGACAGAAGCTGTTCCACCCCAAGATGCTGGCGGGGTGATTATGAGCTCATCAAGGCATGCGCCGTCCGTGGCGTCATTCTTGAACTCGAGCTGCAATGTCACTGGCGCTCCTGTTGAAGCTACATCTGGCTTGTAGCTCACAACTACGCCGTCGCCATTCACTGCAAGAGCAAAAGGCGCGGCCATCAGCAAAAGCGCTATGGCTACGATTGCTGAATAGTATTTCATAAAACCGACCTCCCTTAAACTTGATTTAGATTTTTTAGAAACAGAACTAGGATTTCTCCGACAGGCTGTTTCCAACATGCCCTGTAGAGCTATTCCTAAATTCATGTAGTGAAATTGTAGATAAACTTTATAAACAATGTATGTTCCAAAAAACGCGCTTATAAAATACTATTATTCCAGGCCACTAAAAAATAGTGAAAAATAATGAAACCTGTTTCGCCAAGGTTGAAATCGTTAAGTATGTGCACATATTTCTCGCCATCTTGTTGGGCAGAGTGTAACCAACAATAAATTGTTTTGTCGGACTTTGGAATTCAATAATTAATGCAGAATTATCCTGCTGTCTGTAGGCAGATGAAAAAAGTGCAATCACCTTGCGTAACCGCTGCTGTTGGCCTTCAGGATTTTCCTTATCTCCTCGGGAGAGAACCTCTTGTATATCATGCTGCAGACCTTTTCCGCACGGCAGTCTGAGTTGAGCCCCCAGACTGACCTTAGCATCTTCTGGCCTTTCTTCCTGAAGCCTTTCACCTCCACAAGATCGTAATTCTCAAGAATGCCGAGGTGGTAAAGGGCTGTCCTGTGGCTGACCCCTATGGCCTGGGAAAGCTTCTCCGCCTGCATCTCGTTGTTCGGGCTCCTCTTAAGTAGAAGTAGTATAGCGACCCTGTTCATGTTGGAGCATACCATGTCGCTCTTCAGGCTAACCTCTATGGAATCAATCCTTCCGTTCTTTTTAATTTTCTGTTCGGCAATTCCTTCCTTCTTCGCTTCCGGCCTCGGCCCGATGCTAGGCATTCCTCTTCACCTCCGGCTGGAGAAAATGCATTTCTGATTTCATCCCGTTCTTCCCAGAGAACTCTATGACTAGCCTTCTGGTCGCATCCCTTATCACTTCAGACCTGTTAGAATAAACGCCAGCTTCGACAAGCTGATCAATCTTCTCAATCATCTTTCTGTTGATCCTTATCTGGACTGGAATCATTGCACCACCCGAAACCATTGAGGGAAGACGCATGCCACACTGAAGCCCGCCTGGTTTATGCTTGCGCCTTCAGACTCTGCAAAATTTCGTGTAGTGTAATTGTAGATTAGTTATAAAAACCCGATGGCAATAGGCTTATAAAATTATTGCGCCTGTCTTACAGCGGCACTACAGCCGCGCAGCAGATGAATTGCACAGGAAGCACATTCCGGTTTCGGACAACTTTCAAAGAACGCTTCATCATAGAGGCTCTATGGGGAGGACACGAAAATCCTGATGTCCCTCCACTTCCTGTATGTAATGTAGGCTGCTGTCAGGAGCATCACGGCAACAATTCCAAGAATGGCTGGGGTGTTGGATATTATGAGGCCTGTGATCCCTGTATCGGCCGGTTCCGTCTCAGGAATCACGATGTCCTTCACTGCCATTGGTTTGCAGCTCTGCATCTCTGGCGGCTTGAGCTTCTCTGTGCCGCAGCTGTTGAGGTCCTTGCAAGTCCTCAATTGGACGCCTGTCCCTGTACAGAAAGACCAGTCAGTGCATATCCAGAACTCGTTGCACTCCTGGGCCTGGGCAGGGATAAGACTGAGGAGATAGAATGATAGTATCCCTAGTGTAACAAGGCTGAGCTTTGCCATGAGAATAAGTTGGGTTCGGGTTTTATATTGGTTATTCGGCTTTTTCATGGCTTAATCCTTTCCTCACGCCACAAATTGACGTAACGCCTGCAATATTCTTTAAACTCATCTGTGGAAAGCAAGCCATGCCGGGGATTTTTATTGGCGGATCCCAATGCACCACCCTCTCCTTTACTAGCTCTCGCCTGTCAAGCCCGAAGTAGTCCAGCAGGAATCTGTCAATAGCTTCGAAGTATGTGATATTTGAGGAATCCTTGTCTTCATGCTCGAAATAGCTGGTTATGTACATTTTAAACGCTGCTTTTTCACTCCGTGTAAGCTCGAATCCGAACTCTTCTTCAATTAGTGAGTAAGCAAGCAAAATATCGGGATCTATCATACCCATAAATGTGGATAAAAAATAAGAAGACAACTCCTTGCATGTCACTTCATCTCCAGGTACTTCCCCTGCCTCAGGAAGACGACCTTTCCCCCGGCTTTCCTAATCTTTGCCGTTAGGGCCTTGTCTTGCGTGCACACAGCATAGCCCACTTTGGAGAGGCGGAGAATCTCCTTGTCAGCCTGCTTATCCTGTGATTCAAGGATGCCTATGTCCTTCTCCTGGACAAGGAAAAGCCCGAACTTCGCGAAGAATGAGTCTTTGCCTCCTGCTTTGGTTATCTTCCCGAGCTCCTTCACAACAGAGTCCAAGGTGAACAGCTCGGGCTTCCCGAACCTCTCCAGCTCAATGAATATGTCAACCTTGAACTTCCCGGGAATCATAAGGAAGTTCGTGTCCAGCAGGAATTTCATAATATCACATGGCTTTTTTTGTATTAAAGGGGATGATAGTTCGGTAAGAGGGGGAAATGTGTTCCCTCTCTTGCGATAGGAATTTCATACATCTCTTTTGAAGGGCTGGAATAAAAAACAGTTTTACGGAAAAGTGTATATTATAATATACATATTAACAGTATATAACAGTATAGCTTCTAGCTTCCGGAATCTAGGCGTTGTAGAGGAACACCCAAGTCACAAGCCAGATAAAAAGGTAGATGAAAGAGTCGCCGAGGAACAGCTTTCCCTTCCTGCTCATCAGCTTCTGCATTGAATAGAACAAGGCGATGAGCACCAGGATGCCCATGAGGATGGTGATGTAATTCGAGACTCCTGATGATTTCAGGATGGATGAAAGGAAGCCGACCGCGATGCCTGCCAAGGTGAAGATTGCGACAGAGATCCTTGCGTCCTTGATCTCTTTCTTCTCGTTGTCCTTGGATTCGGCTTTCTTTTCCTCCTTAAGCTCCTCGTGGTGTTTCTGATGCTTGTGCTCATGATGCTTTTCATGGGATTCATGGGTTTCGGAGTCATGGTGATTCTTTTTGTGCTCAGAATGAGTTTCCTTTGCTTCAGGCTCCGTCTCGGCCTTGGCTTCAGTCTCGGCCATGGGTTCAGTTTCGATCGAGGTCTCTTCCTCAAGAATTGGCTCTTGGGGTTCTTGCGAATCATCAGTTTGGTCATTCTTTGCCATACAAAAGAAATAACTTCGCTGATTTATATGGTTTGTGCACTTGATAGCTAAATTATTGGGAGCACAAGCTGGCCGCTCATTTCATGATCGGACAGGTGCCACCTGAGCTTTCTTTTCTTGTAATCCTTCTTGGATGCTGGGATGTTTTCCACAGGGAACTTGAGCAGCCTGCTGATTATATCTTGCGAAGAATATATGTCCATCCTTGGGCTTGAGCATGCAGCCTCGCCGGGGGTTATCAAGCCATCAATCCCGTACTTGGCAAGCATCCATGCTATCTTCCTCATCTTTCCGTGCAATTCTTGCCTATCAACATTCCATCCGAGCTTTTCAGGCTTCCTGGTCAGGATGTCCGGAAGCCTGAAGCTAATGTTTAGCTTCAGGACCTTGCCACTTTTCTCGTATTCCTTCTCCGCTGCGCAGCTGTAGCATCGGAAGGAGCTGTCCAGCACATAGGTCTGGTTGATTACCTCCGGCCCGCCCCTTCTCACCCTCTCAACAAAGTTGCGGTCCCTGGCATAGGGGAGGACCAGGCACGAAGAGCTGCTTCTGCACTCTCCTGACCTCCCTTCGCATCTTACATGGACAGGGAATTCCTCCAGGGCATCAGAGACTGACCTTATATAAACCAGGTCGTCCGGCTCGATGATTATCCTTCCTGTCTTCTCCGGATTGGAGAGGAATCCGGATATGTATCCGAAACCATCGGGATGGGCAAGGGGTATTTGGGTGATTGAAGGAAGTGTCTTCTTCCGGTTTCCATTCTTGTCCTTCGAATATCTTCCAAAATTCAGGAGCACTATCGTGCTGGGGTCGTAGGGCATATCTAGTATTGCAGCTAACGTTTATATGCTCTTCAGCCTAAAAATAGCCTGCTCACTTCTTCCTGTGGCGCATCTTCTTGCGCCTCTTTCTCTGCTTGTGCTTCTTCATCTTCTTTCGCTTTCGCTTTCTGCCGCACGGGATAAAGACCACCTATAATACTATATGCAAACGAACGCTTATATAATATTGCATGGGCATTTATTTCTTCCTGACAAAGATTAATTCTGAATGAAAGAAGGCCGCTCCGCAAAGTATGGGAGATGCCTTTCCTCGTGGGTTAATTTTACAATACAATCCTTCCCTGAAGAAATCAGGAGGGATTACAAGGCCAGGTTCCTGGAAGAGCTGAAAAGATACTCATTCGCCAAAAGGAAGAAAGGCTCTCATTTCAATGAGGGATGCGCATATGAGCTTTCAGGCCTTGAGGAAGTTGACATAAGAAACCCGGGTCACCTTGCGAGGATTGTCAAGGAAGGCATCAATCTCATGTACCAGAAAGGGACTGCGAAGAATGTTCTGGGCTCCCTTGTTTCCAACCTGGAATAAGCTACCTTTCCGACCGTCTGATTTTCCTGACCATCAGGACGTCCTGCTCCGTGACCGTTATCCTGCCGGAGTGCTGCGCAAGCTGGCCGGCGTCCCTGGCTATCTTCGCTGCGTACTCTTCAAGGTATTTCGCAAGTTCCTCTGAGGCGCCTTTGGAGACCCGTTTGGCTCCGGCTTTCCTGAGTATCCTCTCAACAGCCTTAAGGGGAAGGGTTGACATAGTTCTTTATTCAACGGAGAGAATAAAAAGATAACAAGAATAAAATTATAATGAATTCCTCCGGGCAGAAGCTTCAGGTAATTGGGTGGACTTTTGACAAGTTGGAAAAGATAGGGTTAATAGAAAAATATGATGACAGGACTTTTTATGTGCCCAATGTAATACGTTTCAAGCGCATGCTAAAGCGCGGCCATGTTGCAGGCTTCCCTATAAAAAGGAAATCAGAGCTTTTTCTTGCCAAATCCAATGGGCAGTCTATTGACATGACTGTAAGGAACTACTGCAGGCTTTTTGATGAAGAGGGTGGCGCATGCACCTACTGGAAAGAGAGGGACAGGGTGAAATGTGCTGCTGAAAACTATTACTGCCGCCGCCTTAGGGATTTCAATTTCAGCTATTTTCCAAAGACGGGGCGTGCTGGGAAGGAAGTAGCGGGTATCTCAAACTTATAAGCAGGGACGGACAAGATATCATATGCCGCTCGCAAACGGATAGAAGCGAGCATGCAAAAGGTAGACCGAAGGTGATTTTGGCTAGACGCGATAGAAATCACCTTCATTCAGAAGTGAGATAGAAGGTGTTTCATAACCGCCTAGCAGGAAACACCTTCATTCAAAGAATAGGAGGTTTTTGAATGCCACAAGCTTATTGCGTACGATGCAAGAAGAAGGTCGAGATGAAGAACCCGCAGAGGGTCAAGCTCAAGAACGGGAGGCCTGCGACCAAGGGGATATGCCCGTCGTGCTCGACCAGTGTCTTCAGAATCGGTGCCTAGGGGCTCTTTTCTTCCCATTTGGGGGAAAAAGGCTCCATATTTGCTTTTTATTCTAGTTTGTTCTAAATGTATACAAGGCGTGAGAGAGGCGGCCGCATGGCTGTCATGATTTCGCCATTTATGGATGGAAGGCGTTTCATACACGTTCATAAGGAAACGCCTTCATTCAAAAGTGAGTTGGAAGTAGGCAAAGCCTATTTCATTCGGTTGTGAGACAGAAGGCGTTTCATAACCGCTCAGCAGGAAACGCCTTCATTCAAAAATCGGAGGTGCCGTATGGTAATACCAAAGATCGGAGAGGAGCTTGCCTTTTTTGACGTGAAAGGAAAGAAGAAGTTCAAGTCAAAGGACTGGAAGATGGTCACAAAGAAAGGCAGAAGGTTCGCTGTCGCAAAGGCTCCATCTGGAATCGAAGCTTACAGGATTCTTGGGAAGGCGTAATCCCTTTCCATTCCTTGTTTTTTGTGTTCCTTTTTCTGATTTTTCTCCCAATAGACGTGAGTATAGATAAAGGCATATAAGAAGTGCTGCTCATGGATTGGTATGACCAAGAATACCATTGATTATTGGAGAGAAAGGGCACATGCAAAAAGGGATAGATTTGATAAAAGATATGTAGGAATACCCAAAGAAGCAAACGTATTGCTAACCATACATGACCTTATGCAAGAAGCTGACAGTTATATTCAGGCTGGATTTAGTGTATGGGGCACGCTTCTTGAGTTTTTCCCAAAGAATTTCAATGGCTTGTATCATCTGAGTCCAGGAGAAAATCAATTAATAAGCTTAGCATCTTATCTGAATGATCCAAAAGAATCCAGGCTCGATTTAAGTCGCCATGAATTAGTCATTCCTGAGATTGATTTGGTGGAAACGATAAAAGGCAATAAAAAATACATGAGAAAGGTTGGCGGTTCTCAAGACCTTTTCTTTCCTCTTCAAGGAAAACATGAAATAAAAGAGCACACTGGATATCCCGAAAATCCTGACTGCATCATAGGTTCTCTGAGATTTTATGCCCCAGAAAGAGGTTTAAAAGGTGTCGATCTTGAAAGAATAGCGAGCAGACCAGGTGTCAGGCTTCATCAGGGTCACATGCTAAGGGAGTTTTATAGGTCAAATAAACGGCTTGAAGATGTGAATGAATATATGATAGAAGTTGGCAAAGAACTGTCTCATGATTCTAAAAATAAAGCACTTTATGTTGTGGCAAAAGTGGGAAGCGTGTTTAACAGGATTCCGAAAGAGATGGAAAAAGAAAGAAGAATACTTGAATCTGTCAAAGTAGTGGCAAAAGAGCTTGAAGATAAACTTTCTGCGGAAGCTCTAAATCTTGCAGAAATGGGAACACATGGCATGATTAAATCCAATGTAAATCTGTATAAAATATTGGAGTCTGTGCTTAGTCCTTATGATTCTGAAGCAGAAATAGGCGGCATACGCCTTAAGAAGAATCTTTTGGTCAAGGAAGCTTTAACGTCTGGCAATAAAAACCGTCTAACATCTGCATTTGAAAACCTCGCGGACAATGCAAAGAAATATGGTGACGGAAATATTGAAGTGTGCTTGGAAGATTATGACAGGAAAAAATACAAGATTTCCTTTAAAAATACCGGAAGAGGAATATCACAAGATCGGATGAAAACCATCTTTCAAGATGGAGTGATAGGCGATGACAGCAAGGGGCTTGGTTTGGGCCTTGGAATTGTGGAAAACGTCATTAAGTTACATAAAGGCAGGATAGAGGTAGAATCTGACGGCAGGACATACTCGCAGTTCAACGTGTTCCTGAACAAGCTGTAAAAGGAAAAAGGAGAGAATCGGTTTTCCTTTGTTCTCTCCTGCAAATCAATAATCTCTTTCGAGTAAAGGCTTATATGCCTTGGATTCACCCTCTAATCATGGCAAGTTTGCTGTCTATTGGGATACAGCTTCTTGTGAGCGCAGTGGTATCCGCTGTGATAATATACATAGCCACCAAGCTGTTCGGGGAGAAGGAAGGGATAGGAAGGGCCTTCCTTGCAGCCATAATAGGCGCTATGATATACGGGATGGCATATGTCGGGATAGGGTACTTCCTGCCCCAGGGCTCCATCCTCGCATCAGTGATAGCAGGCGTGTTCTGGCTTTTCGCCCTTAAAGGGCTTTATGAGATAGGATGGGCAAGGGCATTCGTGATAGCTGTCATAGTATGGGTTCTCGCCACTATAGTAGGGCTGTTCCTGCCCACTCTCACTGGGCCTTTGTAAAGAAGCAGTCAGGCAAAGCCTATCGCAGCGTAAGCCACAACAGAGGAATAATCCTTTGTCGCATCGCCGGAATTGGTGTAGCTTATCAGCTCGCCTTTCTTCAGGCCGAGCGATTTAGCCGCGGCCATGGCCGCTGCTATCGGCCCGTATCCGCAGACTGAGGCGCGGTTCTTGTGCAGGGTGTCAAAAAACCCTTTCGCATCAAGCGAGTCTATCCTGTCTATTGCCTGCATGTCGTACTTCTCAGCTGATTTCGCGTGCACGAAGTGCGAGAAGTCCGAGCTTGCCACCAGGCATATATCCTGCTTGCCCATAAGGGAGCCCAGGAATTCCCCAAGGGCCTGGCATTTCTTCAAGAACTCCTCTGAGTAACTCTGGTTCATTATGCATATTGGCACGAACTGCAGCTTTCCGAACCTGTGCTGGAGAAAAGGCAGCTGCACTTCTATGGAATGCTCGCTTGCGTGCGCCCAGTCATTCTCCTCCACAAGCCCTGACTTGAGGAGCTGGGAGGCCGTGCCCAAGTGTATCTCCGCGTCTCCTAGAGGGGTCTTCCAAGAGCCTGAAGACATTATTGAGAACTCCTGGCCCATGCCAGTGTGATTGGGTCCCAGCACCACGAACACTTTGGCAGGCAGCAGGGAGCCTATTGCTTTCGCAGCTCCCGGGCCCGAGTAAACATAACCGGCATGGGGAGAAACAACTATCCTGTATCTTGGTGATGCATTTGCCTGGAAGAATAGCTCAGTTATCTGGGATGAGAGCTTTGCCTTCTCAGATGGGTAGAATGAGCCTGAGACAGCTGGCTTGCGGATGTCCATGGGATATAATTAGAACAAAGTAATAAAAAAAGATTAACCAGGCTTCTTTTTGTCCAGATAGACATCATCCAATTTTAATGATTTAACCTGAGTTCCTCTATCTTCAATTTCCTTAAGAACTTTGGATGCCAGATATTCCGCCACTCCCCTTGCAGTAACGTAGCTTTGCGACTCGATTTCGCGGATTTCCTTTACCCTGCGTCCCTCTTGAAGATATGCCGTGTAATAAATATAGAATGTTTGCATGAGCTACACATACGGGAGAAAGAAATTTAAGTTTGAACCAAAGCTAACTCAAAGCAGGGATGTTAGAAGTGGACTACCCCACGTAGTCCATCTTCTCCCGCGACTGCTTGTCCGAGGGCGGGGCCTTTATCCTCTCCGCTATCTTGCTATAGAACTTTATGAGCTCGGGGGTGACTGAAGGTTTAACCCTCTTAAGAGCGTCCTCGAAGTCCTTCTTCGTCACTGCCTTGGTCTTGAAGTCCTTCCTGAGGGCGTTAATGCCGGCTTCCCTTACCAATGCTTCCAGGTCCGCGCCGGAGTAGCCATCCGTCTCCTTGGCTGCAGCCTTCAGGTCCACTCCCTTCAAAGGCATCTTTTTTGTATGGACTTTCAGTATCTCGAGCCTTGCCTCTTCGTCCGGCGAAGGCACAAGCACCTGCCTGTCGAATCTGCCCGGCCTGAGAAGGGCAGGGTCTATGATATCAGGCCTATTGGATGCTGCTATCACGACCACATTGTGCATGTCCTCAAGCCCGGACATCTCAGTGAGTATCTGCGAGACTATGTTCTCTGATACCCTGGACCCGACTTCGAGCCCCCTCAGTGGAGCTATGGAGTCCACCTCGTCAAAGAATATTATTGAGGGAGCTACCTGCCTTGCTCTCCTGAATATGTCGCGGATATGCTTTTCGCTCTCACCGACCCACTTGCTTGTGATCTCAGGGCCTTTTATGGATATGAAATTCGCCCCTGACTCAGTGGCAACAGCTCTTGCCAGGAGAGTCTTACCAGAGCCAGGCGGGCCGTAAAGCAGGACACCGTTGGGCGGCCTTATGCCTATCCTCTCGAAGGACTCTGGGTGCTTCAGCGGCCATTCTATTATCTCTTTAAGGGACTCCTTCACATCCTTAAGGCCTCCCACATCATTCCACTTGACTTTCGGAATCTCCACCATGACCTCCCTCATTGCAGATGGCTCCACAAGCTTTAGCGCGTTGTCGAAATCGAGCTTAGTCACCTTCAGCTTCTCTATCACTTTCGGGGGCAGCTCATCCATAGTCTTCCAGGAGATGGAGGGAAGGTTTCTCCTGAGGGCTGACATGGCAGCCTCCTTTGCAAGGGCTTCCAGGTCAGCGCCAACGAAGCCGTATGTTATGGATGAGAGATGGTCAAGGTCCACATTCGAGCGGTCTATGGGCATATTCCTTGTGTGAATCTGAAGTATCTCTTTCCTCCCCTTCTGGTCAGGGACTCCTATCTCCACTTCCCTGTCAAAACGGCCTGGCCTACGCAACGCGGGGTCAAGCGCGTTCTGCCTGTTCGTGGCTGCAATCACTATGACCTTCCCTCTGGATTTCAGGCCATCCATGAGGGTAAGTATCTGCGACACCACCCGTCTTTCAACCTCTCCCGTGACTTCCTCCCTCTTGGGAGCGATGGCGTCTATCTCATCTATGAAGATTATGGCAGGAGCGCTCTTCTCAGCCTCCTCAAAAATCTTCCTGAGGTTTTCTTCGCTCTGGCCATACCATTTGGACATGATTTCAGGGCCTGCTATCGAATAGAAGTTTGCCTCTGATTCGTAGGCAACAGCCCTTGCTAAAAGAGTTTTCCCGGTTCCAGGAGGCCCGTATAAAAGGACTCCTTTTGGCGGCTCTATGCCGAGCTTGGTGAAAAGCTCCGGGTGCCTCATGGGAAGCTCGACCATTTCCCTTATCTTGCTTATGGAATCCCCAAGGCCTCCTATGTCCTCATATGTTATAGTTGGCATTACCTTCTCTTCTATATCCACTGCTTCCGGCTTGAGCTCCATTTCTGTCTCTTCGCTGATCCTTACTATCCCGTCAGGGTTGGTGGAGACCACCACGAGCTTTGTCTCCCCGGGTATCGGGAAGAACTCATCGAAGCCCATTCCGAAGAAATCGTCAAAAACCCCCGTCTGCCTCCTCTGCTTCACTACAGGGAAAGGCGTGATTATGTCCTTCTTGCAGAGCGGCCTCATGAGAAGGTTCCTCTTGAGTATTTCTGGTGACATCTGGAGCATGATCCCTTTCTGGGCAGGCGCCATAACGACCCTCTTGGCCTCCTTCGCCTCAGCCTTCACGACCTTGATGTTCTCTCCAACCCCTATTCCCGCATTCCGTCTGGTTATGCCATCCATCCTGATTATCTTCAGCCCTATATCGGCTGGGTATGACCTTACTGCTATGGCTCCTGTCTTCCTTTGGCCCTGAAGCTCGACTATGTCCCCTTCCCTTATCTTGAGGTCCTGCATGGTCTTGGTGTCTATCCTGACTATGCCCCTTCCGAACTCCTCCCTGTTGGTCAGCTCCCCGACCTTAAGACTTATCTCCTCAATCATGACAATCTCCTCCTGATTTGTACAATATAAGGCGGCTCGCATTTATCCCATACGAATCGCCGCCTTTAAAACTGATTTTGCTCTTTAGCGCTCGACAATGACTCTCCTTAACCTTTTTGTTTGGGATGTCTGCATTCTCACTATCACAGAATGCCCTGTCTTTATGACCTCAACGGTGGGTTCCTCCCTTATCATCTCTATGAGCTCCACGTACCTCTTGACAGTGAGGTTGTGCAGGCCTGTCTTCTTGGCTATCATGTTCACTGACATGGCCTCGTGCTCCTTCTCCAGTATCTTGAACATCTCCTGGATTATCTCAATAGGATCCCTTCGCATAACAATCACTCATCCGATGTACCTTGTGTTGTCATCGTTTCCATGGCTAGGCTGGATGTTAATCTGGCTGGCGGCAACCTCCTCGGATATCTTGTACTTGTAAGTGAGTCCTTTACCAGCGCCTTTCAGGAAGCCTGCCTTCTCCAGGCTGTTGAGGATTATCCCAGCATCCACCTCATCTATGGTCAGGCTCCTGGATATCTCCTCAGAGGTCATCTCCCTCTCAGGATGCTCCATGAAGAACTTCACTACCTTAACTCCGTCCTTGTCCAAGCGGATGTTCCGTTGGGGCATAAGCTTCACTAAAAATATATAGGCCTACAGGTATATAAAAGTATGCCCTAGAATGTGAGCTGTTATATATTGTAGTGTATAATAGCTTCAGAAGGTCTGGGGTAAGGTACTGTTACACATCGGGACTTTTGATGATTACCTGAGTTAGACCAAGCTCTATGAATACGGACAGAGTTAGGGGCTGTTTGTAGGATGGATAAAGGGATTGAAGGCGATAAGAATCGCCTTCTTTCTGAAGATGAGTCCGCCATAGGGGGATTTTGTTTAGGTTAATTTGGTTCTTTTAGTGTGATTTTTACTTGAATTATGCTCGCTTCTTGTTTCATTTCCATTTTAATATCCCCTCTTTCATGCTGTAATTCGTAAATTATTTCTTGTATTTTTTTTACGTTTTCACTCCCTATCCCATGGATTGCTAGAAAATCTATTCCGTATCCTTGGAATCTTTGCATTTTCAAATCAATTTGCATTTTAATGTCTTCCTTTTTCATATAGTGATTAACAAAAACAGCAAAGGGAGAATCTCTAATTATTTCTCTGAATCTGTATTGAAAATCCTGTATCGGAAGACTATGACTAGACATTTCATTATAAAGTTCTTTTATATATCCCTCAAAATAACCAGAAGAACACAAATTACTAATATTTTTTCCTTCAGTTCCAAATTTATGGATTATATCCCATTTCATTTTTTCTATGGCTTCCCCTTGATTAAAAGCTTCTCGCAAATATAAAGATGCCTCAAGCGCAGACAAATGCCATGGGGATATTTTATCCCTATAAAACTCTAGTATATCTTTTGTTGTTTTAAGATTAAGCTTTTCTTTTATATCAATAATTCTTTTTTCTGCTTCTTTCTCTAAAAAAGTTGCTTTCCTTTTATCAAAAATCTCATCACGAAGAAATAGTTTTGTTTCTTCCCATTCTTTATCATTTAGTGCTGGTTTATTAATTTCAACTTTATTATCGGAAACTTTTAATGGTTCTTTTGATGAAACGTTATTAACAATATTGAAATTGAAAACGTGATGTATTTCTACAATGTGTTTGAGTTTTTCAAGCCACGCCATGTTCGTTCCCCTTCTTGGAGATAGTTATCAAAGAAATCAGGTCGGATTTAATAAAAAGTTCTGAGCCGTGCGCTATGCCTGCAAATTCTTCAATGTTAACTTCTTCTCCATCAGGGGATAAAACTCTTTGAGAAGGATGGGCTTTCTCAGCAATAAATCCTTCTTTATCGATAACTTTATCAAAAACAGATAGGATTTCATTTTTTAGAGATTTATCAAAAATTACCGTGTTTTTCATGCCATCCCTCAAAATGTGTTGATGTTATAATTTATAAACCTTAACCTAGCTGTATCTTTACACACTTCCATGGTATAATATTGTGCAGGCCTACTTATATACAATCCCTTCACCAGCCTTCACGCAAACAACAGGAACTGGAAGTGATATTTGAGCATACTTCATTGAGGCGTACCGCAGAGGTTATAAGCCTCCTTGGAGAATATCATATCATGAAGCTCAATTGGTTCTGGGGATTCTTAGGCTTCCTTGGGATAATGGGATACCTGATGAACGAGCCGCTTTACTATATCTTCTTTGTGTTCTTCCTGTTCTTCCTGGAGCCTGTGACCAGGAAGAAGCCCCAGGCTCCTGCGAAGAAGAAGTGAGGGGCTTATAAAACTGGCTAACAATCCTCTCTTATGGATGGGTTTCTTTCAAGGATAGGCAGGGCATACAAATCATTAATAAAGGAGTACAAAGAGTTGTCTAAAAAAGAGCTGGGAAATGCGGAAACTTATGAGATTGACCCTGAAACATACAAGATTATGATGCTTAATTCTATGCTTTCTAATACGACGGATCCTATAACCGGTGCCGGTGGCTTCTACCCGTTTCTGCCTCCGATACGAAAGAAACAATCGGCTACTCCCGGCTGTTCTCAGCAGCCTTGAGGTATATCCTGGATATCTTCTCCTTCTTCAGGTAAGGTAGAAGCTTGTCCATAAGTTCAAGCGGCCAGCGCTTTTCCTGGAATATCTTTGACAGCGCGAAGGAGTCCAGGCTGGAGACATCCTGCCAGAGGCCCAGCCGCTTGATAAGCCCTTCTATCTCCAGTCTTCCATCCTCTCCCTTGTTAGGGACCTTCACCACTTCCGCGGTCCAGACTGTCGCGCGGTGGTCAGAACCCGCAACCACGCGCACCTTGTTCTTCTCTGCATAGGAGACCAGAGCCTCTTTGATCCGCTCGAGCTTGGGGTCTATCTCTAGGAGGAAACGCTGCCTTTGCGTTGAGAGGAATGAATACTGGTTCACAAGCTTCACTCCGGGCTCGTTGAGATACTCGTTGGGGGAGAGAGACTCTGTCCTTGCCACGTGGCCCCACTCTGGGCAGATGGTGCGGAACTCGCACCAGTCGCACAGGCTTGTCTTCCTGGGGAGGAAATCCGCTGCAGATTCAATCTCATTTATCGTGCCTATTATCTCCTTCTTCAGTGACTCAAGCTGCTCATCCGTCTTGGTCAGGACATGCTCCTTGTCAGCAGAGAGGAAGTGCCAAACCAGAATGATCTTCTTTGCATCATGGTAATGATGCTTAACAGCGAGGGCATAGATTGGAAGCTGCCTGTCCTCCTCGAGATAGCTGTGAGCG
>CAYGVS010000019.1:0-20485 GCA_964353635.1 uncultured archaeon | reverse complement strand
CGAATCCTGAGAGCGCTAGGGCTGAGCCTGCTATAAGGTCCAGAATCCCGAGTATGAGTAGAAGGGGCATGATAGGAATTATACAGGATGCTTAAATAGCTGAGGTGTGATACTGGAAACCCTTTTAATCCAGATATTTCCAGAATATATTATGAAAAGGAGCACTGGCGATAGAAGCATCCTTGATACTTTTGCAAAGGATTTCGTTTCCGTAGTTGAGAGGTTCTCGGAATACATAATAGTTTCAGGATTTGTTGCAATAGCCCACGGAAGAACAAGGGGGACGGAAGACATAGACATAATAATAAGGCGAATCCCTAAAGGAAAATTCACTGAAATGCACACCTCCCTCATTAAGGCGGGATTCGAATGCATGCAATCAGCCAACCCTGAAGTGATTTATGAATATTTGGAAAGCAATAGCAGCGTGAGATACATCAGGAAAGGCATGCACATTCCTGAGATAGAGCTGAAGTTCGCAAGGGATGAGCTTGATGAATACCAGTTCAATACAAGAAAGAAGCTGCCGCTTTCAGGACTGAACTTCTGGTTCTCAAGCATCGAAATGAATATAGCTTTCAAGGAGGAGCTGCTCAAAAGCCCCAAAGATATGGATGACGCGAAGCATTTGAGGATTATATACTCCGAAAAGATAAATGAGAAAGAAATAGAGAAAATAAAGGGGATGATAAGGAGATACAGGCTTTCTGGCAGCAGGTGAAAGATATGCGCGACAAGACACATGAAGAGTACCTGGAAAGATGGGCCAGATTCGTGAAGGACCATCCGAAAGAATGGAAAATGGAACACACACAATTCATAAATTCCCAGATTGAGATGGCTAACTCTTTCTATGAAAAGCTTTCAAAAATGCCCGGTGGGATGGAGAAGATAAAGCAGCTCAGGAATTTGAAGCAGAAAGTTCCAGACGCCTAAATAACCTCTATCCCGGGCTTGCCCGGCTCCGCCCTCAGGGCCTTCTCGCTCCTTTCCGTGTCAGCCTTCAGGACATGCACCTTGCATGAGAACTCCTTCTCAAGGCTGGACCTGGCTTCTTCTAGGACTGAGAATTCCTCATCCTGCGTGAGCACGCGCTTGAGAGCCATTGCATTCTTAGCAAGGCTCTGGCTGAACTTGAGCGCATGGCTACCATATTTCTTCCCATGGCCGGATTTCATGACAGTCTGCACAATCTTCTCAGGGGTCTTGGCGATTTTCAGGATTTCGCTGTACACCTCATGCTTCCACACCGGGCTTATGTAAATCCTTATCTCCTTGGGCTGCCTTCCGACAAGCCTGATGACATTGCCGATGTCCTCTCTTGTCTGCTCTGTAAGGAATTCCATCAGCTCTATCTTGGGGTCTATCATGCTCTCATCCGGCTTCGGCCATTTCTGGAGGGAGATGAAATCCTTGTGTCCAATCTTCTCCCAGAGCTCCTCTGCTGTGTGCGGGGCAAAAGGGGAAAGCATGATAAGAAGGTTCTCCGCTGCCTCGCGCATAACCTTCTTGTTGGGATTATCCTTGTATTTGTAAAGGTCATTGAGGAAGCTCATAAGGGAGCCTATCGCCAGGTTGAACTTGAAGCCCTCAATGGACTCAGTGACGGATTTTACGGTCTTGTGCATCTTGCTGATTATCTGCTTGTCCGGGTTTGTAACATTCCCCCTGCCAGATTTCAGGAATCCGGGAAGGGAGTTGACCCTGTTGAGGAACCTGAACGCTCCAACAATCCCCTCATCACTCCAATCCAGCTCCTTTTCAGGGGAAGCCAGGAAAAGCAGGTATACTCTCGCGGTGTCTATCCCATACTTCTCAGATACCTCCTCTTGGCTCACCACATTCCCCACAGACTTGCTCATCTTGGCGCCGTCTTTTATGACCATCCCCTGAGTGAAAAGCCTCTTGAACGGCTCGTCTATTTTTGTGAGCCCTATGTCCCTAAGCACCTTTGTGAAGAACCTTGAATAGAGCAGGTGGAGAATCGCATGCTCCACACCTCCAATGTACTGGTCCACAGGAAGCCAGTAAGCAGCCTTCTCCTTGTCGAACGGGCCCTTGTCGTACCCGGGGCTCGTAAACCGGAAGTAATACCAGGAGGAGTCCACGAATGTGTCCATGGTGTCAGTCTCCCTCTTGGCCTTCCCCTTGCACTTCGGGCATGATGTTTCAACAAAAGAAGGGGTGCTGGCAAGGGGGTTCCCCTTCCCTGTGAACTTCGCGTCCCCCGGAAGGAGGACAGGAAGCTCCTTCTCAGGCACAGGAACCATCCCACACTTCCCACAGTAGACAACAGGTATGGGAGTGCCCCAGTACCTCTGCCTGGATATTAGCCAGTCCCTTATCTTGTACTGGACCGTTCTCTTCCCCCATCCTTTCTTCTCCAGGTATTTGGTGATGTCATCCATCACATTGGTGTTGGTCATCCCTGAAAACTTGCCGGAGTTCACGAGCGTCCCGGAATCCGTGTACGCCCTTGTCATCTCCTTGGGGTCCATGTCAAAATGGTGGGGCTTTATAACTACCTTGATGGGAATCCTGTATTTCTTCGCGAACATGAAATCCCTCTGGTCATGGGCAGGCACTGCCATGATGGCTCCTGTCCCGTACTCCAGCAATACAAAATTCGCAATATAGATTGGAATCTCCTCGTTCGTGAGCGGGTTTATAGCATGCTTTCCTATGAAAAGGCCTTCCTTCTCCTTATCCTCTGCGGTCCGTGAGAACCTGTCCTCTAATACGACCTTCCTCACGACCTTCCTGACAGGCTCCTCGTGCTTGGTGCCTTTCACAAGCTCCATCACCATGGGGTGCTCAGGGGCGAAGACCATGAAGGTGACCCCATAAAGAGTGTCAGGCCTTGTCGTGAAGATGGGTATCTTCTCCTTCGAGCCCTTTATCGGGAATTCCACGAGGGTGCCCTCGCTCCTTCCGATCCAGTTCTCCTGCATGACCTTGACGTTGTCAGGCCACTCCAGCTTCTTGAGGCCGCTGAGGAGCTCATCAGCGTAATGGGTTATCCTCAGGAACCACTGCTCCAGGGATTTTATCTCCACCTTGCTTCCGCAGCGCCAGCACCTGCCATCTTCCACCTGCTCGTTCGCGAGCACGGTCCCGCATTTTGGGCACCAGTTTATGGGCGCCTTCTTCCTGTATGCAAGCCCCTTTTCCAGCATCTTGAGGAAAAACCACTGGTTCCACCTGTAATAATCCGGTTGGCAGGTCGCCAGCTCCCGGTCCCAGTCATAGCTAGAGCCCAGCTCCTTCTGCTGCTGCTTTATCTTCGCTATCGCCTGCAGCGTGAATATCCGCGGATGCGAATGGGCTTTTATTGCCGCGTTCTCAGCAGGCAGGCCGAGCGCATCATAGCCCATGGGGAACAGCACATTGAGTCCCTGCATCCTCCTGAACCTGGCCACGCAGTCGCCCATGGAGTAGTTCCTAACATGCCCCATATGAAGGCCGCTGCCTGAAGGGTATGGGAACATCTCAAGAACGTAGAACTTCTTTTTCTTGGAATCTTCTTTCACGCGGAAAATCCCTGCCTCAGCCCATCTTTTCTGCCATTTCCTCTCGACTGCCTGGAAGTCCATAAACACCTTTAGCCTTGATATGCATTCAGCTAGATGTTACTTGGTAATATAATTATTTAGAATATATATTATCTCCTTACCTCAAACCCCTCGAATCCGTATGGTGCTTGTTTGATGACATCTACCCTGTCAACCCTTGCATGTGGAGGCCCTTTCCTGCACAGACTGACCATCTTCTCGACCTTGGACTTCTCGCCTTCGAACAAGGCTTCCACCCTCCCGTCAGGAAGGTTCCTCACCCATCCCTTTATGCCAAGCTCCTGGGCTGTCTTCTCTGTCCAGGAGCGGTAAAAGACTCCCTGCACTGCACCGGAAACCAAGACACGCGCAGCCATTTTCATAGATATATATTGATTGCATTTCATTTATTCTTATGGTCCAGGACATAGTTGCCAGGGTGCTGGAAGCCTCAAAGGCGCCTGGTCTCAACCCTGTGCAGGAGCTGGCAATCAAGGCAGGACTCTTCACTAAAAGGAATATGGTGGTCGCAGCTCCGACAGCCTCGGGAAAGACCCTTGTGGCTGAGATGGCTGCGCTCAACACCATCATGAACGAAAGGAAGAAGGTCGTGTACATAGTCCCTCTAAGGGCTCTGGCCAACGAGAAGTACGAGGAGTTCAAGAAGAAGTACGAGCCCCTTGGCCTGAAGATAGGTATAAGCATAGGGGATTATGACCAGTCAGACCCCTGGCTTGCGAATTATGACATGATTATCGCCACCTCAGAGAAGATGGATTCTCTGCTTAGGCATGGCATAAACTGGGTCGATTCCATTGGCCTCGTTGTGGCGGATGAAATACATCTCCTGGACTCAGCAGACAGGGGACCCACCCTGGAGATAGTGCTCACAAGGCTGATACACACATCAAACCCCAAGATACTTGGGCTTTCTGCAACCATTAGCAACTACTCGGAGCTTGCCCAGTGGCTTGATGCAGAAGCAGTGAAATCCGATTACAGGCCTGTGAAGCTTTACATGGGAGTATGCCACGACAACAAGGTTAGCTTCCTTCCCAAGAAGGAGCTGACCCTCAATCCTGATGAGCCAGCCCTTGTGGCACTTATCAAGGACTCAATTAAGCAGAAGAAGCAGGCCCTAGTTTTCATATCCACAAGAAAGAACGCGGAGTCAGTTGCTGAGAGGCTGGGGGAGATTGTAAGGAAGACACTCTCTCCAGATGATGTGCAGAACCTTGAAGAGATTTCTGAAAAGATCCTGCACACGCTTGACCACCCCACCAGGCAGTGCGAAAGGCTCTCGAACATGGTCAAGAACGGCGTGGCCTTCCACCACGCCGGCCTTGCCAACCAGCAGAGGTCTCTGATAGAGAACGCCTACAGGGATGGGGTGATAAAAACAATAGCGTGCACCCCAACCTTGGCGAGTGGCCTGAACCTTCCCGCCTGGCGTGTGATAGTGCGTGATTTAAAGAGGTATAGCAGATTTGGTGGGATGGATTACATTCCAATTCTTGAAGCTCACCAAATGTTAGGTAGAGCCGGACGACCCCAATACGATACAGAAGGCCAAGGGATACTTATGGCGAAGAGCGAGAGCGACGCGAAGAACGTCTGGAACCAGTACATAAAAGGCGAACCCGAGAAGATATACTCCAAGCTGGGTATAGAGCCAGTCCTGAGGATGCATGTTCTCGGTCTCATATCCTCCGGGACCACTCCAACAAAGAAGAGCCTGCAAGAATTCTTCTCAAAAACCTTTTACGCCCATCAGTACAAGGACCTTTCGGAGCTCAACGGCATTCTCGATAAGGTGACAGCGCTGCTAGCTGACATAAACTTCATCCAGACTTCCACCGGACAGGATACGAATGGAAACCCCCGAGGCACCAGCCTCGAGCATCCAAACAGCCCATTCCAGAAGGCCTCTTACATAAAGGAGGATACCCAGCTGAAGCCAACGAAGATAGGAAGGCGCGTCTCAGAGCTATACATAGACCCGCTCACAGGACACCAGCTCATAAAGAACATGAAGCTTGCCGAAGAGCGGGGGACCAACGGCTTCGGTGTGATGCACATGATTTCAAGCACCGTGGAAATGATGCCCCTGCTTGGTGTTCGCAAGACCGACATGATGAAGATAAACGAGCTTCTTTCAGACTATGAACCCTTCCTGAGCCAGAAGCCCCCGAACCCCTGGGACATAGAATATGACGATTACATAAAATCAATAAAGACAGCCTGGCTCTTCAGCGAATGGACAGATGAGGCAGGCGAGGACATCATCCTTGAGACATTCAATGTAGCGCCAGGAGAGCTTCGCGTCAGGCTATCTAACGCAGACTGGCTGCTATATTCATCACAGGAGCTCGCCCTGCTCATGGACTACAAGTCCACATTAAGGGAGATACGCAAGACCCGCCTGAGGATAAAATACGGGATAAGGGAGGAGCTCCTTCCCCTTGTAGCGCTGAGAGGGGTTGGGCGCGTTAGGGCCCGCATGCTCTTCAACAGCAATCTTAGAAAGCTTGATGATTTGCGAAAAGTCCCTCTGGAGAGCCTGGAAAGGATAATCGGACCAAAGGTCGCAAGAGAAATAAAGGAGCAGCTTTAAGGACAGAAGGCGTTTGCCTCTGACACCTTGTATAGCAAACACCTTCCAACAAACAATTGGTGTAATAGATGAGAATCCTGAAAGGGAAAACAGTAATAGCGGAGAACGTGGAAGTGGCAGAATCATTCGCAAGCAAGACCCTTGGCCTCATGTTCAGGAAATCCCTTCCCCGAAACTCAGCCATGCTTTTTATCTTTGACAAGCCCGGAAGGCACGGCATCTGGATGCCCTTCATGAGGTTTCCCATTGACATTGTTTTTCTTGATTCGCGCAAGAGAGTGGTCGGGCTGCACTCGTGGGTAAGGCCAATCTCCTTCCGCAACGGAAAGACCTGGAAGGTGTACTATTCTGATAAGCCTGCAAAGTATGCAATAGAGCTGGCTGCAGGCCAGGTAAAGAGGAAAATGCTCCAGCCTGGAGAGAGGTTGAAATTCTAGGCCTTTCTATAACGATACATCCTCAGGGGTTTGAGTTCAGAGTCTGCTTCAATCTGATTCAAACTTGAAACATCGAAACCCAATGATTTTCCAACATACTTGAGAACAGAGAAAGGTATATGAATGAAAGCAGCGTCTGCTAAGGAACGGGCACCCAGGAAAAGCGCCAGTTGAGGATCCCACTCTGATAGTTTATATGTTCTTTTTGGAGTTACTGCCCATATTTCTTCTCCCGTATAAGGATGATTGCAGATGTATTTGCTCTTTGTCTTTTCCATGTTATACACGTTGTAGGAAATGACTGAATCAACAAGATTGCGCTGCAGCCTGTCCATTTTTATGTCCCCTTTCTTTGAATGCCCATGTGACACCCAATTCAAATCGCTTTTTGAAAAAAGAGGGTCAGTTTGTACGTTTGCGGGCTCCAGTGGTCTACCACCGCATTTGGATAAATTATAAGTTACAAGACCTCCTTGGACAAGATTCAGGTGATCTTTCTGTATGTCAATCCCTTCTCTTGGATCTCTCACTCCTTCTGTCAAAAAAGTCTTTAATGTGCTGTCAGGCCTGGTGTTATACATCCTCATTGCAACTATTTCTCTTTCTTGTCGGTTTCCTTTGTTTACGGCAACTAACATTTCCATTTTATCGTATTTGTAATCAGTATCGAAACTCTTGCAGGACGCCATATCAGCACCCAGAGCATATGTGGTAAGGGCTAGGTCTGCCCACCATCCCAGGCCATTAGTTCTTTCCACAAAAAACTCTCTCTTAATCCTGGCAAAATCAGTATAGAACTGCCAAAGTCCTGTCTTCACGCTCGTTATGACCGCTTTATAGATGTTTGAGAGAAATCCCAGAGAACTTATTTGTTCTATTGGGCTTGGTTCTCCTGTCTGATAAAAAACCCTGTCCTGTACAGAAAAATTCCCCCCAGGTGGTGGCATAGCCCCGCTTGGAGGATTGCCTGGAATCCAGAGCGAATCGCCGCCATCAGGAATGTGAATTATTCCTCCATTGCTGCGCCTGAATCCTGCTGGGCTGTCCAGGCTGACTATGTTTGACTTGGAGGAGGGCTTCTTTTGAAATGATTCTTTGGGGAAATCAAATTTGTGGCCTCCTGCCTTGCAGTCATCAAAGGGTGTATATTTTCCTGTTAAGAAAATCGGGGAGCCAGCAACTGAATCATCCTTGAATGCGGGTTCATTTCTTGGAGAACTTCGGCCGTAACCTGAAATTATTGCGCTCCTCTTGGCTGGAGATATGTCTTCATTGTACAAGACATTATTCTGGCTCTCAAGATTTGGCAGCATATTCACCCTCTAAATGTATACATCGATTCCCAATTTTATGCAATATATCCCATCGATATTCTTTTCCATACATATAATATCGCTTTCTAAGGGGCTGAATATTTTTGGCTCCTCATGGACATACACACTTGAACATTTTTCTTTCAGCCATTTAGGAACGTTGTCTTCCATATTTTCACTTATGTTCATTTATCTGGATTTTTTCTACCATATTTTCTTATCATATCCTTGAATTCCGTAGGAATTGGATACTTTCTTGCGATTTCATCCTTCATTTCTTTCCAAATAACCTTTGAAGCCTCTCCAGATAGCTTGAAAGCCACGCAAATGCCTTTGAATAGATCTTTCATTGTTGGCCCTGGATTAGTTCCTGGCTTGCTTCCTACGCCTGCATAAATCTGGTCATTGGGAATTCCTAAGCCAGTTTTCAGGTCTTCAATGCCATCACTTATTTTATTTCTGTACATTCTATCTACCCCCTATTTTTCTTAAAGCTACTAACATTCTTAAGATTATGCCGCCATTGCTAAATCATTCTGAACATCCGGTGTTATGTACTTTTTAATGCTCTGTCCAAGCTCATCATTATTGTCAATCCTGAGCCTGTTCATCTCCCTTGCTACCGCGTACATTGCAGCAGCCCTCTGGCTGTATTGCCTGTGTTCCCAAAGCGATTTGACAAAATATGCCTCGAATTTCCCGTGGCGGTCTTCAGATAGACTTTTCTCCCCAGTCGAGTCAACGAATCCAGATTCGATTACCTCGTGCCCGCGGATGTAGTCTTCCCATGCCTGATTGAATGCGTCTTCTGAGAGCTTGGTCCTTTTCCTTGACGTTTCATAGTTGCTTCCGAGAGCCTGTTTGGCATAATCCTTGGAAGTGTAAAAAACCTCATTGCCCCAGAAAGCCCCCCAGACATCTTTGCCCTTGTACTTTATATCACCGAGGCTTTTAGCGTGGAGATTTCTCTTGTATCTACCTGCAAGATATTCCCCCGTTTTCCCATTAACAATACTATAATCATCAATATCGAAGGCCTTTTCTGTCGCTTTCTTTCCGAAATCCTCTCCAGCGAATAGAGTTGCTGCTCTCTTGACACCCCTTCCTTTCAAGTTTCTTATCTTTCCGTTGACAGCACTCTTTACATCATGCTCGACTCTTTGCTTAAAGTAATCCTCAAAAGAACCCTCATCTCCTGCCAGAGACTTGTATCTCATGTAATCTTCTCTGTAGTCACGGAATCTGTCAGTGATGTTTCTCCCAAATACAGAACCAGCTGTATTCCAGATTACATCTTGTGCTTTTCTCTTTCCCGCTTCCTTTAAGAGTTCAATTCCTGCCATGCTAATCATCCTCTTCTATGCCAAGTTCGCCTATCTCATACTCCTTGTACAGGCCCTTCTGGAGCTTCTTTATCCTCTTTATCTCCTTCAGGAGGCTCTTGTCCTTCTCGGCCAGCTTGGTTGATTTTTGGTCCATTTTATCACTATATGATAGTTACTATATCTATTTATAAAGTTATCGGTTGTTGTCACCATAAAATAGTGACAAATAATAGAGCCTATTGATAGCGTTTTCATCCCAAAGAAAATAACCAAAAAACTACTGAGGTTTATGCCGTTTCTGGAGCATTACAGAAGCCAGAATGGGTATCACAAGGCCTAAAATCGCCCCGGCCAACACATCAATCCAAGTATGCACCCCCAAGGCCACGCGCGAGTAGGAGACGAGAACTGGGATTATGAAGAGCGGGAGAATGAGCTTCTTTCGGCCTGTGAGATAGAGAGAGGTGAATACAGTGAACATGGTTCCTGCGTGGCCCGATGGAAATGACGAGTCCTCAGGGCAATATGGATTGCAATATTGAGATATGCAATCCTGAGATAAGCAATCAGTCAGGCTGCTTGTGCATGGAGTGCAGGGCCTTGGAATTGGGGCAAAGGTCTTGATGGCAAAGGCCGCGCCCAGAAAGATCAGAAGGCTGGGGACGAGTATGAGAAGGAACTTCCTGAAGAAAGGCCTGTGCTTCTTCCAGGTCTGGCTCTCCGGTATGGCGAATCCCAATATGAAATAGGCTGCAGTAAGGCCTGCGGCCAAGAAAGCCCAGTATTCTGGAGTCCCCAGCAGGGTAATGGCATACCAGACGAAAAGCAAATCCATGGATATATTTGGAGTCCTCTATTAAAAGCCATGGAACGTGAGAACGGAAGGCTTTATTTTACGTATGTAAAATATAATCGCAGGAAAATGCAGGGCTTATGCATACCGATTGTTAAAGCTTATAAACAACCTCAGATAAATAGATATTGTTAAATTTCTTTAAGGTCATCAGAAAAATGGAAAGCGAAACAAGCGATATTCCGCCGGATGGTAACTCAAGTGAAGGATTAGAAGACCTTTCTAAGGAGCAAGGCCAGATAGCAGTCCAGAAATCCACTTCTGAGACGCCTCTCTGGATATCCCTGGTCAAAGAGAGCATCAATTCTGCGGAGGAGCTTGGTCCGAGGCTTGGCCTTAGCGCGGCCGAGGTCAAGTCGCTCAAGAAGGTTGTCAGGAAATATCCCATGAGGATAAACCCCTATTACCTTTCACTGATTAGGGAGAAGGATGATCCCATATGGAAGCAGTGCATCCCCCACGGTCTTGAACTCACTGACAAGAAGGGCTTGGTGGACCCTCTGGCAGAGGAGAAGAACAGCCCTGTTCCAGGGATAACTCACAGGTACCCTGACCGCGTGCTTTTCATGGTCTCCAACCAGTGCGCAATGTACTGCAGGTTCTGCACCAGGAAGAGGATGGTTGGGGATCCCCAGAGGCCTGTTTCAACAGGGCAGATACTTGCTGGGATTGAATATATCAGGAGCCACCCCGAGGTCCGCGATGTGATACTCTCTGGAGGCGACCCTCTCATGCTCACTGACAATAGGCTTGAGTTCGTGCTCAAGAGCCTAAGGGAAATCCCCCATGTGCAGATAATAAGGATAGGCACAAGGGTGCCATGCACGCTGCCCCAGAGGATAACCCCTGAGCTTTGCGAGATGCTCAGCAAGTACCACCCTGTTTATGTGAACATGCATTTCGAGCATCCATACGAGATAACTCCCGAGTCCTCGAGAGCATGCCAGATGCTTGCGGATACAGGGATGCCGTTGGGGAACCAGAGCGTGGTACTAAAGGGAGTTAATGACAACCCCATGATTATGAAGGACTTGATGCAGAAGCTGCTCATGATAAGGGTCAAGCCCTACTACATCTACCAGTGCGACCTAACCAGGGGCACTGACCATTTCAGGACAAGCTTAAAGGATTCCCTGGAGATAATAAAGGGAATTAGGGGCTTCACCTCAGGGATGGCTGTGCCGCATTTCGTGATTGATGCTCCCAGGGGCGGAGGCAAGATACCGCTCCTTCCGGACTACCTTGTCAAGGTCACCAAGAAGAAGATTGTTATGAAGAATTATCGTGGCGACCTGTACGAGTATCCGAACAGGTAGGGCTATTTTTCGGCAAAAAGATAAGAATTTAAAATTTACTAATAATCCCTTTACATGGTAGACACTCTAAGACAAAAATTGAAGAAATATATAGACGGGTTATCAAATAGGCTCAATGAAGCCGAGAAAGCAATAGGTGATGCTCATTCTCGTGGCGACGAGTCAAACAAATATTATCAAATGGGTAGAAAATCCGCATATGATGATGATATTCTTGAATTAGCACGTGCCGGCATTCGTTTGAGAAAAGATAGTCATAAAGCTTCATCCTGAGCGCCCGTACTCCTCCAGCAGCTCCTTCTCCTCTGCTGAGAGCTTGTGGCGTATGGACCTGAGGGTGTCCAGGTCCTCATATGAGAGGAACACGTCCAGGATGTCGTTTTCCCTGACTTCCTTGCCTATCGTGACATCAGGCATGGAGATGGCCACCTTGTCGCCTGACTTGGCCTCCTTGATGTTCTCCCCCCGCATCTGCATCTCCTTTATCTCCCCGACTATATCCTTCTTTTTCAGTCGCACTCCGGGCTTTATTATGCCTTTCAGGACCTCCACTCCGAAGACAGCAGGCTTGCTCTGCCTGAACACATATCCAGGCAGCACCCTCACCCTTCCGGGCCTGGCTGCCTTATGGAGCACAGCCTCCTCCTGCCTCTTCCTGCTGTCCTGCACCCATTTCTGGTATTCCTCGATTATAGTATAGATAACATTGGATGAGAATATTGTGACGTTATTGTCCCTGGCAAGCTTATGGATTTCTTCAGGGACTTTAACGTTGAAGCAGAACACCACAGGCTCTTCAAGGGTCCTTATCTCCATTATCTCGGATTTTGTGAGGTCGCCCACCTTGGCCTTCCTAATGCTTATCCCATGGTCCTTCAGTATCTTGATGAGGGCTTCAAGCCCTCCAAGCGTGTCAGCCTTGAGCACCAGGCCTTCCTTGTCCGTCTCTATCTCAACCTCTTCTATCTCCTTCTCTATCTCCTTTTTAGCCTTGCTTATATGGCTCTCGCTCCTTACTGACCTGAATGGAGAGCCTGCTATCACGGCCTCAAGGCCAGGAGCGGATATCTTTATCCCGGCAGCGGCTGTGACAGAATCAAGCTGGCTGAAATTCTTCTCCACCCTAAGCTCCTTGAGCGGCGCGGGTTGCAGAAGGGCCTTAACTCTTGTCACAATCGGCTCCTTGCCTGCGGAGCTTCCTATAACAAGGCAGTCGCCTTTGCGTATCTCGCCATCATAGAGAACCACGTCTATGGTCATGCCAAGCCCCCTGAACTCCTTCACCTCAAGGACAGCACCCCTTCCTTCCTCTGTGGTTATCTCAAGCCCACCTTTCAGGTACTTCTGGGCTATCCCGCTCACGAGCATGAGGAGGTCGGATATCCCCTCTCCTGTCTGGCTTGATACAGGGACAATCGAGACCTGCTTCGAGAAGTCCGAGACGCGGTCGAACCTTTCTGCGTTGAAGCCGCGCTCAGCAAGCTGCCCTGCTATCCTGTATATCTTCCCCTCGAGCTCGTCCTGCGCTCTTGCGGTCTGGTTGGAGAAGGTGTGCACGAAGCATTCGTCCTTCTTGGGTATCCATCCGGCCATCCTGTCAATCTTGGTTGCGGCCACAACAAAGGGAGTCTTGAACTGCTTGAGGTAATTCACCGACTCGTCTGTTTGGGGCTTGAACCCTTCATTCACATCAACGACAAGTATGGCAAGGTCGGCTATCGCTCCCCCTCTCTTCCTGAGGGTTGTGAACGCCTCATGTCCCGGGCAGTCTATCCAGAGGAGCCCTGGTATGTCCAGCTCGATCTTCATCTGCTTGAGAAGATGGCCGCATACACTCTTTATCACATCCAGAGGGACATAGCTTGCAGAAATATACTGTGTTATAGCCCCGGGCTCCCCCTTGGCGATAGCGGTCCCCCTGACTTTGTCCACCAGGGAGGTCTTCCCGTGGTCGACATGGCCAAGAAGTACAAGTATGGGAGACCGAATCTTGTGCATGGGAACCACATAGGTATTTTATTGGCAGGGGGAATTAAAAAGGCAGGCCCACTGGCGTTCAAACTCAGTATTCGGAGATTTTATCGCTGATGAAATCATACACCCTCAGCTTCGGCGGATTACCCTCCGAGGAAATTATGGTCCGGACACACACGAGTTTGTCGAGGGGGCGCTCCTTGTTCCTGAAATCTATCTCGGCAACGAGGTTTTTTATGTCATCAAAATCAGCCCTGTCTGCCAGTCGATATTTTTCAATAACCCTTTGTGCGTCATAGTCAAGAAAGGGATACCCGAGAGAAGGATGATAGACCCTTTCTCTTCCGTCAGGAGAATAGTCTATTTTCACCCGCAGCCTGAGATTCAAATCTCCCATCCCAACACCTTTCTTTTTTTCCAAGGGAGGCAGAAAAAGAAACCCACCTATTATTAGCTCGAACCCTTTGATATCGATTTCTGTGATGGAGCAGCATAGGTTTATATTTTTTCAGGACCTATAATTAAATTGTATTTCTTCTAAGGCTATTTTCCTGACAAGATGCAGGAAGCTGCAGTGATTTTTAAGTCTGAGGATTTAATTAAATCAAGTGAAACCATGCTGGACATCAAGCTAATCAGGGATAATCCCGAGGCAGTCAGGAAGGACCTGGAGAGAAGAGGCGATGACCAGAAGCTGGAATACCTGAGGGAGCTCATAAGGCATGACAAGGAATGGAGGGAGAACCTCCAGCAGCTCGAGAGGCTGCGAAGGCAGAGGAACGAGCTCACGGAGAGGATTGCTTCCCTGAAGAAGACAGGGAAGGACGCTACAAAGGAGCTCCAGGAAGTGAAGGGTATCCCTGGAAAGATAAAGGAGCTTGATGAAAGTAATGAGAAGCTGCGGGAGAGGACTGACTACTACCTCATGAGGCTGCCCAACACCCTTCACCATTCAGTCCCGATTGGAAAGGACGACACCGAGAATGTAGAAGTCAAGAGAGTCGGGAAGGTGCCTGATTTCAGGTTTGAGCCAAGGAATCATTCTGACATCCTTGAGGCGCTTGGATTGCTGGACGGAGAGAGGGCTGCCAAGGTCTCAGGCCATGCGTTCTTCTATCTTAAGGGCCAGCTCGCCCAGCTGGACCAGGCCATCCTGAAGTTCGCAACGGATTTCATGATAGGGAAAGGCTACACCCTGGTAGAGCCTCCTCTCATGATAAAGAGGAAGCCCTATGAGGGCGTCACAGACCTGGCAGACTTCGAGAACGTGATGTACAAGATTGAAGGAGAGGACCTTTACATGATAGCCACCTCTGAGCATCCGATGGCAGCCATGTACATGAATGAAGTCCTTGACGCGAGCCAGCTTCCCATCAAACTGGTGGGCATAAGCCCGTGCTTCAGGCGGGAAGTCGGAGCGCATGGCAAGTACACGAAAGGCCTCTTCCGCATGCACAACTTCAACAAGATTGAGCAGTTCATATTCTGCCTTCCTTCAGAGTCGTGGAAGTTCCACGAGGAGCTGCAGCACAATTCAGAAAGCCTGTACAAGGCATTAGGCCTTGCTTTCAGGGTGGTGAACGTGTGCACAGGCGACATAGGCATAATCGCAGCAAAGAAGTATGACACAGAGGTCCTGATGTCAGACGGGATTTACAGGGAAGTGGGCTCCAATTCGAACTGCACAGACTACCAGGCTCGGAGGCTCAACATCAAGTACAGGGAAGGCGAGGGAGTGGCTCCAGCAGGCTTCGTGCACACCTTGAACAACACAGCCATCGCAACAAGCAGGACAATGGTTGCAATTATAGAGCAGTACCAGAACAAGGACGGGACTGTGAACATCCCGGAGGTCCTGCAGCCTTATATGGGCGGAGTGAAAAGGATTGAGAGATTAAAGTAACAAAAGCTAATTATTCTTATGAAGATTCTTCTCGTCGTCCTTGACGGCGCCGGGGACATTGGAAACCAGACGCCGCTTTCCATGGCCAGGAAGCCTAACATAGACTCCCTTGCCGAGAAGGGCAGGCTGGGGCTCCTGGACATAGGTTACCAGAAGGATGTGGATTCTGACGTGGGCTACCTGAACCTCCTTGGGTGCTACTCCAAGCAGGACTATCCAGGAAGGGGCTACCTGGAGGCGCTGGGGCTGGGCCTCGACCCTAGTCCATCTGATGTGTGCATAAGGGCGAACTTCGCTACTCTGGACCAAGATGGCACCCTGCTTGACAGGAGAGCAGGAAGGGACGAGGAAGGCCTGGATGAGCTTGCGGAGAGGCTTGATGGCATAGAAATAGACGGGGTCAAATTCTCAGTAAGGAAATCCTCTGGCCACAGGTTGGTTATAGTGCTTTCCGGGGAAGGGCTTTCAGATGGCATAGTCCCGAATGATCCCAAGAGGACAGGGGTTGCTGTTCCTCAGGTAACAGCCAAATCTTCCGTCGGGAAGCGTACTTCCTCTGTCTTGAACAAGTTCTTGTACAAGGCCAATAAGATGCTTTCCCAGGATCCTGTAAATAAAAAAAGGAAGATAGCTGCCAATACCGTGCTTATCAGGAATGCCGGGAGACCAAGGAAGGCTCCCTCCTTTGAGAGCCGCTATGGCATGAAAGCCTGCTGCATAGCAGGCATAGCCATAACCAAGGGCGTGGCCCGTTATCTGGGCATGGATATTACGGAGGTACAAGGGGCCACGGGGATGCCTGACACCAACCTGGAGGGAAAGGCCGAAGCAGGAGTCAGAGCCATTAAATCCTACGGCCTTGTTTTCCTGCACATAAATGGTACGGACATACTATCACATGACAAGAAGCCTGATCTCAAGAGGGAGTTCATTGAGAAGATTGACAAACAGGTTTTCTCAAAATTCACAGGCCTGAAAGATGTCATGATTGCTGTCTCCTGCGACCACAGGACAGCTTCGTCACCCTCTTACAGGGAATACGAGCACCTGAAGGAGCCTGTCCCATTCTTTGTCATAGGCGGAAAAATCCGGGGAGAGGGAAGGCCCTACTCAGAAGCAGAGTGTGAGAAGTCCAGGCTCAGGCTGGAAGGGAACGGGCTGATGGAGTTCTTGGTTAGGAATAGAAGATAATCATCTCTTCTTTGCGTTTGCTCTTGCCTCATAAACCCTGACAATCGGATACTCAATGACTATCCCTTCTTTGTCGAAGCGCTTCTTGAGGGCCTTTATCAACTCGTGTTTGACTCTGAACTGGTCTGCTGCCTGGCTGACATTGAACCATATGTTGAACTTTATGTTTGAGTCCCCGAATTCGCTGTATCTGACAACAGGAGGATATTTCTTCGGGTCCACCTTGGAGTGCTGCTCCATTATCTTCTCCGCTTCCTCCAAGGCGATCTTCTCCACCTTCTCCAGGTCAGAACTGTAGGAGACTCCGCATGCCAGACCCACACTCATCCTGCCGTCCTGCAGGTCGAAGTTTATTATCTTGCTCTGGGCGAGCTTATTGTTCGGGATTATGACTATGTTGTTGTCCAGCTTCCTGATTTTCGTGGTCCTCCAACCTATCTCTGTCACGTATCCTGTCTCGCCTGTCTCCAGCTGGATGAAATCGTTTACCCTTATGGATCTCTCCAGGGTGGTGTAGGAGCCTGCGAAGAAATTGGAGAGCGTGTCCTGCAGGGCCAGGGCTACTGCAAGGCCTCCAATCCCGAGGGTGGCTATGAGAGTGGTTATCTCCACCCCAAGCCTGTCCATGAGGAAGATGGTGGAAACCAAGAGCGCGATTATGTACACGACCTTCTTTAGCGGGGGCAGGAAATGGTCATCCAGCTTGGACTCGGTCTTGACAGCCACCTCCTTGGCATACCAGTCTATGAAGGTGACTATGAGCTTGGCTATCACGTAGGCCGTGAAGAACACCTCTATGAAAAGGAACGCCATGTTCACGGTCTCAGCATGGGGTAGAATGTAGCTTGTCGTGGTCAGTGCGTAATAGAACCCATAGAGCACGAAGCCCAGAAGTATGGGCCTCCTCATGGCCTTTATGAGCATGTCATCCAGGTCAGTCTTGGTCCTGGCAGTGAGTTTGACAGCGTATTTCTTCAAGACATAATTTATGGCCTTTGCAAGGATGAAGGTCAGAGTTATTACAGTCAATGACCATATCACGTCAAGGTTCTGCAATAAAATGTCGGCGAAGGCCATGAAAGATATATAAGTAGACCATCTTATATAAAAAACTTTAACAAAGCACGGATAGCAAGGGTGAGTGGGCGACCTGTTTGACCATTGGCCCTTGACCGAAAGCTTTATAAATAAGTAATTGTCACTATTAGATAGTGAAAAAATGGTGATTTTATGGCACATGAAATGGGACGTGACGAAATTATTCAAAGGGAAAAGGAAGATTTTAGGATAAAAAGGAAGAAGGAAGAAGCGTCATGGTTCGCAAAGACAGCAGGCATAGCTGCGCTCTCCCTTGGGATTGGGATAGCCGCTGCAACAGCCTATAATTCATATGAAAACGGCATCAGGAAAATAGGCCGAACGCTTGACAGTGCATATACTGCAGTCTTTTCTGAGGACGCTAAGTTTGCCATCCCTTACAAGGGAGAATGGGAAGCTCATGAAATAAAAACTTCGGATGGCAGGGCACCCGTTGAGAATATAGCTGGGAAATGCGCAAAGGAACTAGGTCTGAACTCGAAGTATTGGGACGATGAGATAATAACACATAATGGAATAGACCCCAGAAAGCTGCATGTGGGGGATACAATTTACGTTCCTAAAGGATGCATCAGCGAATAAACGGCTTCTTGACTGCAGAAAGAGTCCTGGCTCGGCAAACATTTATATAACAGGATTATATACTGTATAATAGCTTTGTGATGCCGGAGGCGGGCATTATATATATTGCACAGTAGCCGGCTGGCCTGACCAACATCGCTGCAGGCCTTCCGTATGCCGCCTCAGGAAAGAACAAAACTAGAAATCAGTGAACAAGCGACTTGTTAAAAAAAGGACTTAGGAGGATTTTATGCCCCAACCGCTACCGCCAGATTATATGGCTTACGACAGGACTATAGTGGTTTTTTCACCAGACGGGAGGCTGCTGCAGGTTGAGTATGCACGGCAGATGGTCAAGAACGGAAGCACTGCTATCGGGATAAAGATGAAGGAAGGAGTGATTTTGGGGGCTGTGAAAGTGCTCATGCCCCTCGCTGTGGCAGAATCCTACAAGAAGATTTACGAGATGGATGACCATATAAGCGTGGTTAGCGCAGGCTCGCTGGCAGACGCCAGGAACCTCGTTGAGATGGCAAGGGTGAGGGCCCAGGTGAACAAGATAACCTACGGGGAGCCCATATCAGTCAGTTCCCTCACCAAGTACATATGTAACAGGAAGCACCTTGTTACCCAGTACGCAGGGGTCAGGCCCTACGGGGTCGGGCTGCTGGTCGGAGGGGTGGACAAGTCAGGGCCCAGGCTTTTCGAGACTGAGCCTTCCGGGACGATGATAGAGTGGAAGGCCCAGGCGATTGGCAAAGGCGCTGACAAGGCAAAGGTAGTCCTTGCAAAGGAATACAAGGACACCCTGGACCTGAAGGCTGGCGCGAAGCTGCTCCTCAAGTCTCTGAAGGCAGGCGAAAAGGAAGCGAATGCCGATACAGTGGACATAGTCGCTGTGACCGGGAAGGGAGCAGAGAAGGTTTCCGTTAAGGAACTGGAGAAATAGCGCGTGCCCGAGAACGAAGGCAGAGCTCATATCCGCTTTCCTTCCGAAGAATCAGGACGGGGTAGCATGGTTTCTGTAGACAAGGCCGTGATAGCGAAGATAAAGAAAGGCAATTCTCATTTTGAGATTCTCGTTGACCCAGAGAAAGCCCTGGAGTTCAGGAAGGGGAAGGACATAGCCATCGAGAACATACTGGCTGTCCAGGAGATATTCAAGGACTCCCACAAAGGTGAGAGGGCAGGAAGCCATGAGCTTGAGAATCACTTCAATACCTCTGACATCTTCCAGGTCGCCCGGGAGATAATCAAGGACGGGGAGGTCCAGCTCACCACTGAGCAGAGAAGGAAGATGGTGGAGGACAAGAGGAAGCAGATAGCTGACATTATCTCAAGGCAGGGGATAAACCCCCAGACCAAGCTCCCGCATCCTCCAGCGAGGATACTCAATGCCATGGATGAGGCCCGGGTCCAGGTGGATCCCATGAGGCCTGCCCAGGAGCAGGTCAACCAGGTCCTCTCCAAGATCCAGCCCATAATTCCGATAGCTTTCGAGATGCTGGAGGTAGCAATAAAGGTCCCGGCAGCGGCAGCAGGCAGGCTGTCCAGCCACCTCAGGAGCATAGCCACGATCAGGAAGGAGGAGTGGCAGGGCGAGCATTTCTATGCAGTCATCGAGATACCTGCAGGAATGCAGGCTGAGATATTCAAAAGGCTCAATGACCTGACCGGCGGGAAGGTCGAGTCCAAGGTGATAAGGGAGACCAGAATCTGAGTTTAAATAGTCATTAATTAATAACAGATGGTTTGGAAAACGGAGCGTGATAGCATGACAGAACTAATAGCCAAGGACAGGAAGCTTGTGGTCCCGGGAGACCAGATAATAAGCTCCATGGACTACCTTCCTGGAAGGAACTGCTTCAGAGAAGGCAATTCGATATATGCCAAGAGGCTTGGGATACTGAATGTGGACGGAAGGGTGATTTCAGTGATACCCCTTACAGGAGTCTATTTTCCCAGGGTAGGAGACATGGTGATAGGGGAGGTCGAGGATGTCCAGTCGAACGGCTGGGTGATAAATATCAATTCCGCGCACAGCGCATACCTGCCTCTTTCAGGGGTCAGGGAGTTCATAGACACCTCGAAGACAGACCTTTCCAGGGTATACGGCATGGGTGATGTGATATACGCAAATATAAACTCTGTGGTGAGCGGGAACTCCATACACCTTTCCATGCAGGACCCAAGATGCAGGAAGTTCAGGTCAGGAAGGATAGTGAGGATGAACCCTTCCAAGATACCAAGGCTCATAGGCAGGCAGGGCTCCATGATAATGATGATAAAGGACCTGACCGGATGCAGGATAAACGTAGGCCAGAACGGATGGATTTGCATAGAAGGAGA
>CAYGVS010000018.1:0-20722 GCA_964353635.1 uncultured archaeon | reverse complement strand
GACGAGTTTCACAATACGCAAAATTTGGTAGTCGAACAGTCGACCGGAGATGTTTTTGTCACCCCATCTGTTTGCTCATCGAATTATCCGACCACTGTGGGAGCTTTTCAGACAACCTTTGGCGGTGGAAATAACGATATTGCTATCTCAAAAATATCCTCTGACGGCACCACTCTTTTGGCCAGCACCTTTGTCGGCGGTAGCTCAAATGACAACAGCGACGGCCTTGTCCTGGACACTGTCAACCACCGCATTTATTTCACAGGTAATACAGGTTCAACAAATTTTCCAGTCACAGCCAATGCGTATCAGTCCACTAACAAGGGAGGGACTGACGATGGTTTCGTGGCTGTTATGTCAGATAATTTAACCCAGCTTCTTTACAGTACATATATTGGCGGTTCTGGTGATGACGGGTGCCGCGCTGCCACCGTTGATGTTAATGGTAATTTTTTATGCGGCGGAGCGTCAAATTCCAACAACTTCCCAGTTTTAAACGCCATTCAGCCTACCTACACAGGCGTCTATAAGGGGATTGTAGTCAAGTTCTCCCCTTCATCCTCCTGCGGCGACAGATTGTGCGACCCAGGAGAAACCTGCTCCTATGACAACTGCTGCAATGGCCAGTTGTATAACCCCTTAACCCAGGTATGTTGCTTCAGCTCCCTTTACACAGGCAATTGCTGTTCTGATTTGGACTGTACCTCCCCTCAAACTTGCAATCTCACAACCCACACATGCCAAGTCCCTCCCCAGTGCGAGAATGACCAGGACAACGATCAGTATGGCGTCGGTCCCTCCTGCCTCGACCTTGACTGCGATGACAACAACCCCAACATCCACGCAAGCATAACCTGCCCCTACAACGGAGCCCAGTGCGGCTCCTTCTCTCTCTGCCAGTCAACCTGTCCCGCTCCTCCTTCAGAAACCTGCACAAACGGGATAGACGATGACTGCGATTCCCTGCCAGACTGCCAGGATCCTGACTGCTCCAGCCATTCCAGCTGTCTTCCATCACCATGCACAGGCCTTGTCCTGCTCCACCACTATGACAACCAGGCCCAGTACGGTGAATCCGCAACAAACATTTACGACTTCTCAGGCAACGGCAACAACGGTACCATGCAATACAACGCATTCATCAACACCACAGCAGGCAAGTTCTCCGGAGCTGCCCAATTCGACGGAACGAACGACAATGTGAATGCTGGCAACAAGCCGTCTTTGAATCCTGCAAACCAGATTACCATATCAGCGTGGGTCAATTCATTTGTCGGAGGAAAAACCCAGGTGATAGTTGAGAAAACAATGGCTGCCAGCCCCTGGACGACCCAGTATTTGTGCCGGCTGCAGAATGCCGGGGGTACCACTAATTATGTAAGGGCTGGAGTAAACAGCAATTTTCTTACCCCCGCAATCGCACTGCCTATAAACCAATGGCACCATGTTGTCTGCGCATACAACGGCTCAACTTTGAGCATATACGTGGACGGCAGCCTCTGGGGAACGCCGCTGTCTGTTTCAACAGCCATGTATGATGTTGGGGTGCCTGTGCGTATCGGCGATTTTGAGGGGGGAGGCTTAACATTCAACGGCTCCATAGACGAACTGGCCATCTGGAACCGCTCCCTCTCCAGCCAGGAAATCCAAAGCCTCTACTCAAGCAGTTCGCCGATATACTGCCAGACATGCATCCACAAATCCGACAACAACCCATGCGACGGGAAAGTGTGCAGGATAGAGCTCTTCACATTCATAGACCGCTGGAAGTACAACAACCAGGACGTGAATTTAAGGGAACTGATAGATGCGATTGGGTTGTATAACAAAAATAAAGGGTGCTGATATGCACCTATAGCGCAGTTCAGCTAAACTTATTTTGGAACTCAGCAAGGAACTATTAGCAGCATTCTCCTATGAAAAGTTATGCAATATAACTGTTATGTCCTTACTGAGTTGGATTCCAAAGCCTTACAATAGACTGAAGGCGTCTCCCGGACACCTTCTTTCTTTAATCAGGCTTTGTTGGGTTGTGGAATGAGGGGGGTGTTGAATTCCGGCTGTTCTAATTCCTCTCCCAATCTACTGGATTTTCTCAAGAAGTCAGAAATAAACTAGCGGGATGAACTTCGCCTTTGTGTTGTTAAGCCCTCTTTCACCAAAGAAATCCTTTGTAGCTACAATTGCGAATTCGGGTGAGTACGTGCTTATGAAGCTCTGCAGTCCCTTGGGCACAGTCTCCTTTCTCATTTCCTCGAACTTGACCTCAATTGGGAGGATTTTCTTGCCAATGGCCGCTATGAAGTCCACTTCCGCCTTGCCTGCGGTGCGCCAGTAGTTTATGTTCTCGAGCCTGAGCTGGTTTAAGACGAAGTTTTCGGCAAGTTCTCCCCTGTCGCTTCTTGAATTGAGGGGGGAGAAATCGTTTATCGCATAGTTCCTTAGTCCGGGATCGATGAAATACACCTTGGGGTTCTTCCTCAGCTCTGTTACAAGATTCCTGTGGAAGGGTCTGACCATTCTTATGATATATGTCTGCTCAAGTATGTCTACCCATTTTGTTATCTCCTTGAAATAGCTGCTTGCAATGGCAGTCAGCGTCTCGTATTTCACCATCTTTCCTGTCATTGAAGAGAGGGCGGAAACGAGCTTCTTGAACCTTACAGAATCATCTATTTTCAGGAAGCTTATTATGTCTTTTTCGATGTACGTGTTGTAGATTCCTTTCAGAACAATCTTCTTTTCCTCTTCGCTTTCTGCCTTAACGACAGCAGGGTACCCGCCGAAAACAAGGAACTCTCCCAGAAGCCTCAGCAGATCCTTCAGGAATATGTCCTTCTCAGGTCTGAAATCCCTGCCTTCAGAAATGAGCTTCTTTATGACGGAATTCCATTCCTCATGCGCTTTTGCCATCCTCCTGTCTTTTGCCATTAGGAATTCGTGGAAATTCATAGGCAGAAGCTCAAAGGAGAACACCCTCCCGACAAGAAACCTGGCCGTGGCGCTGGTAAGTTCCAAGGAGGAGGAACCCGTAATCACGAGCTTGACATTCTTGAAAAGGTCGTAAATGAGCTTCAGCTTCTGGCCGCAGTCCTTCACGTAGTGCACCTCATCCAGCAGGAAATAATGCCTCTGGCTGTTTCTTATGAAGGAGCCTATGAATCTTTTCGGGTCCTGCTCAAATCCCTCCAAGTTTTCCCTGTCCTCAAAGGTAAGGAAAACTATGTTTTCCTCATGCACCCCTTTCTCTCTAATCAGCCATTCCTTCAGCATTTCCAGAAGAGTGGTCTTTCCGGACTGCCTGGGACCCCTTATCGCGAGAATCTCCCTTCTGTCCGTCCATTTCTTGAGCTCATGTATTAGTTCCCTTTCGAAGTATTCCATGAATTTATTAAGTAAATGGTTATTTAAATACTTTTAATAACACTTCTATTAAAATTAATGAATTTTTAATTTTTCTATTATATTTGAAGTCAAGTTCAACGCCTTCATATCCCGCTGGAATATAAACAACCAGGATGTGAGCATAAGGGAGCTGATAGCGGCGATTGGGTTGTATAATAGAAATAAAGGGTGCTCTTAAGCCCAAACGTTTTTGGAAGTGTGGAGGGTGCTGATCATCTGAGCTTTCTCAAAGCAGAATCCAGAAGCTTTTTGAGTTCAGGGTCCTTAATCGGGCTAGTTCCCTTCTCGTCCCAGAAACCGGGCAGGGGTTTTCTGTAATTCCCTTCCTTGTAATATTCAATGGCCTGCAGGATTGTTGCAAGCCTGTCTGCCTGCTCAACAAAAATCGCCTCAGGGCTCTGCATGTCATTGAACTCATCCCAGAGCTCCAGTATTTCCCTTCTTCCTGAGAGCGAGGCCAGCTCCTGCATGGCTTTCCTTTCCAGTATGATTTTGTCCTTCTTCCACATCTTGCCCTCGGCCTCCCATTTATCTTTTGAGATTATGTCCCCGACAATGGACTCTGGCAGGTCATGCAAAAGGGCCATCTTGACTGCTTTGTTCAGGTCCAGCTTCCTGCTCTTTCCCAGGATCAGAACCAACAAAGAAACAAGCAAAGAATGGTCTGCAGAAGTCTCAGGTTCTTTCACACCTCTTTCGACCCAGCCTGAACGCCTGACGGATTTGAGCTTCATTATTGTTTCAAAGAATTTGACTTGGTCCATCATTTCACTTTGCAGCTTTTCTCAATTCTTCCTTCACCACACCCATCACCGTCTTCCCTGATATCCTGCCCCTTACCTTTTCCATCACAAGGCCCATCACAGCCTGCTCTGGGTTTGGCAGGTTAAGGGCTTGCTGGTTCCTGGATATGGTGTCACTGGCTATATGCCTCAGCTCCTCCAGCGTGAGCGTCTTCGCGCCTGATTTCTCCAGTATCTGCTCCATCTTTAGCGAAGGGTTCTCTGCCTGGGACCTGAGTATCTCGGATATCTTCTCCTTCGAGAATTTCTTCTCCTTCAGCGACCTGAACATATCCAGGAAATGATGCTCCTGCAGGGAGTCCACTTGGGCGCCCTCCCTCCTAAGATATACAAGCGTCGAGGTGAGCGTGGTGGCCACCAGCACCGGGTCCAGCGTCTCCTTTGCAGCCTTCTCAAAGGTCTCAGCCAGGCCTGACTGCACAACCTGCCTGGCCATCTCCTCATGGAGGCCGTGCTGCTTCATGAAGCGCGCTATCCTGTGCTCTATCAGCTCTGGAAGGTTGCTTTTAATGCCATGAAGCTTCGCGCTGTCAAGAGGTATGGGCGGGATATCGGTCTCAGGGTACATCCTAGCGGAGCCGGGAAGCGGCCTCATGTATTCCGAATCTCCTGATTCAAGGGCCTTGCGCGTCTCCTCGGGAACGCCTGACAAAAGCATGTTAATCCTCTCCGCTGCCGCCCTGAGCGCAGCCTTGCATAGCTTGTCCTCGCCTGCGACTATTATGAGCATGTCACTGTCAGAGGCGCCAAGGAATTCCCTGAGCATCCCAAACTCCTCTGCGAGCTGGTACCTGCCCAGGTCCTCGTCAGAATGGATTATCCCTTTGGCGCCGGACCTTACTTTGGAATAATTGGCTATCTCGTTCCCCAGGGTCCTTGTGGTAGTGAGCTTCCTTTTGAGCATGCCGGAGAATCCTGGGATTTTTATGGCAAAGGTCTTCTTGTCCTTGGTGATGCTAGATTTGGAGCGTTCGAATATCCTTGTGGCATCAGTGACCTCCTGCGAGAGAGGCCTGAAGCCTTTCTGCTTGAGATCCTCTTTTATCTGGAGCAGCGAGAGCTGCCTTTCCACCTCATTCTCCACATATTTTGGTATCAGCCTGAGCTCCTGAGACCCCTTTATCTCTATCCTGGCCCCGCCCCTTATGGAAATGTTTATGTCCTGCCTAATTGTGCCAATGCCTCTCTTGACCTTTCCTGTTGAGCGGAGCAGCATGCCAAGGGTCTGGCAAACCTCTTTAGCCTGCTCGGGGTGTTTGATATCCGGGCTGGTGCCTATCTCCACCAGTGGTATGCTCTGCCTGTCCAGGCCGTAAGTGACAGCCTTTTCGTCCTTCTCGAGTATCTGGCAGGCCTCCTCCTCGACAGAAACGTTAGTGATTCCTACTTTTCCCTTCTGGGTCTGGAGGAACCCGGAAATGCCCACTATCGCAGTCCTCTGGAACCCTGTTGTGTTCGAGCCGTCTATCACCTGCTTCCTCATCACGTGTATCTCATCAGGCATTTCGCAGTTGAGCATAATTGATATGGTGAGCCCCGTGTCCAGTGCATCCATGTTCATTGGATGCGGAGGCTCGCAGTCCATCTCGACAAGGCAGGTGGAATGCGGATAAATCATGTAGCGGAATTCCTTTCCCCTAAGGACTTCATGGAGCGCGGCCCTGTCTATTTCGCCTGTCTCACCTGCCACTGCCCTGAGCCGCCTCCTGATTTCTCGGGTAGGATTATGGACTGAAGGCGTCCATGGCTGGAAGTCGTCCGCTGACGACTTCAATCGAGGGGACGCCTTCCCGCCATCATCGGGCTCAGATGAGCATTCGCAAAAGAGCTTCCTGGTGTCCAGCTGCTGGTGGATCTCCACGCCACACTTCAATCCGGCTTTTTCGTAATCTATCACTCTACCTCACCAATTACACGCATAAAGTCCTTTCTGATTGTATTTATCTCTTCAGTTTTTATATTGCCTATAAACAGCTTGATTCTCACCATAAAATCCTCTGCCGCCAGGATCATCTCTGAGCAGGATTCCTTGTCTGCCTTTTTCTTCTGGTTGGATTCCACATAATACTGCTTGTCTTCCCTGTCTTCTTTGCCTGCAAAAATTATTTTTCAGTTCCCACGCTCTGAAGAGCTTTCCGAGGAGGATTATCGAGGCTGAATGATTTTCGGATTTTATTCCTGCTTTATAAAGCAAAGCCGTGACGCAGTTGTACATGGCATAATACGCCTCCCCCATTGAATTTTCATAGAGGTCGTTCTGCAGCAGTATCTTTGCTGACTTCAGGCAGTTGTCCGCTTTTATCAGATATGACTCTTTCACTGCCTCCGAAGGCTCGACCAGTTCCAGCTTCCCTTCTTCCCTAAGCCTGCTCAAAAAATCTGCTTTTTTCATAGAAGTCTTCAATCCCCCTCAAGATGACATGGTTCCTTATTATCTCCTTTATCAGGAGGGAGCTCGTGTCGAATTTCCCTGCCTTTGCCCTGATTTTGGAATTTATCCCCTCTGCTTTTCTTTTGGCCTTCTCATCAGGCGCGTCTATGTATATGTCTATGTCGCTGTCCGCTTTTGCCGAGAATTTTGCATAGCTGCCGAAGAGGACGACCATCCTCGAATTGACGCCCTTCAACAGGTCATCAAAAATCACGCTCAGTTGCGGGTATTTCTTGAGCAGCTTTGCCAGCTTATACCTCTCCGCAGAGTAGATATAATTCTTTGCCTGGAGGTTGCCTTTAAGGAAGAATGTCTTGTTCCTTCCTTCCATCCGGTAATCGACCACATTCTCCTTTTCCAGCTCGCCTATACGCCTTTTGAGTGTGGAATGGGATTCGTTCAGCTTCCTTGCTATGCCCCGGAGATGGTCTCTCTCCCTTAAGAGAACAAGTATTATCTCCATGTCTTTATTGGTCTTATTTTGAACCATATGTACCATTTATGAACCAATGCTTAAATTAGTTGCGGCCTGACAGATATCCTTTCGTTGAGTCAAGCAGCGCTTTTGCCACCTCATATTTAAGCCTTGCCATCTCCCTGGCTTCAGGAAGAGGGAACCTTTTCTTCCAGCCGTTTTCTATCTTTTTTTCAACCCATTCGAAGGATTGCCTGAAATCCATTTTCTTGTCCACGCAAGCAATCCAGATAAGCCAAAGGGGAGTCTCCATATGAGCCATCGAATCCGCTGAATTGACTATCTTTGACTCCAGGGTCTTGCATTCCATTAATGAGGAGCCGTGGTTAAGCACGCAATACTCAACCTTCCCAATGAAATCCATATTATATCCAAGCTTGGCAAGGATGTCTCTTGCCATTTTTGACCCAGCAATATGATGCTCAGGGATTCCTTTAAGCCTGGCTATGTCATGCAGGTATGCTGAAATCTCGACAACCTCCATGTCAGCTTTCAGCTTGCCTGCCAGTTCCAAGGCATTCTTGACGACAGGGATTATGTGCATTTCCCACTGCATCTTGCCGTCTTTAATACATATCTCCTTGACCATCTTCGATATTGCGGATTTCTTCTTGTCCATGCAGTCGCTCAATTGACTAACCTAACATTCTTCTCCCCGTTAAGGGACTCCCTCGTTACCTCGACTATCTTCCTGAATGCCTCGTACTTGTCCCTGACCATGTCCTTGCCCTCGGGAAGCAGTATCTTGCGGTTCCAGCTCCTCTCTATCTCCTCAGCCACCCAGTCGCACGCCTCCTTCACCCCGAGGCCCATCTCGTGGCACGCCTCCCAGAACAACGCCGGCACCATGTCCATCATGTACATTGCGTCAGCGGTGGCGAGTATCTTGGCTTCCACGCTCTCAGGCTGCTTGTCCTTGGACTCCCCCCTGTGCGTGAGTATGCATTCCTTCACCCTGTTTATCACATCTTCCGGATAGTTATGGTCCTTCAGGATAATTTCAGCATCCTGGCTGCCTGAAAGGTGGTGGTTCACGTCTCCATACCTTATGCTTCCTATGTCATGCAGCCAGACAGCCAGCTCAAGGACTTCGGGGTCTGCATTGTGCGCTTGGGCGAGCCTGTCCGCATAGCCCTTGACGACCATCAGGTGCAGGTTCCACTCGTACATCTTGTTGTTCTTCCTCAGTTCCCATCTTACTAATTCTTTTATTTTATCCATTTTGTTTGTCATATGTTCGCCTCTGAAATTCCCTTTCTTGGGATAAGGCTTAGACCTTCTTTCGGGAAAGAAGGGATTAGCTCGTACATCTTGTTGTTCTTCCTCAGCTCCCATCTCACAAGCTCCTTGATTTTGTCTATCTTGTTGGTCATAAAACCACTCAATACAAAAATGTCTCCGGCAAACTCCTTACCGTTATCTCTCCCGCGTAATTAGTTAGCATCATCTCACGGACTTTCTGCATTTCATGGGTATGGCCCAGCACCCATCCCAGCTTCACGTAAGCCGTCTCCGGAAGCATGTCCTCTCCAGGTATGGCCCTTGCCTCATGGAAAAGAATCCTGAGATTCGTGTAGACATCAGGGTTCACCCTTCCGTAAAGTGTCTGGGGGGCCACCACGAATGGTATGTGCTCCGAGTGCTTCTTGATAGTCTTTATCCAGGATTTTTTCGCAAATGTGGGCACATGCCCAAGCCCTGTTCCCTCTATCACAAACCCCTTTACCCCTTTTCTTACATGATAATCTATCACGCCTGGGTCAGAGCCCGGATAGGCCTTCAGAATCGCGACATGGGGCTCGAACTTCGCATCCAGCGCAACCTTCCCATGGGAGGCTTTCGTTTGGTTTGGGTTTATTTTGTCCAGCTTGCCGTCCGGCCAGACCTTAGCGAGAGGCAGGTCGTTTATCGGCCGGAATGCATCCCTCCTGGAGGTGTGCATCTTCCTGACCTTCGTCCCGCGGAGGAAGAGGCAATATGTGTCGCTCGGCTCCCCGTGCATGCATATGCCTACCTCAGCGATGTCTGAGACAGCCACCCTTGCCGCGCATATAAGGTTCATCCCTGCATCAGAGGAGCCCCGGTCAGAGGATCTTTGGGAGCCCACCAGGACCACTGGCTTCGTCAGGTTCCTCAGGAAGAATGAAAGCGCGGCTGAAGTGAAATGGAGCGTATCCGTGCCGTGCGTGATCATCACGCCATGGTCTCCGGAGTTCAGGTTTTTCGCAGCCTCTTTTGCTATCTCCATCCAGTCAAGATAATCCATATCCTCGCTCGCTTTCGTGAACGGCCTGCTTATGCGCCTGAGATTGACAATGTCAGCAAGCTCAGGGACATTGTAAAGGAATTCCTTGGGATCCATCTGCATGTGCACAGCGCCTGTACGATAATCAACCCTGCTTGCAATAGTCCCCCCTGCAGCTATAAGGGAGACCGGCGGCTTGCCAGGGTCGAAGCTCAGCTTCAGGAGCTCTTTCTTGGTCTTCCCCAGCTCGTATTCCCCCTCTTCCAGGACTTCCTTGGGCTCCTTTCCGCCGCTTCTCTCAATCTTCACTCCAGGCTCGAACCTTATTCCCATATTGTATCCGTTGTCAAGCTTGATGACTATTGAGTCCTGGTCGCCGAGCTCGATGCGCGGCATGAGCAGGCCTTCATAGGATTTGCCGGCTTTTTTGACAAGAACACGCCCGCCTATCCTGATACTTTTCTTCCTCAGAACCAACTCTATTTTCTTTGAATACATGAGCTCACTCAGGGCATCTTGTCTTACATTGGATTAGCCATTTATATTTGATATCGTTCCCAAGGCTGCACACTTATTAATGGAGGGCGACTAATATTATTGTAATCGGAGGTGCTAAAATGCCAGCAAAGAAAGCTGCAAAGAAGCCGGCAGCCAAGAAGAAGGCTTCAGGATGCTGCTGCTGTTAAGCGGAAGGAAGGCGTCAATGGTCTGAAGGCGTCTCTTGACGCCTTCTTACTTTGTGGACGCCTTCGGTCTGAATGAGGGGAGGCGGAATTTAATTCTTATCATCCGCCTTCAATCCCAACAGCAGCTTTCCTTCATTTTATCAACATCCCTTATTTTTATTATACAACCCAATCGCCACTATCAGCTCCCTTATGTTCACGTCCTGGTTGTTTATATTCCAGCGGGAGATGAAGGCGAGGAGCTCTGTCATGCATACTTTCCCGTCGCATGGGTTGTTGTCTGACTTGTGGATGCATGTCTGGCAGGATATCGGAGAGGTGCTTGAGTAGAGATTCTGGATCTCCTGGCTTGAGAGGGAGCGGTTCCAGATTGCGAGCTCGTCTATGGAGCCGTTGAAGAATCTCATGTCTGCTGTGTCTGTAAGGTTTCTTGAAGCTCCTATCTTTAGGGGTTTGTCAGAGGCTACTACATTGACTGTGTGGCTTGCTGGGGTGTTGTCTGCTCCGTTAAGGTAGAGGCTGCTGGATGCACCGTTAATAACGACAGCGACATGATACCAGGTGTTTGTGGATAGGGTTGTGTTCCCGTCGAAATTGCCTCCTCCGAAGCTGCCCACGTTTATCTTGCCGCTGGCGTTTATCCAGAAGCCGAAGCCGTTGTTTCCTGCAGATATGCCGTCAGACAGGCCTCTTGCTATAACAGCCTGCTGGGTGCTTACAGAATTTGGTTTTATCCAGGCGACCATTGTTACAGGGTTTGAGTCTATGTCCAGGGTGGAGCTGCTGGGTATTGAGACATTGATGAGGTCGTTGGTTCCGTCATAAGTGAATGCGCCTGAGAACTTCCCCGAACTGCTCCACGTGGCTCCTGTTGCTGTGCCGTTGTTGCCGTTCTTTGAGAAGTCGTATATGTTTGTTGGGGATTCACCGTAGGCTGAATTGCTGTCGTAGTGGTGGAGCATGACAAGACCTGTGCAGAGGAGGGGACAATCGCTGTCATTCTGGTTGGTGCAGCCTGATGGGCAGCAACCGTCACTGTTCACGCAGGACGTCTTGGGAACTGAGGAGCATGAGGCTGAGCAGGTTCCTGGATTGTTGCAGGTGTATGTGAGGCAGGGATTGGAGCCGCAGTCGCTTGCCTGGGAGCAGGCTGGAGTTTGGCAGGAGCCTGAGCAGCAGTTTCCTGATGTGCAGGGGCAGTCTCCAAGGCAGGAGGAGCAGGTTTCCCCTATTTGGGGATTGCAGCCATCTCTTCCGCAGCACTGGCTAAGGGAGCAATCCTGGGGACAGGTGCTGCATTCCCCTGAATCGCAGCTGCCGTTGCCGCATGGGTTGGCCTGGCATGTTCCTCCTCCAACACAGCATAAGCTTCCGCAGTCAGTGCTGGATTGGAAGGAGCCACCTGAGCAGACCTGACTTGGAAGGCAGCAAGTGCCGGAGCAGGTTTGGGGATTTCCGGAGAGCGTGAGGGGATGGGGGTAGGTATAGGGAGTGTAGTATAAAGTCCATGTATTTGTTGTGTTGCATTTATACAGTTGCCCATCAGGACCGGGTTTGTTACTGTTCCATTCCCCAACATCTGTTGCCCAGTAAGCTACGCCGGTTGTGCAGGTTGAGGGGCGGTTGGCAAGAATTCCAACACCCATTCCGGAAGCCCCGCTGAAGGAAGCCATGTAATTATAATAGTCTCTGTTTGCCTGAATGGGATTGCCTATGTCATTTCCTACTTGGACGAACGGGACTTCAGTTATCCCGTCCGACTTTTTATTATTCCACGCGTAAACAGGCATTTTAACCTGATTCCATGCGTTCCCCACAGCCCATTGAACAGCATCGTAACCGATTCCGATTTGGTCCCTGCAAGCATACCCAGTTTGTCCCGGTAGATTCTCGTCCCAATTGGAGTTTCCATTACAGGATCCTTGGAGGAATGTCCCCTCGTCTGTCCTGCTCCTCACATTATCCAGTGCAATTTCATAATTTGTCCATGTTCCTTGCACAGAGTTATCGAAACTCACCCCTGTCCCGCCGCGATGCCTGAACGGTTCATATATTAATCCGCCATTATTGATTAATGTATTACCGTAAACCTCCCATCTCTGGCAAGCCCTATTGAGCCCCTGTACAGAATGGGATTCGATATAAAAGCCGGAATTCCCACCCGCTCCGCTATTAATTATTGTATTAAAACGAAAGACGTATCTTCCTGCGTAATTGCAATCCACGGCGTTCCCAAAAACGTCAGAGGTGAAGGTATTATTTTCTATATAAATTGCGTTCGCATCGCCAAGGTTTGCCGGCACTGCCCAAAGAACGTGCTGGGCGTTTCCACAAATATCGGTAAACATACAGTTAGTTCCCATTGATCCAACCCTGGACCTCAAAAAGTCATTATTATCAACTAGCCCGGCCGCGGGGCTGGGAGAGGCATCATCCCTCGTCCCAGCGATAATGGCATCTGCCCAGGAAGAGAAAGAAAAGCTGCAATGGTCTATCCTGAATCCATTGCCATTGGAGTAGACCATCCCCTCGACAAAACCAAAGCCGGTGAGTCTTGACCCGGAATTTCCAAGACCGAACACAGTCCCGCGTGGGCTCATTGTAATGACGGTTGAGGCTTTGCCAGCGCCCTGCAGGGTAATCTTCTTGCTATTGGGGATCCAAATACCGCTGCTCCAGGTGCATGAGCCAGCCGGCACTGCCACTGTGTCGCCATTGCCGGCCGAGTTTATCGCTGCCTGCACAGCCTGCTGGGAGCAGCTGGCTGCGTTAATAATCCCTTTGGTCAGTGGATGGGGATAGGTGTAGGGGATGTAATTGGTGGACACTCCATTGCATGATGTCGGCATGGAGGTTGCAGAAACACAGTAATCTCGGTTAAGGACAATATAATTTGTAGAATGGCTATCTATCGACACAGTTATGGGATTACCGTTTCTAGTATTGTTCCAGAAAAGGAAGGGGCGACTAACCTGAGGGTTATTGCCATCTGAACCAGCCTGATCACGGCAAAGATACCCATCGGGGGAGCCAGTCCCATCAATATCAATGCAGGAACCGGAAATGCCTCCACAGTTAGCATCGGTAGTGCAAGATTGAGGATAAATCAATCCTGAACCTAAGCAAGCTTTACCAGTGCTAGAACTGCATAAGCCAGTCCAGGGATTACCGCCGGTCTGGTAATTTCTGGTTTCAACTAATTTTACTCCATCCTGGCATAAAACCAAACTGGGATCGTTAATTGTGTTGTTAAAAAATACGCCAGTCCCGCTCCGCATATAAGCAACAAAGCAATTTCCATTGGCGTTATAATTCCAAATATTATTATAAACTTCCCATTTTCTGACTCCTCTTCCACCAGTGACAATGGCATCATGCGCTCCGAGAAAGGAATCATCAAAATCACTATAGCGAAAAACAAACCTTCCCCCAGAGTTTGTATCCGAAATAGAAAACATTCCGCTATCGGCATGAAAGATATTATTTTCAAAGTAAATAGCTTCCGCCGTCCCCAGGTTCAACGGATTGACCCATTCTGTATTCCCACCGTCATATAGAGGAAAATACATGATGACAGTTAATCCTGTTCCACCAGTTCCCGGATAGGTGTGTATAAACTTTGAACTATCAATTAATCCGTAAGTTGTATCATTAACGAAGGAAGCTGACCTATAAATATAAAAGATGTAACCCGATCCTGGAGATGATAATGTGTCGAAAAGCAGATGGTCGAATCTCCAAGATTTTCCGTTTCCATCAATGTATATAGCCGAATTGCTGTTACGTTGAGCGGGGGTAGGTAAGTGCATGTGAGCAAGACGAAAGTCCTTGCCTTGTTTGCCTTTATAAGTGAGCGAAAATCCAGCAATGTTCGTACCGCAACTTGTTGGCCTGTCATTGCCATCAACGGCACATCTGTTTTGTCCTGTGATAGTTAGGCTGTTGACATTCACCCAACCAGAGGAATGGTCGACGGTGATGGCCTGGGTATGAGTCACCGTGCAATCCGGGATTTGGATGACCACATCTCCTGTCTTTCCCGCGGCATCGTTGATGCATGCCTGCACGTCGCTAGCCGCATAGGGAGACGCCACTGTGCCTGTATTCCCATTCCAGGAACACGCGGCATAGGCAACATTCGGAAATGCAAAACTGCAGAAAAGAACCAGTGAGGTCAGAATCAGGAATCTTTTCATAAATAATTATTGTGGGATGGGGCTTAATAGCAGACTCCCTCTAGAAGAACGGCCTGAAAGCCTGCTTCTGGGGCTCCCTGAGCAGGAGGGTCAGGAGAGCTTTCTGGACATGAAGCCTGTTCTCAGCCTGGTCGAACACCACGGAGTTGGGTCCGTCCATGACTTCGTCGGTGATTTCCTTGCCCCTGTGAGCAGGGAGGCAGTGCATCACCAGGCAGTCGGGCTTTGCCAGCTTCAGCAATTCTGAATTGACCTGGTAGGGCTTGAGTTCCTTCTCCCTCTTCTTGGTTTGGTCCTCATCCCCCATGCTTACCCATGTGTCTGTGTATATGATGTCTGCGTTGGTTGCAGCCTGCTTCGGGGTGGGCACGACCTTGAAGGTCCCCCAGAACTTCTTTGAGTTCTGTTCAGCCTGTTTCATGATGTCCTCCCTAGGGGAATACGTTTCCGGGCATGCCACATAAACGTTAATTCCCAGCTTGGTGCATGCTAGGATGAGGGAGCTCGCTACATTGTTACGGCCGTCGCCCAAGTAGGCGAGCTTCAGGCCTTTTAGGCGCTTCTTCTTCTCCCTTATGGTGTACATGTCAGCAAGCGCCTGGCAGGGATGCTCCACATCAGACAGCGCGTTTATCACAGGTATCTTGGAGTGGGCAGCAAGCTCCAGAAGGTCCTTGTGGCTGCGCACCCTTGCTGCAATCCCGGAAACATACCTTTCCATGACCTTCGCAGTGTCCTTTATGCTCTCTCCTCTGGATAGCTGCATGTCATCTGAATTCATGAATATGCACTCCCCACCGAGCTGCCTCATGCCTACCTCAAATGATACACGGGTCCTGGTTGAAGGCTTCTCGAAAATCAGCGCGAGCACGCTTCCCTTAAGCAGGTTTTCGAATCTCTTCTGGTCTTTCCTGAGCTCGTCCGACCTCCTGAAAACTATCTGCATCTCCTCAACGGTGAGGTCATTCATGGACAAAAGGTCTTTTCTCATGATATCCTACTATAGAATTGTGCTTGCCTGATAATAAATCAACACCCTTTATTAATATTATATAATCCAATAGCCGCTATCAGCTCCCTGATAGTCACATCCTGATTATTATACTTCCACCTGTCTATGAATGCGAGAAGTTCTGCCATGCATACCTTTCCGTCGCATGGGTTGTTGTCTGACTTGTGGACGCATGTCTGGCAGGATATTGGGGAACCGCTGGAATAAAGGTTCTGTATCTCCTGGCTTGAGAGGGAGCGGTTCCAGATGGCTAGCTCGTCTATGGAGCCGGTGATTGCGCTTGGTGCATAGCCTATATCGTTGCCTATCGCAAGGTATGTTGGGTCAGTCAGGTCAGCCAAGGTGTTGTCTGCTGTGATTCCTCGGATAATCCCGTCCACCCATACAGAATGATATGTTGAATTGCGCATGGCCACAATATGATGCCAGTTGTTGTCAAACGGATAGCTGAAGGTTGTGTCCACTAAATTGGCTCCCTCATCAATGCGAAAGCGCGGATTGCTATCCAGCCATGTCATCCATCCTGCACTGCCTCTTTTACTGAGCAGTATCTGTTGTGTGTCTGTTCCGTTGGTCTTTACCCATGCGGATATTGCAAATTCTATATTGCTGCCGAAATTAAGGGTTGGGTTATTAGGCACCAGGATGTAGTCGCCGTCGCCGTCAAATTGTGCAGCCCCGGAAAACTTGCCTGCTGTAGTGCTGATGAATGCGTTGTACTGTGTGGTACCGTTGTTGCCATTTCTCGAGAAGTCGTATGCCTTTGTTGCAGATTCACCGTATGTTGGGTTGTTGTCATAGTGGTGGAGTAGGACCAAGCCTGAGCAGAGGTTGCAGTCAGCGTCATTCTGGCTGGTGCAGCCTGCTGGGCAGCACCCGTCTCCGTTCGTACAGGATGTCTTGGGAACTGAGGAGCAGGAGGCTGAGCAGCTCCCTGGATTGGAGCAAGTGTATGTGAGGCATGGATTTGAACCACAGTCGCTTGCCTGTGAGCATGCTGGTGTTTGGCAGGAGCCTGAGCAGCATATGCCTGATGAGCAGGCGCACTCAGAGCAGGAGCAGGTTTCTCCTGGATCGCAGTGGATGTCTCCACATACAGGCGTTCTGCAGGTTCCTCCTACGCAGCAAGAAGAGCAGTCAGTGCTTGGATTAAAGTAGCCTGTAGAGCAGACCTGGCCGGGGGAGCAGCAGTCACCAAGTTCAGTGCAGGACTGGGATAAATAGATTTGGTGTTCATATGCACCTATGTCAGGGGCAGACCCGTATAATACAACCTCTCGGTCAGACTTCTTGTACAGCCAAACAGGAGCGTTATCACTCCATGTCATGGGTGAGGCCAGAGTAATTGTGTTGGTGGAGTAATTGATGGAGCTGATTTGCACCACGCTAGTGACTGCGCCTATAGCTATCCAATCTGCATGAAGGTTTGATCTTGCAAGGTCAGAGCCCCAGGAACCGTCCTGAAAATACAGGGCGTCTTGGACAATCAGGGTTGTAGAACTGCTTCCAGAACCGTTGGCCTGCGTGAGATAGGTTCCCTTGTCTATTGCCGGCGAAGAAGGCTGAAGGCTGAGGTCCGGAAGAGTTTTACTTGCTGGTTGGGAAATATCCGGATTTACAAATTTGGGATCGCCATTAGAAGTAACCCAATTGTTGACCACAGTAACAGTTCCAGGATATAAAGCAGGATCAGCCCCACCGCGCATAATAATATCACGGTTGTTATACAAAATGGTTGAATAACTATCATAAGCAATGTTGTTCTTTATTATATTCTTGCTAGTCAGACCGAATATGCTGATTCCCGCCTGGTCGCCTGGGCAGACCGTGCAACCAGGCTGCGAACTCATGAGATATGGATAGCCATAGCCATTGTGAAACATGGTATTGCTGTAAACCCTGTTATCAGTGCTACCCATGCCGCCCGCACCCGGAGTGCCATTGGTCTTATATTTGAAATAAAGGCCGTCAATCGCAGAGCCGTACATGTAATTGTACCTTACGATGTTTTTTGGTGCGGCAAGCGCATAATTCGCATCCCCGCCATTGCCCGGATTGGCTGAAGCATAGCCAAGCCTGTTGCCTTCTGTCAGGACGTATGTCCCGTCGCGGCCATAATCCTCAGAGGTTTGCATAATCCTGTGACCGTACTTGCCATTAGGCATTGGAGGAAACGCACATGTTCCACCAGAATAATCAGGTATCCATGCTTCATTGTGCATGACATTATTCCGAATCACGAGAAACCGGCCATAAGTATCAAGAATCGCATGGCCTGCATATTCCATGTAGTTATTCTCTATCGTGTTATAGTTGTTCTCTCCGTTTTGTATCCCGCCCAAACCTGTAGTGGGTGGACCGCCTATTCGAACCAGGTCTGCGCCTTCAAGGCAAGCCGAAGCGCCGCCGTGTGCCTTTGAAAAAACATTATCATGAATCCAGTTATGCGTCACATAACAGCCCATTGCGCTGCCGCCCGAACAGATATCATACATCATAAATCCTATTATTCCCTCATCTCCAGTGTCGCTTCTGAATGTTGAGTTTGCGACCTCATTATAGCTTGAATAATGTGTGATCATCGCCCATCTGTTAAAGTTTGAAAAGGTCAGCCCCTGAATCTTAGTGTAGTTTTTCCCTTCAAGCCGTAATCCATTAATGTCGGTCCCGGTGCCTTTTGTGAGAATTGGAGTCTCTCCAGGCGCATTAGAATAGGTTATCCTATTGCTGATACTAGTGCCTGAATGAGCGGGCTCTATTGCTGCAACATAATTTCCTGATATTGTGTACGTGCCTCCTTTCAAATAAACCGTGTCCCCAGCCTGTGCGTTGATATTTGCAGTATTCAGGGCACAATAATTTGAGCCCGGGTCGGTTGAGCTCTCACAGGTGGACCAGGATGCAGCCCCCGAAGAGTTGATCCAGTAGATTCTGCTTCCATCGCCAGCATCAGCGCCTGGAAAAGAACAGATAAACAAAATCAAAAAACATAAGGGAATCAAGGATTTGGATGCCATAAATTATATTTGTCTTTCCTGGCTTAAGAGCATCCCGATTAAGCAATCCTCTAGCCTTTATCACTTGCCATTTTCTGTTAAGAATACGCGCTTAATCTGCGTACTGGAAGTCTGCAGGACTGTGTGACTAGCTGCTTAAACCACTTAAGCAGGCTGAACGAAATATATAGCAATGAAGGCGAAAACCAGCTTCCTTGGGACCAAGCTCACAGCCGAACAGGAAAGGCTATGGGACACCTTCATCTTCCTTGCGAAAGTGCTCGTTCTTTCAATACCGCTCTACTTCGTGATACTTACGGGTGTGAGCCTTGCGCCGCTGCAGATGCTTGATGCCACAGTGGCCTCGTCCATCCTCAGGTCAATCGGCTTCCCTGTGCTCCAGAACGGGGCGCTCATAACAGCAGGGAATCCGCCCTTCACCTTCTACCTCACTGAGGACTGCACTGCATGGAAGTCCGTCCTCTTCCTTTTTGCGCTTATCTTTGCTGTCCCTGCAGTGAGCATGAGGAAGAGGCTCATCGGGCTGGGCCTTGGCATCCCGATAATCTGGATGGGGAACCAGGCGAGGATAATAGGCGTGGTGCTCGCGGAGCGCGCGACCAATGTGCAGTTTGCCATGCTCACGCATGACTATTTCTGGAGGGTTTTCCTTGTGCTGCTTGTGCTTGGGGTATGGCTGCTCTGGATAAAGCGGCCTGCAGAAAAGCCTGTCATCCGGCATCATCATGCCGGCAAGCGCAAGACCCGTGGCAGGCTTATATCAAAGAAGGCCAGGCGATAGCATGAACGTTGACTGGGCCGTGGCCATCTCGGCCTTCCTGATTTTCATTGGAATAGGATTTGCATCCTACTGGACGCTCTTCGAACCAGATGCGAATCCTGTCCAGCAAGCCCTGGATCCAATCAATGAAAAAGTCCTCAGCTGCATGCAAGTGGAATCCTGGAGTGTCCCTGTCTCATATAACTCGTCAAGCAGCGGCATTGCTGTCCTTCATTTCGACTTCAACTGGCCTGCTGGGACCAGTGATTCCGCAAGGGTCCTGGATTCCGGGCTCCAGCTGAGCTGCATGCTCCAAGGAAACAGGATGTACTTCGAAGCCAACGTCCAGATAGGGCAGAACGACTTCGACATGGTCTTTGCGAACACCAGCAGCCCGCTCCAGTGCAGCTCAATAATAGACACAACTAACAGCATCCACGCCACCCCGCTTGCTTCCGAGAAGTCCTGGAAAATATCACAGTCCAGGATAAGCCAGATGCTAGGGACTGAATACACGCAGTTCAGGCAGTCCTTGGGGATAGCCAGGAACTTCCAGGTTGACACAGGCTCAGGCGTTTACGGCCCGCAGCCGCCTGACAAAACAAGCGTTTATGTGAAGGAGACCAACTCCATTTTGTATGAAACTGGACAACTGGTTACCATAAGGGTCAAGGTTTGGTAGCTTTTATTCCGGGCCTGACAAGATATTATTATGAGAAGCCTGTATTTTGCAGCGATAATATTTTGCGCTTTCATACTTCCGACTGCCTCAGCCTACACGCTGAATGTGAAGCTCACCATAAACAACACCGCCAACACTGTCTACGTCCCAGGCGTTGGTGAGCAGCCGTCCTCAGGCATCTCAGGGCAATACACAAACCCTCCGCATTTCTGTCTTGCCTCTTATTCAGGGAATTTCCTCAATGGGCTCGTCTCCAGGAACGGTGAAAGGCTCTCTGTTGGAGGGGATGCCAATTCGCACTACCTGCAGATAGACCAGGAGCTCAACCGAAGCAGGATCTACCTTGCGGAAACGCAGGGAGACTGGAAAACCATAGACAGCAAGATATCCTACATAGAGGCAGGGACCTTCCTTTCCCAGATATCCCCCTCTTTCGCTTTCCCTCTCGGAGGGCTTTATCCGGTTATGCTTCTTCTTAAATACCCTAATCTGGATCTTCAGGGTGATTTCATCCTAGGCAAGGGCCAGCACAGGATAATCATAGAAAACAAGGGGCTTTCAGGCGGCAAGCCTGTCATTGAGATCAGAAAGGCCTAAAAATCCTTCATTCACTAATCTATATTATGAAATCGGCCTGGACAGAAAAGTATAAGCCCTCGAAGGTGCAGGAGATAGCTGGGCAATCCAAGGCTGTCTTGGAAGCCCTCAGGTTCGTGGATTCTTTTGCTCCTGGCAAGGCTTTGATGCTCACAGGGCCTGCAGGCGTAGGGAAGACCCTTCTTGTGGAGACCATTGCCGCGGAAAGGAATCTCCTGCTCCTCCAGCTCAATGCGTCTGATGGTAGGACCGCTGATGAGATACAGGGATTCTTCGATGCGGCATCCAAGACTAAATCCCTGTTCCACAGGAGCAAGATACTGCTTCTGGATGAGGTGGACGGCATCTCAGCGGCTGACAGGGGAGCTGCAACTGCGATAATAAAGATCATCAAGGAGTCCATATACCCCGTG
>CAYGVS010000017.1:13920-21889 GCA_964353635.1 uncultured archaeon | reverse complement strand
CCTTCTCAAGCCACTGGTTCATGGCTATCTTGACTTCCTTCTTCACCATCTTCTCTTTGTCCAGGTGGCGCTTCATGACCCTGACAACGGCAGCTTCGGGGAAAGCATATCTGCTCTCCTCCTCGGGGCTGGAGGCTTCTTCACTCTCTTGAGCCTCAACTGGCTCCCCGGTTTCTTCGCTTTCTTTAGCCTTCTCTTCAGCAGGCTCCTCGCTCTCCTCAGTGATTTCTTCCAGCTCTTCTGCCTCTCTCTCTTCCTCATCACCATGTCCAATGGCCATGAAAAACACCTCCAGATTGGATTGAAACTATCATTTGAAGGGGCTATTGCTGCCCCTTTCCTTGTATAGTTAATATATTATATAGTTAAGTTTATAAGGGAAAATAAAGGGGAATCCTGGGGGAAATTCCTTCCCAAAACAAGCCCTATATAAGGCCCCATGCAAATACAATGTCTATGGTTGACTGGTACCTGGTTTCTGTCCTGATTTTTGCTGCTTTCCTAGCCCTGTTTGTCTACCTTGACAGGAAGAACTGGAAGCGCGAATCCGTGCTCTTGCTCAGGAAGACCCAGAAAGGAAAGGCCTTCCTCATATGGCTTGGGACCAGGTTCCCAAGGTTCTGGCTCGTGGTTGGGACGTTTGCCGTAATCATAACGTTCCTCTCCTCGATTTACATGGTCTGGATGCTCTTCGCTCTGCTGAACATGCAGCTTTCCGGCCAGATAGGGACAGCGCTGGGATTCGCGCTTCCCTCGCCCAGCTCCCAGGCCTCAGCAGGTCCCGGCTATCTCGCAATCCCGTTCTGGTACTGGATAATCTCCATAGCCACCCTCGTCATAGTGCATGAGGGCATGCACGGCGTGATGTCAGCCAGGGAGAAGGTCAAGATAAAATCCCTTGGGATAGGGCTTCTTGCAGTCATTCCGCTGGCCTTCGTGGAGCCGGATGAGAAGCAGCTGCAGAAGCAGAAGCCCTGGAAGCAGCTGCGCGTTTTCGCTGCAGGCTCCTTCGCCAACTATGTGACCACCGTATTCTTTATCGGTGTGCTTATCGTGTTCTCTTCATTGGTTTCCCCGATGTTTTCAGGGGTCGGGGTGGGCTACCAGGCCCTTGCGCAGGGCTACCCTGCTGCGAATGCGAACATGACCGGCACGATAACCGGCATAGACAATTATGTGATACTGAACAGCACAGACCTCTCGCATGCTTTGAGGGCCATAGGCCCCAATCAGACCATAACCGTCCGCACCAACAACGGGACACAGGATTTCACATACACCCTCATGACAGCCCCTGAGCCCGAGCCTGCCTTCACCCCAGACTGGACCACGGGCATCGCGCTCGGCATCGAGCAGGTCGTGCCAGGAAGCATAGACTTCACGTCCTCCGTCAGCAACGGCTTCAGCCAACTCGCGGGAGGCTACCAGCAGCCCACATGGTCTTCGCTCCAGAAGGAGATAAAGTTCTGGCAGTACACAAAAGCCTCACACCCTTCCCTTTCAGCAGAGGCTGATTCTCACATAGCCTCCTTGGAGAGCCAGTTCGCCTCCCACCCGCGCTCGGGCTTCATAGGCATACTTGGCGTGCAGAACGTCACCAAGGCAGCGCCTGGGACAGAAGGCTACCAGGAATCGATAATCTTCATTACAGAGCTTCTGGTGTTCTTGGTGCTCATAAACTTCGGCGTCGGCCTCTTCAACATGCTTCCCATCGGACCTTTGGACGGGGGAAGGATGTGGGCCATAATAGTCGCGAGGATATCCAAGAAACATTCAAAGACCATAATGAACGTCATAACCTTCCTTGTTCTGGGCCTAGTGGCCACAATATTCGCAGTTCCGTTCCTATTGTAACCACCCTGCTCTAAAGCATTTAAACCCTTCAGGGCATTTACTTATAACCCGGCAGCGCTGATGGACAGAAGGCGGTCTGGGTAAAGTTCATCCATTACCGCCTTCAAGCTAACTACTGTTAGCCGTCCACGTCTGAAGGTGGCAACGCCATCCTCTTTCGCATATCGAACTGGGCGGAGGTGTTTAATATGGCAAATTTCAAGGTTGTGATATCAGACCCAAAGTCACGAAAGGCTTACCAGAAGGAGATAGACCAGAGCCAGTCAGGCCTTATAGGAAAGAAGATTGGAGATAAGGCCCCAGGCAGCCATTTGGGGCTTGTAGGATTCGAGCTCGAGATAACAGGAGGCTCTGACAAGGAGGGCTTCCCCATGAGAAGGGACTTCGAGAGCGTTGGCAGGAAGAAGCTCCTTCTTTCGCACCCGCCTGGATTCCATCCAAAGTCCAAGGGAAGGCGGAAGCGGAAATCCATAAGGGGAAACACCATCTCTCCGTCCATCTCCCAGGTCAACATGAAGATTGTGGTGTACGGGACGAAGTCTATTGAGGAGAGCCTTGGCGTGAAGAAAGACAAGGAAACTGCTCCAAAAGAAGAGAAGCATGAGAAGAAGGAGCATGTAGAGAAAAAGGAGCACACAGAAAAACCGAAGGAATCTCACGCTGAGAAACCAAAAGAAGATAAGCATGTTGATAAGCCGAAGGAAGAACATGCACACAAGCACACAGAGAACCCAGCTGAGAAGTCTGAATAAGGCTTTTCCCGCCAGTCATCTGGCGGAATCCTTTATTTTTATGGTGAAAGAATGTTCGATGTTTACATCGCAGGTGAGTTGAGCGGAAGCACAACACCCGACGAGCGAAAGAAATTCTATGAGGATATAGCTGAAGTTTGCAAAGATTGTGGATTATCAGCTTATCTTCCACACCATCACACAGACCCGATAAAGCACGCTCACATAAGCCCGCAGGAAGTATACAAGAAAGATTATGACATGATTTCTAACGCGAAGCTGATCATAGCTTATGTGGGCAGACCGAGCCTTGGAGTCGGGACCGAGTTGGAGATAGCAAGGAATAACAATACGGGAATAATCCTGATTTTTCACAAAGATGACAGGGTTTCCAGGATGGCAAGGGGCAATCCCGGAGTAAAGAAAATCATTCAATATGAATCAGAGGAAGATGCCCTTAGGAAGCTTAGGAAATATCTCCAAAAATATACCCAATAATCATTATTCCCTTATTCTGTCCTTGTTCTTTGCCCAGCCAAGGAACCTGGAAACCTTGAACATCCCCTCATTCGCATGGCTGGAAAGGAAGCGATTGAAGCAGTCCTTGCATATGTGCGCGTCTATACCTATACAATGCTTTGAGTCGCGGACGCTCAGGTTATATCTCCCCTTCACGATTTCCTTGCACACAATGCAGTATCCCATGCCCTTCTCCAGAGCTTCCGCTAGCAGGCTGTTCCTCCGTAAAAACCGGCGGAAGCAAAAGCAATCAGGCCCAGCAGAGGTCAAACCATCTGCAGCTGTGCCCTTTCATCCTGACTATGCAGCAGTCCTTGCAGATTCTTGATTCTTTAGGATTGTGGATTTCGCATCCTTTTATTGAGGCGCTCTTCCCGCAGTCATCGCAAGTCAAGATTTCACCGTTGAAATTTTTATGGATAAAGATGTGTCTGAACTCAGATATAAAGTTATGCCTTAATCATAAACGCTCATCACAAACTTCGTAAAATATTGCAGCTCCTGCCGTATTCTGCAATCCGCATATTTGCATATCCACTTTTATAGCTTACTCCCCATAAGCTTCTCATGCCTATTGAAAGGATGACCGCAAGGAAGATCCGAGTGGCAGACCTAACCAACGGCAGATGGGTAAAGAACGAGGGGCTTGAGCCAAGCTTTATCGTTACCCCATCGGGCCTGCAGGTCTCGCGCGCAAGGATAATGGGCACTGTTGTGTCCAAGTTCGTTTCTGAGGATGAGAATTTCGCTTCCATAACAATTGATGATTCCAGTGACACAATCCGCGGCAAGACATTCAAGACTGTGAAGCCTCTTGACGTGATACAGGTCGGAGACTTAGTTGACCTGATAGGCAAAGTGAGGGAGTACAACGCTGAGATATACATAATGCCCGAGATTGTGAAGAAGATTACTGATCCCAACTTGGAAATCCTCAGAAGGCTCGAGCTCATAGCCGCTGCAAAGAGAATGCAGCAGGGGCAAGGACCTGCTCCACAGATATCTTCATCCAAAGAGGACAGGGCGAGCCTAAAAAAGAAAGTCACAGAAGTGATAGAGTCCGAGAAGTCAGGAATCGCTTACTCCAAGATTCTTGAGATGGTCAATTCCCCGGAAACGCAGATAGAGAGCGTGGTGAACGAGCTGCTCGAGGAGGGCGTGTGCTACGAGCCAACGCCGGGGAAGATAAAAAAGATTTGATTCCTGCATTTTCGCGCATAAAAAACTTCTCCCCCATTAGAGTCATGAACATAATTATCGTAGACAAGAATGCTGACATTCCCATTTGGAAGGATTTGTTAGATGACTGGAAGGTAGATTTCCAAGAAAGAGGCCATTATGTTGACGGCCCTTACGCGAAGCTAATCGAGGGTGACGACCAAAATGTGGAGTCATACAAAATAAGGGATTTGGACAAATACCAAATTGCATTAGCTCATCCCAACTATATCCAGAAAGATGGCGGTTCCATTGCAGAACTTAATGTGCTTAATAAAGAAATCAAGAAAAGGCCTGAATTCAGGGTGATTTTCTATTCCGGGGATACCCAATTCGAGAAGCATATCGACATGAGGCAATCAAGTCAAGTATATTATATATGCAAAGATGAAAAATTCGCCTTTCAAAGAATAATCGAGCTAATCGAGAATGGCTGGTAACCTCTCCCAATAAAAAACTTCTCACCAATCTTATTGTGGCAAGAAGTCGGTCCGGCCGACTTCCAATAGCAAGGCGAAAGACTATGATTACACGCATCTCCCTTAAGGGCTGGAAGTCCCATCTGGACTCGGAGCTGGAGTTCTCCAAGGGAGTGAACGCAATCATCGGCATCATGGGCTCAGGCAAGACCTCCATAATGGATGCCATTTCTTTTGCATTGTACGGGACGTTCCCTGCGCTGCAGTCCAGGAAGATTGTGATAGACGACCTGCTCATGAAGAAGCCTCAGAAAAGGGCCAAGGCTGAGATAGAGCTGGAGTTCGAGGCGAACGGGAAGTCCTATTCCATAAGGCGCGTTATCCAGCTTGAGAAGGGGACCACTGATGCGGAGATAAGGGAGGACGGAAAGCTTCTTGATGTCAGCCCGGCAAAGGTAACGGAGTATGTGGAAAAGATACTTGACATGGATTATGAGCTGTTTTCCAGAGCGGTGTATTCAGAGCAGAACGGCCTTGATTCCTTCCTGCGGGCTGGGAAAGGCCAAAGGATGCAGCAGATAGACGAGATGCTCAAAGTGGACAGGTTCGAGGATGCCAGGGAAAGCTCGGTATCCCTTTCCAACAGGATATCGTCAACCATTAAGGAGAAGGTGCGGCTGGTGGCGCAGCTCGAGAAGGAGATGCTTGCTGACAGAATCCAGAACATCCAGGGAGATATAGAGGACCTCAAGGAGGAGGCCAGGCCAATGAAGGAGCGCATCGGGATCCTGAAGGCTGAGCAGAAGGGGATCTCTGAGAGCCTGTCAGGCTTCGAGAATCTGGAACTGGAGAACAACAGGCTTGAGAAAGAGCTTCAGGGAGTGAAGTCCGCGATGAACGAGCTGTCCTCCTCTTTGAAGAACAAGAGAGAGGATATTAAAGGCAGGGAACTGGATGACCCTGCCAAGCGCATCGGAGCTGCTGAAGCTGATATAAAGAGGCTTGAGCAGGAGATACACAAGAAGCGCGAGCTGCTGAACGAGCAGAAGAGGCTTCTGGCTACTATTGATGCCCAGATAGACATGGCCGACAGGGCGATTGAGGACCTGGGAAAGCTGACCGCTCATTGCCCTGTGTGCGACAGCCCCATAACAGAAGAGAAGAAGCAGAACCTCATAAAGTGCAGGAAGCAGGAAAGGAGAGGCCTGGACATAAGGCTCCATGATTACCAGCAGAGCATCACCTCGCTTAATGCTGATGTGACGTCACTGGAGAAGCATCTGAGGGGGGCCATCTCAGAGAGGGAGAAGCTTGTGCACTCAGCTTCTGACGCCAGGCTCATCCTTGAATGGGAGAAGAGGCTGCAGGAGAAGGAATCCAGAAGGCATGATGTAGAGTCCCGCCTTGAGCAGGTTGGAGCGCAGCTTTCAAAGACCAACGCAAAGGAACTGCGCCAAAGCCTGCAGGAAAGGTTTGCAGAGCAGAGAGGGCTCGAGGTGAGGCTCGATTCCATCAGGGAGCGCATATTGGACAGGGAGGAAATCCTGCGCGACCTGAAGCAGAGGAACAAGCTCCTGGAGGATTACAGGTCGGAGATACTAAAGGACGGCCTTGCCATAGACTCCCTCCAGACTTTCGTAAAGGCCCTCAAGGCCACCCAGGACCAGCTTCGCGACGAGTTCCTCAAGACAGTCAACCAGATTATGAGCGTAATTTGGAGCGAGCTTTACCCTTATGCGGACTACACAGGCATCAGGCTTTTAGTGGACAAGGATTACATCCTCCAGATGAAAGGCAGCGAAGGCTGGATAAGCGTGGATGGCATAGCATCTGGGGGCGAGCGCTCAATGGCATGCCTTGCATTGCGCATCGCCTTCTCCCTTGCCTTCATACCCAACCTGTGCTGGCTCATCCTGGACGAGCCCACGCACAACCTGGACAGCAATGCCATCTCCCAGTTCGTGGACATCCTGCAGGAGAAGATGCCTTCCTTCGCGGAGCAGGTGTTCATAATCACGCATGACGAGCGTATATCCGAGGGTGTGCAGGGAGTGCTCTACAAGCTCGAGAGGAACAAGAACGAGGACGGGGCGACGGTTGTTAAGAGGTGGGAGTGAAAGTATTTAATCCGCTGCTTCAATAATCATCATGGTCCTCGAAATATCCGCCATGGAAGCGGACATCATAATCAAGCTCCTGATAGCCACCGGGCTCGGGCTGCTTATCGGATTGGAGAGGGAGCTGAATAAGAGCGCTGCTGGGCTCAAAACGTTTTCCATAGTGTGCCTTGGTTCTGCGCTCTTCACTGTAGCAACAGTAAGCCTGAATATAACATCGGCTGTGTCAGGAGTAATATCAGGGATTGGATTCCTGGGAGCTGCTGTGGTTTTCAGGGGACCGGATAAGGTATCGGGACTGACTACTGCCGCGCTTGTATGGACAACCGCGGCTATTGGAGTGGCTGTGGGATTCGGACTTTATTTTGCTGCTGCAACCGTTGCATTGCTGGTGCTTGTTATATTGATTCCTGTAGAGTATGTGGAGAAGAAGCTCCTAAAGAAGCATAGGCAGTGAATTCTTGTTAAATTCTTGTTAATTACATTGCCCCTTCTGCTTCTTTCTCTGAAATCCTTTATATTTGTTATAGTCATTTAGATTTTATGGAAGGCCTTTTTGTGCAAAGAAAACCAGCATATCAGTTTTTGGGGGATTTTTACAGAATAAGAGGTATTAAGGATAATAATCTTGAAGCCAAACGACATGCTCTAAAAGGTTTGGTGCACATACCAAATTACCCTGTGGGTAAGGAACCAACTTTGTTGGAACTGAAAAAGCAGCTATTACATGATAATGAATATATGGTCTGATTTTCCAAGAAAAATCCGGTTTACCTTGCGCCTTCTGCTTCTTTTTCGATTCGGTTTCGCTCCTGGATTGCGAAGGATTTGGATTCCCCACTGTAGGCTGCCAGAAGCTCGTTGGCAATCACCTCTGCAAGAGGGGTCTTGTTCTTGAACTTGTTCTTGTATATGCCTTGGGTGAGGTGGCGTAAGGCCATGTCCAGCCGCCTCTGGGGAGCCACCACTACTGCCTGCCTGGCGATTATCCCTCCCATCCTGTAGGCCGCGACCTCTTCAAGGAGGGCCGAGTTCTCTATGGCCTTCACAAGCACCTGGACAGGGTTCCTGTTGGTGCGCTTCTCTATTATCTCGAAGGCTTTCTTTATCT